>JBATKU010000641.1:0-3964 GCA_049669725.1 Desulfobacterales bacterium
GGATGTAAAAGCCATCGGCAATGATTTCGAGCTCATGTTTGATTATGTGGTCAATCACTTTTCTTCCCAAAGCCAGTGGTTTGCGGATTACCTGGCAGATAAGCCCGGCTATGAAGATTTCGCTATCGAGGTGGATCCGGCCGCTGATTTATCCATGGTCACGCGCCCGCGTTCCTTGCCGCTTTTATCCGAATATAAAAAGCACGACGGCAACAAGGTCCATCTTTGGACAACCTTCAGCGCCGATCAGATTGACTTTAACTTTAAGAGCCTGGACGTCCTTGTCAGGATGGTGGAAGTGGTTTTATTTTATGTCCAAAACGGCGCCATGATTCTGAGGCAGGACGCCATCGCCTATCTATGGAAGGAAATCGGCACCAGCTGTATTCATCTGGAACAGACCCATGCCATGGTAAAGCTGTTTCGCGCCATTTTGGATATTGTAGCGCCGGATGTCATGATTACAACGGAAACCAATGTCCCCCACGATGAAAATGTCAGCTATTTCGGCAGCGGCCGCGACGAAGCCCAAATGGTATACAATTTCACGCTTCCGCCACTGCTCTTTTATTCATTCGTCAAGGAAAATTGTATGGTTCTCACCGATTGGGCTCAGGGATTGCATTTAGAATCTCCCAACAACACCTTTTTTAATTTTACTGCCTCCCACGACGGTATCGGGGTTCGTCCCCTAGAGGGAATTTTGCCGCCGAAGGAGTTGGATGCCCTCATTGGTGTTGTCAAAGCCAACGACGGCCAGGTGTCCTATAAACGCAATCCGGACGGATCCGACAGCCCCTATGAATTGAACATCAGCTATGTTGATGCCATCTTAGCCTCGAAGGGCTCCGAGAATGCAGATAGATTTTTAGCGGCTCAGGCAATCCAGTATGCCTTGCCGGGGGTTCCGGCAACCTATATCCACAGCCTGCTCGGATCGCGGAACTGGACAGATGGGGTTAAACAGACCGGCAGAGCCAGAACCATTAACCGGGAAAAACTTCAGGTAGACACCCTGGTAACCGAATTAAACGATCCCGCATCGTTTCGCTCCCGGATTTTTTATCCCTACTTAAACCTGATAAAGGTACGCAGGGCCCAGAAGGCCTTTCATCCCAATTCTGATTTTGAAATACTTGATATAGATCCGAGAGTGTTTGCCATCAAACGCTATTGCGAAGATCAAACCATCTATGCCTTAACAAACATTTCTTCAGCTGACACCACCGTATCGCTGCCAGGTACTGAAACACCCGATCGGATGACGGATTTAATCTCCGGTAAACGGGTAGATCCGGACTCCTTTGACCTGAAACCGTATCAATATATCTGGTTGACGATGGAAGATTCGTAACTACATTACAGCCAAATAAAAATTAATAATTAGGTGGTTTCAGAACTCGGTCCTTTAACTAAATTCGATATCGACTGGGCCGCAGAAGGAATTTCACAGGGGTGGGAGCGGCTTTTAGCCGTGAATACAGATTGGCACACCATCCTTTCGCGGCTAAAAGCCGCTCCCACAATATTCCATAATAGAATATCAATTATAAGGCATAATTATCTTATGAAAAAGAGGTATTGAATGATGAATGTGGATGGTCTGCTCACCGAAGCAGAAAACGGCTTCGACAGCTTGAAGGTATCGAAAAAGTATGTCGATTCAGCCTTGAAATGGCTTAAAGTCTGGTTAACCGATGATGCCTTTAACGATTATGTCGCTCAAATTGCGCATTTAATTAAAACAGAAAATTGGAATTTTTTGCTGGATTCCTTTTATCAGGTGATCCCTTTCGGAACCGGCGGGCGCAGAGGGCTGGTCGGCGTCGGTCCCAACCGCATCAACACCTGGACCATCCAGGCTTCTGCCCAGGGACATTCCCAGTATCTGACGCGGCAATATGGAGATGAGGCCCGACAGCGCGGTGTGGTATTGACCTTTGATGTCAGAAAATACACCCAGAAAGGCATATACGATGACACGCTCCCCAACCCCGTCATGAACCTCGACGGCCTGCGGCTGGCAACGGCGGCCGCAGAAGTATACGCCGCCAATGATATTAAAGTTTATATGTTCGAAGATGTGCGCAGCACCCCGCAGCTTTCCTATGCCATTCGTCATCTGAACGCAATTTCAGGCGATATGTTCAGTGCCAGTCACAACCTTCCCACCGACAACGGCAAAAAGGTTTATGACCATTTCGGCGGACAATTAATCCCCCCCGAAGATCAAACCCTGGTCGATGAAGTCACCGGTAATGTTAAGGAAATAAAAATGATGGATTTTGAAAAAGCCAGGGCTGGGGGCTTGATTGAATTTGTCGGTGGGGAAGTTGATAACGCTTATTATAATGCTGTCTGTCCGGTGTCTTTGTCGGATGAGCGTGATATCAAGATTCTATATTCTCCCCTGCACGGTACCGGGCTCACCTCGGTTTATCCCATCTTAAAAAAACTGGGCTTTGATGTCAGTCTTGATCCTGCGACGTCGAATTTAAGCGGTGAATTTGAAAATGTTACCTTTAACATCCCCAATCCCGAGGTGATTGAATCCTTTGCCAGCTCGCTGCCCTATGCCGCAAAGATCGATGCCGATATTTTGATCAGCACGGATCCGGATGCGGACAGAATCGGTATCATGTTAAAACAAAAAGATTCATGGCAATTTTTAACCGGCAATGAAATCGGCATCATTCTGACCAACTACGCCATTTCTAAATACGCATCCCTGGGACGCTTGAATCAGAACAGCACCATCATCAAAACGGATGTCACCACCTCGCTGATGCAAAAGATCGCTTCAGAAAACGGTGTCCAAACCATCGGCGATCTTCTGGTCGGTTTCAAATATATTGCCGATGTGATGAACCGGATCGAACAAGACGGCAAAATCGGCGATTTTATCTTTGGGGCTGAGGAAAGTCACGGTTATCTGACCGGCAATTACGCCCGGGACAAAGATGCGGCCTGTGCCGCCATCTGGTTATGCGAACATGCTGCTGAATTAAAAAAGCAGCAAAAAACCCTGCTGGACGATCTCAACGACATCTACGCATCCTTTGGTTACTGCCACAATTATTTAACCGAAATCCGTTTACTGGGCGCCAAAGGCATGGAACAGATCGCTCTCATCATGGATCACCTGAGAGGTGCAAAAATAGATGCCTTTGATGACTTTACCGTCAAAGAACGGCTGGATCGCATACAGGGAGAGCCTCAACCCCATCTCTCCCAGACCGATACTTCCGCCCGCAACATATTGATATATTATTTTGACAACCCCCCGGATACAGCCGGTATGAGGGTCACCGTGCGGCCGTCAGGTACCGAACCCAAAATAAAAATGTATTTCGAAGTATTTGGAAAACCGTGCAACCTGGAAAAACTGGAGCAAGCAAAACAAAATATCATCGCCATCCGTTTTAAGATCGAGAAAGCTTTTATGCAATATTGCTACCGGCTGTTGGATGTAGCTTTCCCGGACCGGGGATTCCTGCTGTTCTGGCAGTTGCCTCTGGTTGACAAGCTGAAATATTTCGAAATTGAAGATGAGATCGTAAATTTGAAGCATATTTCCGATGACGGCAATAGAAAAGTCGAACTGGATAAACTGCTGAATTTTCTTGGCGCAAACCCGATCCAGAAAGTCGACAAGGCTTTTATCGAAAAGTTCAACATGGGTATTTTGGAATATTTAGATCTAAATAAATAAAAGAGGACAGGAGTCAGAGATCAGAGGACAGATGTTGATCAGACCATCAGAAAGTTTTCTGCCATCTGTTATCTGTCATCTGCCATCTGTTATCTGCCATCTGTTATCTGTCATCTGTTATCTGCCATCTGTTATCTGCCATCTGTTATCTGTTATCTGTCATCTGCCCTCTGTCATCTGTCTTCTGACATAAAGGAGTAGTTCCATGGCTTTCCCCGCCAACAAAACCAAGCTGGTTTGCACCATCGGGCC
>JBATKU010000642.1:0-36059 GCA_049669725.1 Desulfobacterales bacterium
ATACAAGAATTCCTCAATTCCTGAGTCCCTAAATCATTGAATTCCTGACACCTGAAACCAACAATTTAATAAATGACAAAATAAAAATTGGATCTGGACGCAGAAGACCATTTATACTGGCGATGCAAGTGAGATATTTCCGTGAAAGGGTGTCATTAATGAGAGAAATCATTCTGATCAATATAACCGGCAAAGATAAGCCGGGTTTAACGTCCAGCTTAACCAACATTCTTGCCCAGTATGAGGTTGCCATTCTGGACATCGGCCAGGCGGTTATCCATGACTATCTGTCCCTGGGCATTCTGGTAAAGATACCGTCGGTGCATTCATCGTCTTCAATCCTCAAAGATCTATTGTTCAAAGCCCACGAACTGGGTATCCAGATCCGATTTTCCGCCATCGATGAAAAAAGCTATGCCGCCTGGGCTTCGGAGTACGGGCAGGAACGCCGAATCATCACCCTGCTCGGTCGCAACCTGACGGCAGCCCAACTGTCAAAAGTCACGGCCGCCATCGCAGCTCACCAATTGAATATTGATGTAATCACCAGACTCTCGGGGCGGGTTTTTCTGGATGCCCCAGACTTACTGCCCAAGGCATGCGTGCAATTGACCGTTTCCGGCACCCCGGATAATCCCGGACAATTGCGCGGCAAGTTGCTTGGCATTTCGAACGAGACCGGCATCGACATCTCCTTTCACGTGGACGATATCTATCGTCATGCCCGCCGACTGGTGGTCTTTGATATGGACTCCACCCTGATCCAGGGTGAGGTGATCAATGTCCTGGCCGAGCGTGCCGGTGTGGGCGACCAGGTGGCCCGGATTACCGCAGCTACCATGAACGGCGAAATGGACTTCAAAGAAAGTTTCAGGCGCCGCGTTGCCCTGCTGAAGGGCCTGGATGCCGGGGTGCTGACAGAAACCGCACGCAATATTGTGTTTACCGAAGGTGCCGAGCGGGTAATCCAGACGTTAAAGAGGCTTGGCTACAAGATTGGAATCATCTCCGGTGGCTTTGACTTCTTCGGCGAATATCTGCAAAACAAACTGGGGCTGGACTATGTCTTTGCAAATGTGCTCGAGATCGAAAACGGCAAGGTCACCGGAAATGTTAACGGGGATATCATCGACGGGCCTAAAAAAGCTGAGATCCTTAAAACCATCGCCACGGTGGAAAACATCAGCCTCCAGCAAACCATTGCCGTCGGGGACGGTGCCAATGACCTGCCGATGATCAGCATCGCCGGCCTTGGAATTGCCTATCACGCCAAACCGATCGTAAAAGAAAATTCCGAACAGTCGATCTCCAGCGTGGGCCTTGACGGACTGTTGTATTTAATGGGCATCAGTGAGAGAGAAATTCAGCAACCCTAACAAGAAAGGGATCATTGTCTCGTTTACTAATGAGATCGCTTTAATTTACACCCCCTCGGACCGCGCCCCTGCTGAGAATATTGCGCAACCCGATGTCTACTTATTCTCGCTCGTATTCGTATGAAGCCTGCGATTGCTGGCCATAAACCTATAAACCAAATTCTTTAGCAGGTTTATTTTGGGCCGCAAAGGTATGCTTCCAGCTGACGGCGGAAGTGATCTGGAGCTATCTTTTGACTCTGTTTCACACCATCCTCAAAACGCCAGCTGAAAGCCTACTGCCTGCCTATCATTTGGAGGGTCTGCGCTTCAGCATTTGAGCCTGTTCCGGGGTGATGGTCCCATCCGCAAGCCCATTTTCAATTAACCGGGTCATGATTGCATGCCGCTGGGCACGCTCTTCCATTTTTTCAAGGATTTCTTTTTCTTGTTCTGTGGTAATGCTACCGTTCACAGCTGCCTGCTTTATCATTGCGCTTATGTTGATACGCATGGCCGCACGAAAGGCTTCCCGGTCCACTCCATAATCTTCCAGTACACCGTGCAGTCGCTTTTCTTTGAGTTTTAGGCTGACGTCCCCAGCAGATTGCTTTGTGATCTCGGCCAGTGTTTGAACCATCAGGTTTTTGTATTGATACTTCGTTAGAAGCTCAAGGCCTCTGTCTCCATGCGGGCGATGCTTCGCCCAACCTCTGTGCGACCTGTCACCCGATCCGGCTGCAACGGCCATCCCGGAAAGCACGATGCCGACTACCAATACACTGCCTATCGCGATTGTTTGAATCTTTTTCATAACTACCTCCTTAAATTGAAAGTTAAATTTGAAATAAAAGCCCTTTTGGCTTCAACTCCAAGATAACAATCAATTATGAAGTAATTGTGGAGAAAAGATGATAAGTTTGTGAAGGGTAATGATTTGTTTGAAATGTGGGTAAAACTATATTATTTACTGAGTCAGGATACGGAAAGAAACGACATCCATATTTAGGCATAGAGGGTTAAAGTGGGAATCAAACTTTACTATAAAATTTTTGGCGCCTTTTTATTGACATCTGTTCTAGTGGTGACCCTGATGATCGGTATCATGCGATTTTACGTGACCCGCAATTTTACGGATTACGTCAACAATGAGGCCCTGGAAAGGCTCAGTGCGCTAAGCATCGAATTGAAGGAGGAATATGAGAAGCATCAGGGGTGGCAGCGGCTGAAGGACGACCCTTTAATGTGGGAGAAAATGCTGCGATCAAACCCTTTATTGAAAGGTGTCGATCGCCGGAAGCGCCCATTGGAATCTGATGCTTATGAAAACCAGTCAAATGAGGAACGGTCTCCGGGCATGCGGCCGCCAAAACCACGGGATCGCCTTGCCAGATTCGCCCGGGGGCTTGCCCTTTTTGATGCCCAAAAACAACACATCGTAGGCGGGCGGCCCGGCAGGCCTCTAAATGCCTATACATTAAAGGCCATTATGGTCAATGCCAAAACCGTAGGCTGGTTAGGGCTTCACAAACGGGAGCATATATCGAACCCACTGGTGGTCGCTTTCTTAAAACGGCAATCCCAGGCGTTTTACCTTATCGGGGGGCCTATCCTGCTGCTGGCCGCCGTCGTGGCCTTTGTATTGTCGAAACACCTGCTGGCCCCCATCAAACAGCTCACGGCCGGAACACAGGCTTTAAGCTCCCGACAGTTTACTAGAAGAATCGACGTTCAATCCCAAGATGAACTGGGCCAACTGGCCGCTGATTTTAACACGATGGCACAAACCCTTGAGAAATATGAGCAAATGCGCCAACAATGGATCTCTGATATCTCCCACGAATTAAGGACGCCTTTGTCCATCCTGCGCGGCGAGTTGGAGGGGGTCATAGACGGGGTTCGGGAAGTCAACCGGGAGGTCCTTGAATCTCTGCATGCCGAAGTTCTGCATGTCAGCAAAATTGTAAATGATCTTCATCAGTTATCGCTGGCTGACACCGGAGCCCTTGCGTTTAAGAAAGAGCCGGTGGATCCCCTTCAAATTCTAAAAAATATCCTGCAGATATTTCGCAGTCGATTAGAACAACGGAAAATAGAACTGCAGGACGATCTGGAATCCGACGAACCTGTCATCATCTTAGGAGATGCGGATCGCCTGACACAACTCTTTTCCAATCTACTGGAAAACACACTGCGATACGCGGATGTTCCCGCTAGATTAAAGATCTGGAACAACCGTGTACAGAACCGGTTAATGATTTATATCGAAGATTCCGGACCCGGTGTGCCGGAAAAATCGTTGGTGCATTTGTTTGACAGATTATATCGGGTGGAAAAGTCAAGAAGTCGGTCGCAGGGTGGAAGCGGTCTGGGTTTGAGTATCTGCAAAAGCATTGTGGAAAATCTCGGGGGCGAAATCAGGGCCGCCAATGGGACGTCGGGAGGGCTTCGAATTGAAATAGTGTTGCCGCTGATGGAAGGCTAAAAAGTAAATAGGTGAGACCGCATGACCACCAAACATATCCTTATTGTCGAAGACGAGCCGAAAATTGCAAAGCTGATAGGTGATTATTTGGAAAAGGCGGGCTTTAAAACCGTTCGCCTGGAGCGCGGAGACAAAGTCATTCCTTTCATCAAAAGGGATCGGCCGGACCTGATTCTGCTGGACATTATGTTGCCCGGCATGGAGGGCACAGATGTTTGCAGGGAAATCCGCAAGTTTGCCAACATTCCAATTATAATGATCACTGCGCGGGTGGAGGAGATCGACCGCCTGATAGGTCTGGAACTGGGAGCAGACGACTACATCTGTAAACCGTTTAGCCCAAGAGAGGTGGTCGCGCGTGTGAAAGCCGTGTTGCGGAGGGCTTTTCCCAAGCCTGATGCAAAAAAAAGGCTCACTGCCGGGCTGCTGACGCTGGAAGAAGACGCCCATCAGGTGCTTATCGGCAGTCAGAATTTGGATTTAACCCCCAGCGAGTTCGGGTTGCTAAGAGCATTCATGTCCTACCCGGAACGAGTTTTTTCCCGCAGCGAATTACTTGATAAAGTTCAGGGCTATCAATTTGAAGGCTATGATCGAACAATTGATAGCCATGTAAAAAATCTCCGGAAAAAAATTGCCGTGATAATTCCTGATAAGGAAATCATCAGCACGGTCTACGGCATTGGCTACAAATTTAACATGCCGGCCGATCAGTCGAAACTGAGAACCAAATGAAATAGCGCTACATCGAAATGGATCCCTTACGAAAATCGGTGGTGCCGATCAGGGCATTGATCAATACCGGTTGGCCATTTTTTGCGGCCTGTTTGGCTTCTTGAAAAACAGTATCCACGTCTTCTTCTTTTTCCAGCAAAAAACCTTTGGCACCGAAGCCCTCGGCCACGACATGATAGTCCGTACGCCGCAGTTTAGTGGCCACATCATCCCCGAAAAGGGTTATCTGGTCCCGGGCGATCTGGGTCCACCCGCCGTCGTTGCCGACAACAGCAATCACCGGCAGTTGATGGCGTACAAAGGTATCGAATTCCTGTAAACTGAAACCGGCCGCCCCGTCGCCGTAAATCAGCCACACTTCGGCTTCCGGATGAACCAATTTCGATCCCAGGGCAAAACCGGCACCGACACCAAGAGTCCCGAAAACACCCGGATCCAGCCATTTCAATGGTCCTGACGGTTGCAGGATATAGGAGGCGGTGGCCACAAAATCGCCGCCGTCGGCGACAATGATACTGTTGTCATCGGTCGCCTTATCCAGTTTTTTTAACATGGCCAGGGGATTGACGAATTCGGTGTCTTCCTCAGAAGTTTTAGTTATAAAGGCCTCGCGCTCATCGTCATTCTTCTTGAGTTCCTGTATCCACGACTCCCAGGCCGAGGGCTCGGGAACAAATACATCCGCCAGGGCGCACAGAAATAGGAAGGGATCCGACAGTAGCGCCAGATCCGGCCGGCAATTTAATTTTAAATCCGTCTTGCTGCGGTTAACCGCAATGATTCTGGCTCCGGAGCCGATGGAGCGGCCATAATTCAGACGGAAATCACAGGGCATGCCGGCGATAATCACCAGGTCCGCTTTTTGCAGCGCCTTCTTTCTTTGATGACGCACCTGCATGGGGTGCGATCTTCCCAAAAGCCCGCGGGCCATACCGGTCAAATAGGCCGGAATTCCCAGAGACCCGACGGCTCCCGCAAGCTTGCCGATATTGTCAGGATGAAGCGCGGCCTGGCTGCCGACAATCAGGACCGGTCGTTGCGACAAGGCAACCAATTCTAACGCTTTGGATACGGAACTGTTGTCAAAATCCGCAGATGTGACTTTGTATTCACCGGGCTCCATTTCTTCAAATTCACAGGCAAACATTTGATCGACGTGCCGCTGCAGATAAAAATCCAGCAATTTGCTTCGCATCCCGCTTTGGCGTTTGGCATCCGGCTTGGCGCCGTACCACTGCCGGACAAGGGATTCGTTGTAGAGAATATCAATCGGACATTCGACAAATACGGGTCCGGGAACTCCTGAGCGGCAAACGTCAAAGGCTTTTTCCATCACGGGCACAACATCGCAGTTGCGCTTGATGGTGACCGCCATCTTGGCAATGGATTTCAGCAGGGAAAGTTGGTCGATGTCCTGCAAGGCCCCCCGGTTTTTTAGCACCGTCGGTGCTGCACCGCCCAGCAAGATCAGCGGTGTTTGCGCCATCTGCGCATTTTTCAGTGCCGTCAGCGAGTTGGTGACACCCGGACCGGCAGTCACGGCGGCGACTCCGGGGACACGGGTAATCCGTCCGACGGCATCGGCCGCAAACACGGCATTTACCTCATCCCTGACATCAACCACACGGATCCCCTCTTTTTTGGCTCCGGTCAAAATGGGTGAAATATGACCGCCGCAAAGGGTAAACAAAAACTGAACGCTCTGTTCATGTAAAACCCGGCCGATAATGTCACCGCTATTTATTTCCATAATTTTTTCCGCCGAAAAATCTCCGGTGCTTAAACCTGCAGATTTTTGTGAAATACGATTTTTTTTAAATATCATTCATAATGTCAGACTTTTCAATCTAGCCTGCCGTCGGCCAATAGGCCCGTCAGACACAACCGCAGCATCCTATCCATGCACTTTAACAATCGCGGACAGACCTAGATTTTCCAGGGTGCTGGTTTCCGGCTTGCCGCTTTGCGGGTCCCATCCCATGGCCTGTCGGTATTCACGGGCAAGGTTGTCGACGTCAAGGCAAACCCCGGCAACGGGACCTTCCGACTGGGTCGGCCGCCCGGCCATCCGTTCGGGCAGTTTGATCTCGGACGGTTGAATGCCTTCACGGACATTGAAACACTGCCGCAGGGTCTGGATACGTGCCCCGGTGGTTAATACCTCTGAAATATCGAGATCCCACCCGCTAACCGCATTGAAAAACTCTACCAATTGAAAATTGCCGAAAAACATCAGCGGCATGATACAAACTCCGGCACTGGCGCCTGCCTGCAAATAAGCGGACGCGGTCGCGCTGACAGGGCCTTTGCCGGTATAGGTATAGCGATCATAGGCTTCGATCTTCAATTCCGTATAGGGTCCAAAAGCGCCGGGGCCGCCGTCAATTCGAGCCATGGGAGCAGCCGTGTGCCGTCCCGGTGTTGGATCACACACGAATCCGGTACCCCGGCTGGGAAGAAAAAGGGCATTGTGCAACCCGGGTTCCTGGCCGCCCACATGAATGGCAAACCGCTCGGCACCACCGCCAATTTTCTCAGCCGCTATTTTAACGCCGTCGGCGAGGACATCGCCGAATCCCTCCCGGGCAATCATCTTGGCCACCATGTCAACCATGGCTTCGCTGTTACCCCAGGTCAGGGAGATACCGTCCATATCGGATTCGGTGATGACACCATTTTCAAAACACTCCATGGCAAAGGCCAGGGCGGTTCCGGCGGATATGGTGTCCAGGCCGCTGCGATTGCACATGTCGTTTAATTTGATAATGGTATCGAAATCATCACACATACACATGGTACCAAAGGCACCGATGGTCTCATATTCGGGCTTTTTGGTTTCACCGACCGGGTATTTTCCATCGGAAACAGTGAAAATACCGCCGCAGGCGATGGGGCAGTTTGCGCAACCGTATTTCCGGGTTTGATGTTTAAGGATCGCTTCAGCATCGGTGAGATTTTCAAGATTGGAAAATGCCTGTTCACCGGTCAATTGCCAATTTTTGATCGGGGTTGCGCCGGTGGCCACAAGCGATTCGGTGAGTCCGCAGGTACCGTATTTCATCAGTATCTGCGGAAACCCATCCATTCCCCGCATTTCTTCAATGAATTTTTTGCGGAGCCGATCCAGAGCCTCTTTATCTGCAATGGCAACCTTTTCGGTTCCACGCACGGCAACCGCTTTCAACTTTTTGGCTCCCATTACAGCACCCACTCCTGAACGGGCCGCAAGACGTCCACCGTCATTTACAATGCCGCTGATCAAGGAGATTTTTTCAGAGGCCGGCCCGATGGAAGCCATCCTGAATTTTTTATCGTTGGCTTCTGTCCGCAGGGTTGCCTCGGTGTCGATAATATCCCGACCCCATAGGTGGGAGGCATCTTTCAACTCAATCCGGTCATCGGCGATCATCAGATAACGGGGAGAAGACGCCATGCCGCTTACAAAAATCGCATCCCAACCGGCAGCCTTCAGTTCGCTTCCGAAGTATCCACCGGAGTTGGCGTCACCCCAACCACCGGTCAAAGGGGATTTGCATACCGCCATGTAGCGGCCGCCGGTAGGTGTTTTGGTGCCGGTTAGCGGGCCGGTCGTAAAGCCAAGAAGGCTTTCCGGCCCTAAAGGATCGGCCCCTTTTTTCTGGCGCTCAAATAGAATCCGTGCACCCAGGCCCTGCCCCCCGATAAACTGCCGGGCCAGATCTTCATTCAACACTTCGGTTTTGATTTCACCATTTGTTAAATCAACAAATCCAATTTTTCCAGCATAACCCCCAACCATTGAACACCTCCCGCATTGCGATATTTAGTTTGATCATCATTTTCTATATAACCAATTAAAATTTCAGTCAAAATATTTTGTGCAGCTGCAGATAAAAAAAGATGCCTTTGACAAGAAAAATTTGAAAGGACCTGATAAGCTGCTTTTATTTTGACAACTTACCTTATTTTTTATATAAATTAAGGTTATCGGCATTATTCCTTCCATTTGATGCTAATTCCCGGACAAGCAGGTAACGGAATGTTGAGTGCCGGTGTTATCGGCAACGGGATAGACGATTTGCCGAAGAAATACGGGAACTCCATCGTTTTGACTGAAAAGAAAAACATATTTTCGCGCGGATTAGCCCAACTCAAAAACGCTGGATTTCTGAAAAAAATCCTGAATTTCAGAAATCAAAAGCGGTTTTCGACCTACCTGGTAACAACATTTGTTGTGCTTGCAACCCTGTCTGTCCTTGTCATCCTGGTGGCACTATACGGTTATTTTGGCAAGCAAGTCGAGTCGGAATTTCGCCAGAAAATTCTGGCAGAAAAAGGTCAGGTTGAAATCATTCTAAACAACCGTATCTCAAGCATCAGTGGAATGTTGAAGGATCTTGGATCCGACAACATTATCCGGGTAACCGTGATGCTCGACGGTCAATCTGAGCTTGAAGATCGGATCTCCGAAATTTACCCATCCAAGGAAGGCGTTTATTTCTTTGTCAAAAAGCAGAGTGAAAACAAAGTTATCCCTGATACTTATCAAAATTTTTCCAAAAAACTGATCGACTTCGCTCAAAAAAGCTATCCCTATGGAGAAGTGTTCGAGGACGATGGGAAGACACGTTTGGTTTGGTGGTTTTCAACCCCCATCATGCATCAAACCCAGCTGATGGGAACAGCCTACACCCTGTATGACATGACCCAAGATCATAATCTGATTTCAATCATTAATCAAACGGTCGGTGGTGATATTTCCATTGTGAAGGCCGATCGACTTTACAGCTTAACCTCCCAGACGGCGATACCTATCAGTGACGACATGCGTAAAAATATCGCCATGAAAATGGGACTTCTCCCGCTGGGCAATAAGCATATTTTGTCTAAAATAGACGGAGTTGATAACCTTTATTTCCAGTCCTCCCTGGAAGCCCTGGTCAGTGCGAAACGAAAAGTGAGTTTATGGATCGGACTACTTTCGATTGTCATTCTGACGCTTTCCATCATAATGTCCATCTACCTCGGGAAGAAAATGGTGGCGCCCTTACGTCAAATGACGAAAAAGGCCATCCAAATCTCCGAGGGAGAAAAAGATCTTCTGTTCGAAAACAAGGACAGCAACTACTGGGAATTCAATCAACTATCCCAAGCCTTCAATTTCATGCTGGCTAATTTGAAGGGTGCCGAAGAGCAATCTCGATATAAAGAATTGCTCGAAAACGTGGATGATGCGGTATACATCCTTGATAAAGAAGGAAATGTGCTGGAAGCCAATGAGGCCGCTTACTATCAGTTGGGCTACAAACCGGAACAATTTTTTGAATTAAACCTGACCGATATCATTCCGGCAGACGATGCCGCTTTAATCATTAATCAACTGGGATTAAATATTGAACTAAAAATCCAAAAAAAAATCATGGTCGAAACATTCCATGTGAGGATAGATGGTGATCCCATTCCGGTGGAAATTCACTCCCGGGCAATATCCTACAGGGGACGCGATGTTATTCTAAATGTGGCTCGGGATATCACCGCACGCATAGAAGCCGAGAAGGAAAAAAAGCATTTGGAAAACCAGTTGATTCATTCTCAGAAAATGGAAGCCGTCGGCACCCTCGCCGGCGGCATCGCCCATGACTTCAACAATCTTTTGATGGGTATCCAGGGGTATGTTTCCCTGATGCGCCTGCAAACTAACCCTGATGATCCCAATGATGAATACATTCAGGGCATTGAAAACGCGGTCATGAACGCAGCCAATCTCACCAATCAACTGCTGGGTTTCGCCCGGAAGGGAAAATATACCCTGCAGCAAATCTCTATCAATACTATCGTTGAAAACAGCAGCAAAATGTTCACCCGCACCCGAAAAGAAATTGTGACCCATAAAAAACTTCAAAATGATCTCTGGAGTGTTAAAGTCGATCCGGGTCAAATAGAGCAGGTGTTGATTAATCTTTACCTCAATGCCTGGCACTCCATGGGTGACGGTGGCGATATTTATATACAGACAGAAAATATTAATCTGAGTGATGAATACTGCAAACCCTTTGAAGTATCTCAGGGAAATTATGTAAAAGTTTCAGTGACGGATACCGGCGTGGGCATCGATCCGGATATCATCGAAAGAATTTTTGAGCCTTTTTTTACCACCAAGGAGGTGGGCAAAGGGACCGGCCTCGGCCTGGCCTCGGCCTACGGCATTATTAAAAATCATAACGGAATCATAAGGGTTTACAGCGAAAAGAATCACGGGACGACTTTCAACATCTATCTGCCGGCATCGGATGTCGAAAAAGTAGAGGACATCGAAATCAGCACCGAAATGATAAAAGGAAACGAGGCGATTTTGTTAGTGGATGATGAAAAAAGCACGATTCAGGTTGAAAAGTTGATGCTCAGGGAGTTAGGCTATCAAGTGGTTTCTGCATTGAGCGGCAAAGAAGCCATCGAGCTGTATAAAGAAAAAATGGTTGATCTTGATCTGGTGGCACTGGATATGATTATGCCTGAAATGAACGGCAAGGATACATACGATGCATTAAAGAAAATTAATCCAGAGGTAAAAGTGCTTCTGGTGAGCGGTTACAGCTTGAATAAACAAATTGAAGAATTAATGGAAAAGGGTTGTAACGGATTTATACAAAAACCCTTCGATATCAAGCAGTTATCACATAAGTTAAGAGAAGTGCTTGAGAATTGAGGGGTGTGTTTGCTATTTGGTGTTTAGCGTTTAGGTTTCTAACATAACGGCAGCCACTTAAGGAATTCAGACCAAATACCAGAAACGAAACAGTAAAAACTTGATGAATTCGACTTTTTCGAATTCATCATTCGACATTCTGCATTTTATTATAGGGCCCCAGAATGATTTCGATGCGTCGATTCTGGCGGCGGCCTTCTTCGGTTTTATTGGGAGCTATGGGTCTGTAAAAGCTGTAACCGCGGGCCGATAGCCTCTCGGGCCGGATTCCTACCTCTTGCTGTAAAAAGCGGGCTACGGCTGCTGCTCTGGCAGTTGAAAGTTCCCAGTTGCTGGGAAAGCGTTTTCGCAACGCCGAACTTAAAGGGACATTGTCCGTGTGACCCTCCACCACAACATCCTGGTCTTTGGCAACTTTCAAAGAACCCGCCATAATCATCAACAATTCTTTTCCCCCGGAGTTAATATCAACACTTCCGGAGTTAAAAAGAATCTTATCTATAAATATGACTTTCAGCTTATCGTCGACTTCGACGACTTCAATCTCCTGGGCGGAAATTTGATCTTTTAAGCTGGTTTCAATCGTCTTCTTGGTATCATCCAGCAGTTGGATGACTTTACCCTGGAGTTGGATAACAGACCGTCGCTTTTCTAATTCCAGTTTGAGGGTTTTAATATTTTTTTGTTGCTGCTGGTTGATATTTTTCAGGTAGGCGTTTTGGGTTTGAAGTTTATTTAGGTCTCGGGATAATTGGCTTCTTGCGGCCTCGGAATTGCTGAGCTCCAGTTGCATCCTTTGGAGCCTTACCTCTGTCTGCTTTTGTTTAGCCTGGAGGATTTCAAGTTCCTGCTGAGCTTCATCTCTTTGGATCCGGGTTTCCTTTATCTCAGTATAAAGGGGTATCGACGAACAGGCGGAAAGCAACATCGCAAAAAATATTAAGAAAATCCATAAAAATCTGATGCGCATAGAAATGCCTCCGATTGCGTCAAAAACCCTAATATAACCTTAGCAAAAAATTGCTTATTTATCTAACACTATATTACTTTTTTGACTGAATCTCTTTTAGTGTTGCCTCGTATACCTCGCTCATCGGTCCCCCGAGGGCGACGGCCCTTTGGGCGGCTTCTAGTGCGTCCTGTTTATGCCCCTGCTCCAAAAGTGCCTGGGCAAGATTGTTATAGGCTTCGGCGGCACCCGGGTGATTCTTGACTGCCATCCTAAAAGCGTCTTCGGCACCATGAAGATCTCCAAGCGCATACCGGCTGTTGCCCAGCCCCATGAAGGCTATCAGACTCCGCGGCCAACGTGTCAGTGCTGTTTGATAGCCTTCAATTGCGGCTTGAAATCGACTGGATTTTTCCAGCCCGAACACGGCTGCCAGGAAATCTTTTTCTCTGGCGGTTGCTGGCAACTGTGTCGGCTTGAGCACGATCAGTCCCCAATAGTCGCTGCGGGCCCAGGTTTTCTCAAATGTATAAAAAGACATCACTTTGCGTTCGGTTATTCCCGAACGGAGGATGACAGTATTATCTATAATATCATAACCGATTAATACCGCATAATGCCACACTGGAATCCACGACAATCCGAGGTTTTGCAGCACGATCACAGGATGGCCGGCGGCTATTTCAGGCCATATCGCGTTCAAACCGGAAGTTGGATAGGCGATTCTGCCATGGCGGCGTGTAGCGCCGATCATGGCCATTTGCAGACTTCCTTTTTGCGAGGGGGTGTAAACCTGGCTTTGGAGCGCTTCAGGGGTAATCGGCAAATCGCTGTATGTCAACGCCATGGCGAGGCTGGAAGGACCGCATTGGTAATCGCTCTGGGGGTAAAAGGGGACCGAGTCAAGTTCAAGGGTTGGGGGAAGGTTTTTCGGCAGATCCGTTGATTCAAATTTTTTGATGCCTGCACAGCCGCCAAGCAAACCGATAATCATCCACACGAGAAATAAAAAGCCGTATAAAGGGCGGCGATTTCGGGAAGCTGGCATATTTTATTTTAGACCCTCAAGGATTTAACTTACATTAGCTGGAAAAAATAAAAAATCAATTTTGCTAACTTAATTTAGTTAAGGTTTCCCGTGCCATCGGTTAAGAGTTCAAAGATGGATAAGTCCCAAAGTTAACTGTTTAAAAATTTTAGCCCTGAACGGTGAACCCTGAACCTCTAAACCTTATATATTGAAACCTTTGGCTATATGAAGTCGGTATATCCCAGCAACTCCAAAACCACCAGCACAACAAAAGCAATGATGGTGACAAACAGTAGGGTACCCCAAAAGCTGCCCCCGGCAGGAAGTTGGTCAATCTTGTCGGCTATTTGCATGACTTCAGCATCGGACAGGCTGTCGATACGTGCCTTGGCCTCAGCCGGATCAATTCCCCGCGCTGTCAATTGGAACTGAACATCTTCACGATTTAAAAACGATCGCAGTTGATCACGGGCATTCTGTGTGTCCTGGTTTACCAGAATTGCTTCCGTACCGATCAAGGCCGCAAAACCCGAAGGGACCGGTGCGGTGATCATCAGCAGGATCACCGTCATCAGGATGCTGACACTCTTTTCGACTCTTTTTATCCGACCCATGAATGGCTCCTTATAGCGGCGGTATAAATTTCGATATCCAGTAAAAGATTATCAAATAGAAAATCAAACGTCAATTCACATGGGTGCGTCAAAGGCCTTGTCATACCCTGTCAATTCGACATAACCCTGCCCGGCAATCGGCTGGCCGGCCCTTGTCCCCTCTATTGATACGCTGCCTTCCCAGTAGATCACACCGGTGCTCCCGGCAGTGCGCATTTCCTGGTCCGCCAGTTTGGGTAAAATGGTTAGATCAAGTTGACTCGGAAAAATCTGCAGCCGCCAGCCGGCCGGATATACTGCTTTGGAATGCGGGCTTTTCCAGGTGTTCCGTACGGTGACCAAAAATTCATCCTTACTGATATGGCGTTTTTGGCCCCGATTGCCGATAACGGTTGCACTGGATGCCGGCCCCATCCCCCCCTCCTCTTTTCTAAGTACAAAGGCCATAACTTCCGTCTGGTCGGAGAGCTGCAAAGAGAACCAATCCCAACCCCGCAGCTCCGGTTCCAACAGGGCCGTGCTGTATTCATGATCCATCCAGGCCGACCCTTTTACGGCAACCCTATTTTCACCGATAGATAACTTGCCTGCGGCCTTGAGCCGGGTGAAGGAATAATAACAGCTGGCCCGTTCCGCTGTTGATCCTTTGAGGCTGTAACCGGCAATGCCGTGAAGCACGGACGGCTTTTGCGGCGTCAAAGTCAATTCATAGGAAAACCCGTCTGAGTCCACCTTAAGCAGGTGTTCGTCCGGACCTAGGTGAGCCGACCAGCTTTTCAAAAATAAGGTGGTGGTATCTTCACTTTGATTGGCGCCTGCAATACCCAGCGCCTGCCGTGATACCAGCTCTGCCTGCAGATGTTTTTTTTCGGTGATGTCGGAAATGGCGCTGTGGGCCAGATAAACTTGCTGGGTCCGCCAGGCCGAAGCCGGTTGGGGCCAATTTAGGCGGTCACCGGGCGGACTGATCTGACGGCGAAAAAATGTCAACTGAAATCCATATTTCTCTCCTGAGTCCGCCTGCAAGTTTCCCGTGTAATACCACCACTCGGTACGATAACCGGGATGGGACCCGTGGTCTTTGGGAAATTCCAAATTGCAGGGCCCGGTTACCGATAGGTAACCAGTTGGCTCGGCAGCATTTATTTGTGAAATCATGCATGCAACTGTTAATATTAGAATCAGGAATACAATGTAATTTTTCATAATTAAAGGTATTGGCGCTATTCGTTATTCACTTGATTTTTAGAAGTGGTTTCAAAATCCCGAATTAGGCTCAAGAGCCCCGCAAAGCGGGATTACATGTCTAATCAAAAGAGATTAATGTATGCATCAAGGCGCCGATCTGGTTTAAAAGCGGAGCGCACACGCAGTACGTGAGCATTTTAAACCGGATCGCAACGCAGCTATTGGGCCTTAGATGGGGTTTTGAAATCACTTCTAACTACTCTCGTAGAAGAGTTGCCGGCGGCTCCCTGAATACCATCCTTATGGCCGGTATCGCTGCAGCCAGAGCTGTCAGGATGATCAACGGCAGCGACATCGCCAGGGCCTGCCAGTCGACACTATACAAAAAGGTCCAGCCAAAAGATTGCTGATTAATCACATACACCAATAAATAGGAAAGTAGAAAGCCGCAGATAATCCCGGCCGTCTCCCCGGCGACCACCAGAAAAGCGGCCTCCCAGAATATCATCGTTCGAATCTGACCAAAACTGGCTCCCACAGCAAAAAGCGTGTTCAATTGCCGGGATCGTTCGAGCACCAGTACCGTCAGGGTGGTCGTTATGCCGAGTGCTGCAATCACCAGGGCGATGAGCAAGAGCACGGTGGTAACGGCAAAGGTCTCATCGAATACCTTCAGAATGGAATTACGTAAATCACGGCCGCGAATCACTTCCAAAGTGTCGCCCCAGCGCTCAATTATTTCTGATCGCAGCCCGCTCACGGCCTGGCCCAGCTCCTGGGTTCGATTCCGGAAAAAAATCCTGGCGCCACCCCACCGGGGGTCATGGTATCGTTCTTTAAATTCCTGGATGGAATAAAATACAACACCGCCCTGGGTCCGATAGTCCCGCACAATTCCCAGAACCGGAAGCTCAACCAGAGACGCTTCAATCCTCGCTCGAAATATATCACCGATGTTCAACCCGGTTCGATTGGAAAAAACTTCAGAAATGATCACACCCTCTCCGTTTTTCAATCGTGATCGGATGAGATGCGGTTGACCTTTGAACCAGAAAAAATCCGCATATTTAAAAAAAATATCCAGATCTAAGACTTCAAACTCATAGGGGTAATTCGCGTAGCTTAGAAAAAAGCGGCGATTGGGTACCACCTCAAGATCTTCTCCCAGGGATTGAAACCAGGCAGCAACCTCGAGTGGAACCGGATGACGAAATTGATTGATCTCGTTTAATTTGGTGGTAAAAAACAGATCGCCGCTGACGGTCTGATGGGTCCAGATTTCAACGGTTCGCCGAAAGCTGTGGATCATGATCACCAGCGAAGCGAACAGAGCCACGGCGGTAATAAGGGCGCCCACGGATACGGCGGTCCTGGTTCCGCTGTCCCGCACATAGCGGCCCGCCAGGTAGGCCGGTATTCCTGCAAGCTGTCGAATTACGGGAGACAGGATATTTCCCAGGCGGACCAGAAACCAGGGTGCCAGTAGGGAAAATCCAACAAAAAGCAGCAAAATAGCCAAATAGCCTGGAACGGGGATGTCACATACACCGGGGAATCGGGAGAGCGGATAAACCAGCGCGATAGATATCAAACCGGCCAGAGCAAGTCGCCGGGGTGATTTTTTGATTTGCATTCCATGATCTGAAATCTCCAGTGCTTCTTTCGGTGACACCTGCATGGCTTCTCTGGCGGGTTGCAACGCCGCCAGAACCGAGACCAGGACCGTAATAGCAAAACTCAAGGCAAACTCCCACCAATTCAAAAACAGTTGATCTACCTGAACACGAACAAATAGGGTGGATATGGTTTGACTGACACCGCCAATCAAATATTTGACCAGAAAGCTGCTGATCGGAATCGCCGCTACCCAACCGAAAACCCCAAGCAACGCGCCTTCTGATAAAAAGAGGAGGAAAAGGAGAGTAGGCGACGCACCGATGGAACGCAAAACAGCCAGTTCATGTCGCCGGGAGGCGGCGTTCAAAGCCACCAGGCTGTAGACCAGAAACATCCCTACAAATAACGAAGCAAAACTTAAAATCGACAGATTCAGCTGATAGGCTTTGATCATCCCCTGACCGCTTTCTTTGGCGGCAGACGGTAATCCGATAACCATGTCCCCGGGCAACAGTTTGGCAATTTGCTGCGGGCCGGTTGCTGCCGCCTGCGACTTAAAGCGCAAATCAATTCTGTCCACCATTCCATGCAGCCCGGTTAATTCTTGGAATGTGGCGATATCCGTAAGGGCCACCTGCCCACCTTCCACCAGGGCCAACCCTTCCCCGGCCAGGGTCCCGGTGATTTTAAAACTGGCAGTCTGGTAGGCATGTTCAATGGTCAATAAATCCCCTTGCCCAATTTGATATTTGGCCGCCAGAGGTTTTCCGATTATCACGGTATAAGGCTCTTTGATCAGATCCAGCCACAAACTTGCAGCCGGTTGCTCGATTTCGGCGATTTCCCAGTCGCGAATGGATCTGTCCAGAATGGGATCAAAACCAATGAGAAGAAATGGTGCAGCGTCTGGCCTCAATGGCCGGACGTAGGTGGTGAGCAAGGGAGAAGCCGAGTCGATGGTTGGATGTCTCAGGAGCGTCGAAATTAATTCTTCCGGGACACGGCCACCCGGTCGAATCAAAACGCGGTCAGCGCGGCCTGCAATTAGATCCATGCTGCGGGTAAATGAATCCAGGGAGGCGTTGATGGAAAGCCGCACGCTGGTAAACACTGCCGCCCCCAGAGCAATTCCCAGGAGCACCGTCAATGCGCGGCCTATGTGCTTGCGCATGTTACGCAGACTGAACCAGGCGAAGAATCGGAAAAAGAATATTACACGCTGCATAACAGGTGCTTTCGGGAGATATTTGTATTTAGTGTTTAGTTGCACCAATGTCTGCTAATCCTGCCAAACACCAAATACTAAAAACTAAAAACGGGATGAATTCGTCCTTTAACCAATTCATCAAACATTATCCATGATCATGCCGTCGTTCAATTGAAATTGAAGAGTCGCCAGTGAATCTGCAAGGTTACTGTGAGTGGCGATAACGACCGTCCGCTTCCATTTGCGGTTCAATTCGGCCAATAGCTTGATAACGTTCTTGCCGTTGCGGCTGTCTAAGTTGCCGGTGGGTTCATCCGCCAGGATAATATCCGGATCGTTTATCAGTGCTCTGGCAATGGCAGTACGCTGCATTTCACCACCGGAAAGCTGCGCCGGAAGGTGGGTGAGTCGTTGATTAAGACCGAGCCAGCCCAACAATTCGGTGGCCCTTGCGATGATGGTTGAAGATTTTTTACCGGCCAGCAATCCGGGGAGGCTGGCGTTTTCCAGCACATTTAGCGTCGGCATAAGGTTGAAGGATTGAAATACCATCCCCACGATTTCCCGCCTGAAATGCGTTAGAGCGTTGGGAGTCGCTTTTGTCAAATCATGCTCGGCAACATTCAATTCTCCACTGGTCGGACGATCCAGACCGGCCAGCAAAGACAGCAGGGTACTTTTTCCGGAACCGCTGTTACCTTTCAAGACAACCAGTTCCCCGGCGCAAATCCTGAGATCAACCGCATTGATGCCAATGACTTCGCTGTCGCCCAGCGCATATATGCGGGTGAGGTTCCTGGCTTCGATTACAGGACTGGTCGAATTTGGTTTCATTGTGTCGCCACGTAATGCTTATTTTATTGGCAAAATGATATCGGGTCATGACTCACCAAATAATGCCTTATTCCCATAGGGTTAGGGTGGGGGTCAACCCAAAAGTCCCGAAGAATCGCAAAGGATCTAATTAAAATTTCCAATTAAGGTAGAAATTGATGAAATTCATTGACGTGTTCTCATATGTGCCCGAAACTCTTCCCGCCAAAGGCCCTCGGTTAACGTCCATGTCCAGATCCCCGCTCCAGAGAAACGTGTATCCCACACCCAAAGCCAATTTTTTGGACCAGTCGCAGCGGGCGCCCAGCCCAAAGCGCCACATCTCACCCAAAGGTAGATCGGGGGTTCGATCCTCATCGTCCACCATGGAGCTGTCGTAGGCAACGCCGGCTGTCAAAAGCCAGGGTTCTGCCACGCGGTATTGGGCACCGACGGCAACATGCCAGGTGTCCTTGTAGTTTCGGTCGATGGTGAGACTCGAGGTATCTTCAGAGGTCACGGCGACACCCACCTGGCCGAACTCCGACCAATCCTGCCAGCCCAGGTTGCCCATAAGTGCAAGGTGGTCGGTGAGTTCTTGGTAGGCGCTGAACATAATTGCTTGAGGCATGGTAAACTCGACTTTTATGTCTGCATCAAGCAGCCCTTTGGCCCTCAGAGCGGTCTCTAATCCAGGGCCAAGATTGCCGAAATCAGGCTGGTCTTTGAATTCCAGATCTCCCTCCGAAAGATATGTCAGGCCGAAACGTGTACCCTTTCGTGGTTCCGTCAAAACCCCCAGGTTCACCTGGTAGGTCCAGTCACTATCCTCAATCTTGAGCCTGCCGTCCGGTCGATTCGGGCCGATGTTTTTTACGGCAGCTTTTTCTTCCAGCACGCCGTACAATGCCACGACACCGACACCGAGGGACAGCCAGTCCGTCACCCGGTAGGCCACTGCAGGTTGAATCCCGACTGCCTGCAATTTAATTTCCTGAACGTAGTAACGTCCCACCCAGTCATTTTCGTACTCCAATCCCAAACCAAAGTAACCAACAGCGCTGACTCCAATTTTGAGCTTTGGCATCAAATTATGGACATAATACAGGCCGCCGGCAGGCAGCCAGGCACTCGCATCACCATCACTGCCGGAGGTGGTGGTGTCGGCGTCAGGGGAAAACTGCGCATGCAGATAAAGCGGTTGGACACCGACCAGCAATTCCGAATTTTTAAGCCGGGTCATCCCCGCCGGATTGGTGAAGACGGTTGCTGCGTCTTGGGCCCGGGCCGACCAGCCTGCGGCAGCTGCACCCATATCGGGAGTTCCGAGTTCGTACAAATAGAGCCCACCGGCCTGAACCGAAGGTGTAATCAGCAAAGCAAGAAAAATCCCTGCCCAAAAATACCTGCTCACGGAGCCCATAATAATGATCCTTTCTTTGCTTGGATAAATATCCAAAAAGGAATAGATTTGGCTAAAACTACCGGGTTCAAATTGATATCGCAAGGATTTTTAAAAAAGCTGCGGCCATCGGATGGGGGGCTGCAGTGGGTGGTGCCGCTCTCCGGTGGCCCCGCCAGGCTTCAGCCCAGATCGCCCTTCCCAAGGCACCTATGCCCCGCAGATCCTTCGGCCGGTCGGGCATAAAAGTTTCCACACTTTCACTTGGCGGGATGTTTGACATAGCCGCAATCGAACAAAGGCCTGTTGTAACCGCTACCACTATATATTGGGGTTTTTGGTACTCAATAATTTTTTTGAAGATTATAGATATTGTTACATAATCTTAACCTGAAGAGCATCGGCGTGGATGATGAAATCTCCACTTTCCAGCACTGGACAATATACGAAGATTTCTTTTAGCAATCCTAATAAGAGTTCTTTTCAATGCCGTTGGTTTGCCGGCTGTCTCACTCCCGTTGTGCCAGAGTTCAACGAGCCTGCCAAATGGTATACAGTTTGTCGCCGGGTTCGGAGAAGAAGCTTTGCTGATAAAGATCGCCTCAGCCTTTGAAGAGGCCATGCCCTGGAAATACCGGATGCCACCGGTGCATGCCGGCGGATGAACTCTGGGCATCTGACTGTATGAATAATAAAGCTCACTTGTTTTCAGCCAAATGACTGCCCAGGCGGTTGTTGAAAATTTCATGGTGCGGACGATTGATAAATGGCTGGACAAAGATGGCGGAGTTAGGTATGTGCCTTATATTTCAGGTTTATATTAATTTTTGGAACCGTTGAAAGCCGAATTTCGGACAGGACCATGGGTGCCTTTACGACGGGCAGAGAGTTGGTTAAAGCGTTGGTCAAAACATGGATGGAAGCAGAATATATGCCAGGTGGCCGCTTTGAACCCAAGATACAGCGTACCTGTGATTATGACAAAGAACACAACAAGTAATGGGCGGGTGATTCGAGGCATACATTATCTCAAGATGAAAAACGGTTTTTGGAGCGCAAGGCTCTGGCCGCCAGGAAAAATGTTCTGCGGCTGATAACCGCGGGAAAATCCGGGCATGTCGGAGGAGCGCTCTCCATCATCGACACGATTACGGCCCTCTATTTCAAAATTATGAAGGTCGATCCGCAAAATCCGACAGGTGAAAACCGGGGTCTGTCCATCGGTGTCGGAATGGCCATGGGGGACGGTGAGTTGGCCGAAGGCTCAAACTGGGAGGCCGCTGCCGCAGCCAGCCACCATAAACTCGACAACCTGATTGTTTTTGCAGATCGAAACGGCCTACCACTACTGGAAAACGACTCCTGAACAGCTGGAGATAGCGGAAAAATGATTTGGCGGCGATAGAAGCGAGGTTGGCATCTTGACAGATTTAAGAGATCCCCGAAAAACATTTGGAGCAGTGCTGGCAGAGGTGGGCGAAAAGAACAACCGGGTTGTGGCACTGTCGGCAGACAGTTCCAGCGGGTCCGGCATGAGTCTGTTTCACCAGCGGTTTCCGGAACGTCATTTTGAGTTCGGTATTATGGAGCAGGGTATCGTCGGGATAGCGCTGCAACCAAAGGCAGGTAATATTGGAGACCACGGGTACAATCAAGGGACTCAATGATCATTTATAGCTTGGTAAATAATTATTCTATTCAGCAAGAATCACTTTCACCCCCAGATCTTCAAACCGGCGCCGGTCTTCATCAGCTATAGAGGTATCGGTGATAAAGGTTTGGATCAGGTCCAGTCCACCCAGGGAGGCCAAAGACACCTTGCCGATTTTTGTGGAGTCCGCCACGAGAAAGACCTCTTTGGCCGCCTTGATCATGGCCTTTTTCACGTAGAGGTCATTAAATCCCGGGTAGGTCAGGCCCGCGTCAAAAGATATCCCGGCGGTGGCAAGAAAGAGTTTGGAGGCGTAAACATCGGAAAAAAATTCAGCCGCCTTCTCGCCGGTTAGAGACAGAGTTGGCGGTTTGAATTGCCCGCTCGAGGAGAACACTGTGAACCCTGGAACGGCACCCAATCGCAGTACAATGTTGAGCGCATTTGTCATGACCTTGAGATTCTGTTTTTCTATAAGAAAATCTACCATCTCAGTAGTGGTAGAGCCCGCGTCCAGGATAATGGTCTCGCCATGGTCCACAAACGTGGCGGCCTTACGCCCGATGGCGTGCTTTTTTCCCATGTTCTCCAGGTGCTCCAGAGACATGGCATGGACCTGCTGCGGCACCGATTTGAGGAAGGCGCCGCCATGCTCGCGCGTAATGGAGCCTCCGGCCTCAAGCTTTTCCAGGTCCTGACGGATAGTCGGCTCCGACACGGAAAAAGTCTTGCGCAGGTCCCTAACCTTAGCACTTCCTTCCTCTCGCAGAAGCTCTAATATCTTCATACGCCTCTGTTCAGCAAGCATCTCTATTCATCCTTTAAAAAAGTTATTAATTTTGGTGGTGGTATAACTCCCAGCCAAGGTATTTTGTAACAGCCTCTTCAACTATGTCCGCCCATACCCCTCTCACCATTGCGACATGATGTTCAAATCCTTCCTGGCACAAATGTTTCAGTAGTTTTTGAAGGTTTGGAATTCGGCAAACCGCAATTCCACCGTCCATATTGAATTCATCATCAGTGAATTCACCATGACCCAGGTAGGATTTGATTTTTCCTTTGGTATCATCGGTGGAAATCCTGAAATATGTCAACGGACCTTTTGCAACATGTCCTTTGATAGCACCAAAACAGTTTTCTCTACCCAACGTTTCGCCTAAAATGTCCAGATTGGATATTTCGATGTCCTGACCCATAAAGCTTTTGGGATAGTTACTGCAGTGAGTACAGACACACATGTTTGGGTCACTACCAAAATTGTTATTCCAGTCTAAAAATCCAGGTGATTTCCCGGAGGCAAGTAATAGAGTATACATGGAAACCGACCCGGCTACATCAACTTCACATGCGCTTGGCGACAGATTTTCACCCATCATACTCATTGAAAGGCAAGTGGCACAGCCATAATTGTCTTGAATACTTGTCCAACATTGTATCGCACTGGCCTCACATTGATTTTCTGTCATCCAATGATCAATCGCAACGGAAAGTTTGGCTTGCTTCAGGATGTTGACTGGGTTGATGGATTTAGGGATGTTACCATATTCTTGAATCGCTTTTAACTTTTCAGCTACATCTTTGGCCGCATCATCAAATTTTTGAGCTATACCAATAATTTCGGACAGATCCACAGTTACAACCGTCACTCCAGAGGCTTGCAGCAATTTCTCACTGTACCGAGTGGTTTGAAATGGTGCCGGGCGAGCACCAATTGCACCGATACGGGCGTTTCTCAATCCGTTAACAGTTCTGCAAACACCAGCGAATCGATTGATATCGCTGGCAAATAGCTCAGAGTCGATGTCACATGTGTGTAAAGTTGTATCAGTGAATTTGATACCGTACTGATAAAGATTGTTACAGACGGACAATTTCCCACAAAATGCGTCCCGACGACTTTTGACATCCACTTTGTCGATTTCATCATTGCACGCCTGGACTAGGACCGGGACATTTATTTTTGATAAGCCCAGTGCTTGCACGATTCCCAGCTCATCTCCGAAATTAGGAAGAATTACAATCACACCATCGATTTTTTCTCTGTTTTCACTAAATAACCTGGCGTATTTCGTTGCGTCAGAAAGCGTCTCAACCGCGCCATTCGGTGTTTCTGATACATCCAGTATCACTGACTCATAACCCAGAGACTTGATTTTTGAGAGGATTTTCCCTCTTTGCTCAGAGACAAGCGCCGGATTGAAGAAACCTCTGGTTCCTACTAAAACACCAAATGTAATTTGTTTGTCAATTTTTCTCATTGTTGATCTCCGTTCGATTTATCCTTCTAAAACAGCTTTCGCTTGCATTTTGCTTTGTATTTGATCAATCACAACCGCTGCGACGATTACGATGCCTTTTATAACCATTTGCCAAAAAGAGCTGACACCCATCATTACCAGGCCATCTCCCAGGACTCCTATTACAAAGGCACCAATAATTGTTCCACCAATAGTCCCAATTCCACCCATCATTGACGTTCCACCTAATACAACCGCGGCAATCGCATTTAATTCAAACGTGTTACCGCTCATTGGATGAGAGGCTACCAGTTGTGAGGAAATCACCAGTCCTGCAATCGCGGAGCAGAAACCTGAAAACATATAAACAATGATTTTTACTTTTTTCACCTTGACGCCGGAAAGCTTCGCGGCATTTTCATTCCCACCGACTGCATATATATGCCTGCCCAATGGCGTTTTCATGGCTACATATGCTGCTATCAGCCCTAAAATAATCATCAACCAGATTGAGATCGGAATAGCCAGGAAGGTTCCTGTTCCCAAGATAGGAAAGCCAGTATTTCCTAATTCCGGTTTTCCGACCAGGTTGGAGAAGGTTTGTCCACCTGATGACAACAGCGCCGCTCCTCTGGCGATATAGAGCATACCCAGTGTAGCGATAAATGGCGCGACATTAAATTTTGTTATGATAAAACCGTTGATTCCGCCAATGAAAGTACCCAGGATCAATGAAATAAGTATGATTGCCCATACATTGAAATAAACCGTCACACCAAACATGTGGAGAATAAGACCTTCATTGATTAATAAGCCCGCGACCATACCGGCCAGACCAACAATTGATCCCACTGACAAATCGATTCCACCCGTGATGATCACAAAGGTCATACCGATTGCTAAAAAGGCGTTAATGGCAACATGTTTGGACATGATCACCAAATTAGCCATCGATAAGAAATTGGGAGCCAATATGCTAAAAAATGCTGTTATCACAATCAATGCGATAAATGTTCTGAGCTTAAGAACCAGCATCGTTATTGATTTTTGATTTTGTTTCTTAATTTCGGTTGAAATCGACGCATCAGTGGTCATTGTTGGCATTTTTATATCCCCAACCTAATTGATACAGGTGTTCGGAAATATGAGGTTTTTTGTTAATGATTGAAATCCGATTAAGAGCGATAAAGTCAAATTAAGCTGCCAATGGATTTTCGAGTTCATGTCCGATAGCGGACGCATTGACAAGTTTTTCTTCTGTTGCTTCCTGCCTGCTAAACTCTCCAGTAATTTTACCCTTGGCCATGACAATAATTCTGTCAGAAATGGACAGTATTTCTTTGAGCTCAGTTGTCACGAATAAGATTCCTAAACCTTTTTCAGACAGATCGTTCATAATTTTAAAAACATCTGCTTTGGCACCAACATCAATTCCCCGTCCCGGTTCATCCATTAATAAAACTTTCGGTGATGTCAGAAGCGCTTTTCCAATAACAACTTTTTGTTGATTACCCCCACTGAGTGAACTGACCGAAACCTGCGGGGAAGTAACTTTAATCGACATGTCCGTAATACACTTAAGAACACTTTCTTGAACTTTTTTTGCCTGGATATGAAATCCCTTAAGATACGCCCACAAACTTGACAAAGTCATGTTGTCACTTACAGACATGACCTGAATGAGACCTTCTCTTTGCCGATCCTCAGGAATAAGAGCCATTCCCTTTTGAATGCGTTGTCCGACTGACTGATTGCTCACGTCCTGGCCATCCAAAAAAATTTTACCTTTGGCTTCAGGCTCCAATCCCATCAGGCAGTCAAACAGTTCTGAGCGGCCGGCACCCATCAGACCATATAAGCCAACTATCTCGCCTGCTTTCAGATTGATTGAAACATGATCGACAGTGAATCCTCCTCCTTGTCTTGGAAGACATATATTTTCGACGCTTAAAACTTCCTTATCTTGCGCTCTATTTTTATGATTGATTTTCTTTTTGGCGTGCTCTCCAACCATCTTATCAACGATCCATTGAACATCAATATCTTTAAACTCAGCTTCTGCCTCAAATTTGCCATCTCTTAAGATTGTGATGTAATCACCAATTTGTATGAGTTCTTCCAATCGATGAGAAATATAAATAATGGAAACACCCTTTGATTTTAGCTCATTAATCATCTTAAAGAGTATGTTCACTTCAGCGGAGCTCAAAGCGGAAGAGGGCTCATCCATAATTAATATGTTCACATCTTGTGACAAAGCCTTGGCTATCTCGACAATTTGTTGCTGCCCAATTCTCAAATTTGAAACCAATTCCTTTGGATCGATTGGCTGCTCTAGTTGCGTCATTAAATCTTTGGTACGAGAGATTTGCTCCTTATGATCGATAACAGGACCCTTGCCTTTAATCTCCCTGGCCATAAAGATATTTTCCGCAATATTCAGATTTGGGAAAAGGTTGAGTTCCTGATAGACAATTCCAATTCCATATTTTGCCGCATCATCAACATTTTTTATGGTAATTTCCTTATTTTCTAACAGTATTTTTCCACTGGATATTTCAATAGCGCCTGCGATAATCTTCATTAATGTGGATTTCCCAGCACCATTTTCACCTACCAGAACGTTAACCTTACCTCGGTATACATTGAAATCGACTTTATCAAGGGCAAGGGTCCCAGGATATTTTTTTGATACCTGCCTCGCTTTTAATATAATATCTGGCTGGTCTGATCCCTGGCCCACCTGATGGGTTACGTTCATCTTTGCTTCCTATTTAATTTCAAGTTTAACCGGTGTGATTAATATTTTACTTGAATATGGCACCTGGGTAAAAGCGCCCTCGAAATATATGGTTTTTCCGATTATTGTATTCCGATCGAATTGGGATAATACGGTGTCATAGGCTTTTTTATTCAAAGCATTTGATAATTGAGCGAATTCAATTTGGTTGGTGAACATACCAAAGGTGATAAAATCAAGCGTATCTCTGATTGCAGTGCCCTTGATGACCGGTCCAATTTGAATAATGGCATCCTTTATACTATCTTCTGGTGCCAGGTCAATTTCCATGGTTGCTGCTTTTGATTTTGTTTTGGCTTTAGTGATTTTTCCCGTTCCTTTAACCTTAAAATTCCAAGGACTTCCTTCGGCCTTTTCTCGGTACCCATGATTTTTGCCTGCTTTTTCCTGATCAGTATTATAAATAACTAATAATTGGTTTAAGTCGATTGCGTTACTTTTAAAGTATGGAATTACCTTACTATCCCATATGCCGCTCACATATTCATCCGCTTTAAATTTGTCATCAACGAAGTAAATTTCCAGTTTATCTTTATCTTTGCTTTCCTCATCATTATCAACCACTGTACAGGACGATGAGATGAAAACCACCGTTGAAACGCAGAAAATAAATATGACACTTAGTACTTTTTTAATCATTTGATGTTTTCGGTCTTTAAGTAATACATGCAACCCATTGCCTATTTGCATTGCAATCTCTCCTACATTTTTGGGTTGAACATTTATAAACTAAATATCGATAGAAAATTACAGCGTTTCGCAAATTAAAAATATTTTATGCGGTTCTCTATAAAGCTCAAATAGGATGAATTTTTCATAGGCGGCTTAAAATCAGGCGAAAAAGGCCGCAGTGCCACTGGCAAAACGATCATCGCGATAGCCGTTGAGAGATGAAACGCAAAAAAGCGAATGGGTCGTATTCGCCTTAATGTAGCGTTGGATTGCTCGACATTTTCATTACTTGGATGAAACAGGTCACAAACTTACGAAATGTGACCAGGAATTGGCGTCAAGGCACTTGATTGTACCTTGACGCCCAGAGGAGATTTTACTTCATTCCAAATGTTTCTAAACGTTTGGCATTGTCGGCATTAATCAGAACACAATCCATCAACTGCTTTTCTTTTGCAGGTTTTTTTCCGGTTGTCAGGTAAGTATGTGCTTGTTCCACCGCCATTTCAGCTTCACGGAAAGCAGGTTGAAGAACAGTTGCTTTGATGTCACCAGCCAGGATAGAATCTCTGACTTCGTTTGAACCGTCAAAACCAACTACAATTACATGGCCTTTACCAGCGGCTTTCAAAGCAGCCATCGCGCCCATTGCCATGGTGTCGTTTCCACAGATAACACCTTTGATGTCTGGGTGGGCTTGAAGAATTGTTTCCATTTTATCAAACGCTTCTGTTTGACTCCAGTTAGCACTTTGGCGAGCAACCATTTTCATATCAGGATACTGATCAATCACATCATGATAACCTTTGGATCGGATTCCAGCGTTTGTATCAGATTCCTTACCGACCAATTCAACGTATGTTCCTTTTTCATCCATTAAAGATACAAATTCTTCAGCTCCGATTTGTGCGCCTTGATAGTTATTAGAAACGATTTGTGCCAGAGCAACACCAGATGCGTTAATTTCACGGTCAATTAGAAAGGAAGGAATGCCAGCGTTTTTGGCTTTTTCTACAGCAGCGATAGTCGCGTCAGCACCTGCGTTATCAAGAATAATAGCAGCGGCTTTTCTGGCTATTGCAGTATCAAACAGTTCGTTTTGCTTGTTCACATCGTCGTCATGAACCAAAACCAAAGTTTCATATCCCAATGCTTCAGCTTTCAGTTTGGCGCCATCCGCTTCAGATTTAAAGAAGGGATTATCATGAGGAGGAGTGATGATCACAATTAAGTTTGATTTTGTGGCAGCAAAAGCCAGTGTTGAAACCATTAATAACAAAGCCAGTGTTGAAACCAATGTTACGATTTTTTTCATGATTCCCTCCCAAGTTTTATGATTGTTTACGTTTATGGAGAAAAAAACAAATATTCAAAAATACAATTTTTGAAGTTTGTTCTAATTTTGTATGTCAAAATAAACGAAAGGTGTCAAGAATTTTTTTTCGTTTTCTTAAAGTCGATGCACAAGTTCATTGTTTTAATATAAAACATTGATATATTTCTATTTATTGCAGAAAAGGATGATATTTAAATGTGTTCCTTTTTTTGTTTTTCCTAAATATTCGGAATTTTTCTATTTCGTTTATTTGTCTTTTATTTTTTTTTGCATTGACAAAATTTGTTTTTCGATATTATTTTAGCTAAAAAGAAAAAGCAAATACATATTGCTGCAAACGAACAATCTTTATTTTAAATATAAAAACACTAATAATAACATAACGTAACAGAACCATTAGAGGTATATATGACTGGTGAAGAAATAAGATTCAAATCGCTTCAATATAGATTAAAAACGCTGAAGTTAATAAAAAAAGCAAATACAGGCCACACCGGAGGCGATCTTTCAAGCACAGATATATTGAACGTCCTTTATAACCATGTTCTGAATATCTCCGCTTCGAATTTTCAGGATCCTGACCGTGATCGTTTTATAATGAGCAAAGGCCATTCTGTTGAAGTTTTATATACTGTGTTAGCTGACTGTGGCTTTTTTTCCGAATCCGATCTGGAGTCAGCAGGACGGTATCAATCACATTTTGTCGGGCATCCAACACGAAAAATACCCGGTATTGAGCAAAATACAGGAGCTCTCGGGCATGGTTTGCCAATCGCTACTGGAATAGCAATAGCCGGGAAAAAGGACCATGCAGCTTATAAAGTGTATACGCTTTTAGGTGATGGCGAGATGGCAGAAGGTTCCAATTGGGAATCCTTGATGCTGGCCGCTCACTATAAACTGGATAATCTGGTGGCCATTGTCGACCGCAACAGATTGCAGATAACAGGGGGAACCGAGGAAGTTTGCGCACTGGAACCCTTGCAGGAGAAATTAGAATCCTTTGGCTGGGCTGTAAAATCAATTGATGGGCATCGTATTTCCGAATTGATGTGTACGCTTCAAAGCGTCCCTTTTCAGCATGCAAAACCTAGCTTTATCATTGCGAATACCACAAAAGGTAAAGGTGTCAGTTTTATGGAAAACAATAAGAAATGGCACCACGGTGTTCCGAGTGACGATCAATTTGAGACCGCTATTACTGAGCTTGAAACGCAACTAAATAAACTTAAAACAACGCAATCAAATTAGGAATAAGAAATGGAATCTAATCGAGCGAACCTTGAAGTATTTTCAGAAACAGTGGCCAATCTGGCTGAATCTGATCCTAATATATTTGTTGTTACAAGTGATTCCAGGGGATCAGCTAAACTGGCATCATTCGGGGAATCGTATCCCAATCAGATTATAGAAGTAGGTATAGCAGAACAAAACCTGGTAGGTGTGTCTGCAGGTTTGGCATCCACAGGTAAAAAAGTATTTGCTGTTTCACCCGCTTGTTTTTTAACAGCAAGATCCCTGGAGCAAATTAAAAATGATATTGCCTATTCTGATAATCCGGTCAACGTGATAGGGATAAGTGGCGGTGTCAGTTATGGTGCCTTAGGAACCACTCATCATTCATTGCATGATATTGCGGTTTTAAGAGCGATCAATAATATTAAAATCATATTGCCGGCTGATAACTTTGAAACTAGAGAATCGATTAAACAATCTGCTGCCAGCGATTGTCCAATATATATCCGCTTTGGTAAAAAACCGATGCAGAATATCCATCAAGCAGAAACCAGGTTTAAAATTGGAAAGGCAATCACAGTTCGGGAAGGTGAAGATGTGGCGTTTATTGCGACAGGTGAAACGGTGTATCCTGCTGTTTTAGCGGCTAAAAAACTCTCAGAGATTGGAATTTCAGCGTCTGTCATTAGCATGCATACGATTAAACCATTTGATCATGATACTTTGTTTAAAACCGCCAAATCATGTCGAGCCCTGATTACAGTTGAAGAGCACAGCATTTATGGCGGATTGGGTGAGGCTTGTGCATCTTCTTTATTGGAATCAGGTATCCATATTCCATTCAAGAGAGTTGGGTTTCCTGATGAATATACAGTTACGGGTAACCAAAATGAGATTTTTGATCACTATGGTATTTCAGAAAGTGGTCTGACTAAATTAGCAGAAAGTTTATTAAAGTAGAAAGTTACAATAATCAATCGATTAAAAATCCATTTTAACCCATAGGAAAATTATGAAATACGTTCTGGCTCTTGACCAAAGTACTTCCGCGACCAAGGCGATTTTTTACGATGTTACCGGTAAACTAATCAATAAGGTTTCAAAAAATCACCAGCAGCATTATCCGTGTCCTGGTTGGGTTGAACACGATGCTGAGGAGATTTGGCAAAATACAATGCAGGTTATCTCATCCCTGGTAGAGCAAAATAAAGATCTTATCGATAAAACGGCTTGCCTCAGTATCACAAACCAGCGTGAAACTATTTTGGTATTTGATAAAAAGACCGGCAAGCCGCTCCATAATGCAATAGTATGGCAATGTCGAAGAGGTGACGCGATTTGTGAGAACCTATCAAATGAGGGTCATGATGATCTGATTCAAAAAACCACCGGTTTAAAAATCGATACTTATTTTTCAGCGTCCAAACTGAAATGGTTAGTCCAAAATCATCCGGATATTAAACAAAAACTATTAAGTGGACAGGCCCTTATTGGGACAATCGATACCTACTTAATATATCGTTTGACCAATGGAAAGGTATTTGCGACTGACTATACAAATGCCAGTCGAACACTTCTATTTGATATTCAAAAATGCCAGTGGAGCGAAAAGCTTTGTGAACTGTTCGACGTACCAATTCAGGCCTTGCCAGAAGTCAGGGAGAGCAGTGCCCTATTTGGCAAATTGTCAATCCCAAATCTGTCTCTTCCGATTTGCGGTGTCATCGGTGATTCTCAAGCATCTCTTTTCGCGCAGCGCTGTTATAATGAAGGGATGGCAAAAATCACATTGGGAACTGGTTGTTCTTTACTGTTAAATATCGGAGAACAATTAAGTTATACAGAAAGTGGAGCAGTATCAACCATCGGTTGGGTCTATGACGGAACTCCCGCTTATGCTTTCGAAGGAATTATCAGTTACGCGGCAGCAACCATTTCCTGGTTACAAAACCAACTGGGATTGATCAGTGATCCCAAAGAAACTGAAACAATGGCTTTATCGGTTGAAGATAATGGGGGCGTTTATTTGGTTCCGGCTTTTGCCGGATTAAGCGCTCCTTACTGGAAACCCTCCGCTAGAGCAGCTCTGCTTGGCATGACATCCCATAGTAACAGGAATCATGTTGTCAGGGCTGCTTTAGAATCCATCGCATATCAAATCCGGGATATATTTGATATGATGAAAAAAGATGCCGGTGTTGATTTAAAGCGTGTTTATTGCGATGGAGGACCAACAACAAACACTTTTTTAATGCAGTTTATAGCTGATATCACTGGTTTGGAACTGAATGTGTCTAACACATTTGAATTATCTCCCATGGGAGCCGCACTTTTTGGTGCTCTTGGTATGAAAGTTTATCCATCACTAAAGGAATTAGCTGAACTGCCTTCGGATTTTGTCCTGTATGTTCCGAAGATGCCCCCGGAACTAGTTCAAAGGAACTATGAAGGCTGGAAAAGCGCTGTCGAATGTCTCCTTCGTTAGTGAACAAAAAGCTCCTTTTTTTTAGTATATTATCCGGCATAGCCATTTTGTTCTTCTTGTTTTCTTCACACGATAACGCCACTTTACAATCCTTTCTCCAGGACTCTCTTCTCTTCAGATTGAAATAGCTCACTCACTGCTAACACGCTATTTCCGCCAGAGTGGGAATGGAGTCGGCGGCACCGGCTCTGGTGACACAGAGCGTCGCGGCCCGGCAGGCCACTTCCAAACAATGGCGCACATCGAGCCCCCTGGTGTACAAAGCCAGAAAAAAACCAATGAAGGTGTCGCCGGCGGCAGTTGTATCCACCGCCTCGACCCTTTGCGCCGTGGCTTCAAAGGAGCCGGCTTCATCCTTGTAAAGCGCCCCCCTGGCCCCAAGTGTCAGAATGATCGCCGCACCGGTGAAACGTGTCAGCATCGCATCGGCGATCTCATCAGCACCGGCTCTCCCCGTCAGCCCCTGCCCCTCTGTTTCGTTGAGAATGAACAGATTCACATTCTGCAGAGGGTAATCTGATACTTCCGGACCAAAAGGTGCCGGATTGAAAACCACGCGCATCCCCCTGGCTGCTGCCAGTGCCATCAAATCCGTCAAGGCGCTGATCTCGTTTTGAAGCAGCAGTAAATCTTTGGGGGAGAAAGTCGCCAACACGCGTTCGGCATCAATACGCGTTATCGCCCGGTTGGCTCCGCCATGGATGACGATGGCATTCTCCCCATTTGAATCGACCTGAATTACGGCGTGCCCGGTGGACGCATCCACCTCCTCCACAAAATCGACATTAACGCCATCGGCCAACAATCGTTCTTTGAGGAATTTACCCTCGGCACCGATTTTTCCAGCGTGCCAAACCTCAGCACCAGCGCGGGCCAAAGCGACAGACTGATTAAGCCCCTTGCCCCCGCAGAAGCGGGTATAGGAAGTACTGCCGATAGTTTCGCCCGGGCGGACAAAGTGTTGCACGCGATAAACGTGATCGATATTAAGAGAGCCGTAATTCAGAATCCTCATTTCGAATTCCTTGTAAAAGCATCAATTGGCAGAACTTTCTAACGCCCTATTTTTATATTCTAAAATAGCAATTTACGCAAACCTTATGTGCCACCTGGAAGGATGCTTGACAACCCCGCCAGGAAGTGAAGTCAAAATAATCAGTGGTTGGCACAAAGATTAAATCAAATCAGAGAATTTTTAAAATTGGATGTTTTATGATTAAGTCTTTTGACCGCTAAAATCCATGGTTCGGAGAATTCCATTAGGTTAGGACTTTATGATTTAATCTATATTTTTTAAAATTTCATGCGGTCACTATATATTGTGCCTGTCTGATAACTCATCATAGTTTACATAGCGTGCCTGCATCGAATCTTTAATGACATGCGAGAAATTTGGGATTAGCGAACAGAAGGTACAATTTATTGCGATGATGGGTTCATCTACAATTCAGCCAAAGTGTGGGTTTCGTATGGCTAATATACAATCTCGGAAAGTCACTAAGGTGATAAAATTTTGCATCTGCGATATGAAAACGATATCCCAATGGTCAATAGAAACAGCTGGGTAGTGGTACGTTGGATCTGCAATTTCATTGATATGAGAATCATCATTTCTTTTCATCAGAATTTACTAAATCATCCGCAATTTTTATGACCACTATAGTTATGTCATCTTCTATTGCAGAATCTTTTTGGAACTGATCCAGGGCAGAAAAGATTGCTTCGATTATTTCCTTTGCTTTTTTACCGGAATTTTTGCGTATGGTTTCATATAGTCGAACTTTGCCAAAAATTTCTCCTGTCCGATTGTGCGCCTCCCAGACTCCGTCAGTGCTTAGAACAATGATTTGACCCTTAACAAGACCCAGTTTTTCGTTTAACTCATATCGCCAGTCTTTGTCCACACCGAGTGCGATACCATCGCCTTTCAAATCTTCGAATGTATTTGTAGAAGGGTCGTAAAAGATGCCTGGATCATGACCCGCACGTACCCACTGTAAACTTTGATTTGCCGGATCAACGGTCAGATAAAACAGTGTCATAAACTGCCCCGAATCCTCGACATCGCGAACCAGTTGAAAATTAACATCGCAGATGATTTGTGCGGTGCTACCCGGAAGAGATAAGCGTTGCCGCAATGAAGAACGGGCCGTAGCCATAAGCAGAGCGGAAGGAATACCATGGCCTGAGACATCTCCAATCGCAACGCCAATTTTCTTATTATTGGCCTCTTCAATAGTAATAAAATCGTAATAATCGCCACCGGTTTCATCACAATAAATGCTTCTGCCTGCTATATCCAATCCTTCGATTTTCAGATTACCTTTGGGCAATAGATTCTGTTGGACTTCCATTGCCAGGCCAAGCGATTGGCGCATTCTGTCTCGTTCTATGAGACCATCGGTCATTTCATTAATTACATCGCCGACATAACCGATTTCATCGTTGGAAGTAACTTTAACTCGCGAACCAAACTTTCCAATCGTTACTTGTTTTAAAACAACCACCATTGCATCTAAGGATTTTTTCAAGTTAAGAGCCACAATCAGGATCACCGCACCACCAATAGCCACGACAACCGGAACCAGCATCCACAAGCCGGTAGTAAGCATTTCGAGTGAATCGACCGCATTGCGATCGGAAGCGGCTACACGATACAAGCTGGTAAGGATCGCTAAGAAAGGTATTAGATTAATGGCTACAAAGACTGCATAAAGTCGCACAGTAAGATTGATCCGCCGGGTTCCCTTAACACCGTATAATTTCCCTTTGGGGAATACATAGGGTGCCAGGTACGATTGTAAAATCCGTTCAAGCAAAAAGAAAGCAATCGTGGTTGATACGAGACCTGTCAATAGTGCATCGAACCTGTTCATACTTATTTCTTGCCATGAAAGACCAAAGTTACGTTCAAAGGCGGCAAAGGCTATCCCGGCCATAATCCAAGCGGCCATATCCATACCGATAATAAAAAACGGTTCGTTTAATAATCTTTTTTTAACCCTTGATTCGAGTTGAGAGGATATTGGAGCGTCGGACCACAATTTTTCAAAATAGCGACGAATAGGCCACTCGTACAAGATGATAAACACAAAAAATAAAGCAAAGATGGGGCCGAAATAGTTGGCAGTGCGAAGATGAAACTCAACATATTTATCTGTCTGATAGCCTCGCAAGATAAATTCGTAGATCACATAGAGCAAGCCGGCTCCAATGGCTGTTGCCAATAAATTGGCCGTAAACATGGCGTTTTTCAGGCAAAAAAGACGAAACCGTGTCATTTCCCCAATAGATCCTTTATCTGTAGAGTGTGAATCAATAGGATTGGGTTGGAATCATATTTAAAATACTATTTAAAGCAGAAATCAATCGGAATGCTGAATTAGTGGTGATGCTACGCCCAAAAAATAACAATTATGTAGGTTTAGATATATTGAGAATAACCACGGTTTGGACAACTTTGTGATATCCAAAGAATCGAAACGAAATTTGGCACGATTTCGGAGCCGGAGTTCGCCATAAACCAGACTTGGGTAAAAATACATGTTTCAAATGGATA
>JBATKU010000643.1:0-12009 GCA_049669725.1 Desulfobacterales bacterium
CGATTTTACAGTCGGAAATCGCGGCTGGAAAGCCGCTCCCACGCCGCCATCAATACCAGAGGCCAGTAGCCAGAGACCAGCAGTCAGTAATTTCTTATTTTTGAAATCGAATACATTAATTACTGCAAATCTGATTTTCTTAACCCTATTGAGATTTCATCAACTCTCTGAGCTCGCGCTTAAGGACTTTTCCCACAGCACTCAGGGGCAGTTCGTCCATGAATTCAATTTTTTTGGGAACTTTGTAGGGCGCCACCTTTTCTCGCATGTATTGAATTATTCTTTCCCGGGTGTCCTCGTTTTTTTCAACATCGGGCTTTAAAACAATGGCGGTGGCAACGATTTCGGAACCGGGTCTGGTGGGGTCCGGCAGTCCGATGGCGGCGGCCATATCAATATCGGGGTGTTCCATTAATACGTCATCGACGGTGCGGGTGAATACCTTGTAGCCCGAAACAATCACCATGTCTTTGAGGCGGTCGACGACATAGAAATAGCCGTCGGCATCCATTTTGCAGACATCACCGGTGTAGATCCATCCGTCTCTCAGAGTCGCGGCGGTTTCCTCGGGCTTGTTGTGGTAACCTTCGGTAAACACCTGGGGCCCTTTGACTGCCAGTTCACCGGGTTCTCCGATCGGCACGATTTCCCCTGAATCGGGATCGATCAATTTTACTTCGGTATCCGGAAAAGGGATGCCGACGGATCCCGGTTTCTTCATACCGTATCGGGGCAGGCCCATGTGTACCGGACTGGTCTCGGTCATTCCCAGGACTTCTATCAGTTTGCCTTTACCGACCACTTCTTCAAATTCTTTGATGTATTCGGGAGGGAAGGGCGCCGCTCCGCTGATAAACCACTCAACGCCGGAAAAATCGAGGGCCCTGAATTTTGGTTTTTTTAATAACTCCAAATATATGGTTGGTACATTGACGATGCCCCTGGGTTGGTACTTTTTAATTGCTGCTATCAAAAAATCCAGGTCGCGCGGATTGGGCACCGCCACCTGGGTACCGCCGAAGGCCATGGTGTCCATTCCCAGAAACAGGCCGGCCTGGTGAAAAAGTGGAAAGGCGGAGAGAAGGGTAGACTCCTCACCGGCGCTCATGTCAAGCCATGTATTGGTCTGCTGAATCTGACTGACCATGTTTTGGTGAGTGAGGACGGCCCCTTTGGGAGGGCCGGTGGTTCCGCCGGTATACTGCATGAGGCAGGGGGCATCGGGGTCTATCTTTTCTTCGACGTAATCGGAAGGCATTCTCTGAAGTAAATTCAAAAATCGGCCGACGGTGAGGCCGGGAATCGGATTTACTTTTCCGGCAGGAATCTTTTTTAATAGTTTGCCCAAAAAACCTTTTAGCGGTGAAAGAAAGTCGGCAATTCCTGCCACCGCCACCGTTTCGACCCCGGTTCGGGGGACAACCGTCTTAACCTTTTCGAATAAGGCATCCAGGGTCACCAGCAGTTTGGCTCCGGAATCGTTGAGCTGATATTCAAGTTCTTTGGGCTGCAGCAGGGGGCTGACGCCGGTCAGCACACATCCTGCCTTCTGAATGCCCAGGATGGATATATAATAGGCCGGGATGTTGGGCAGATTGACCCCCACCGTGTCGCCCGGTTTCAACCCGCATTTTTTGAGAAAGTGTGCCAAGCGGTTGGAGAGTTTATCCAGTTCATGGTAGGTGATTCCGCGGCCCATATAATAGACAGCGGTTCTAACAGGGATATGGGTGGTGGCTTCACGGAATAATTCGGCATAGGTCTTGTTTGAATAATTCAGACTCTGGGAAACGTGCTCATCATAATGCTTTAGCCAGGGCTTATCAGCGTAAGGATCGAACATGTGCATCACCTCCAAGAGACTTTGGTTAAAGGTCCCTTTTTGCCCCATTTCCGCATGATCGGAAATAGCAAATAACAAATCACAAATTACAAACAAAACCCAATGTCCAATCCGCCTGCGGCGGACAAAACAAAAATTTCATAATGAGTAGTTGGCTCAAGTCGATCAAAACGCTAAAAGAACTCTGATAGTCGATTTGGTCATTGAGATTTCGAATTTCGAATTTACCCTTCGACTTTGCTCAGGGTGGTGAGCTTGTCGAACCATTTGAAATTTGGTGCTTGTGTTTTGGGTTTTTTAATAAGATGCAAATATTGTTTCGTTATGAGCCCTCCGTTGGAAATCACTTAATTTTTGTAAGCAATTCTTGGGCCTTGTCTCTAAAAAAAGGATCCTCGGATTTGGCTGCTTTTTCCAGCAAGTCTTTGGCTTCGGCTTTGTTTTCGTCTCCTCCGATTTGGTACAGAACCTCGCCGATGTAGAAATGAGCTTCAAGGTTATCCGCAAAGTATTGGGTGGCCTGGTATTCCCGGTAGTATTGCAATGATTTTTTACGGTCCCGCATGGGCCAGGGGAGGACCGCCCAGAAACGGCCGAGGGAGAGCATGGGCCCGGCCTCTTTATACATTTTGTCAATTGCATACGCTTTTTCAAAACTGGTCTGGGTTTTATCTTTGAGCCCTTCTGACAACGCCGTAAAAATGCTGACGCCATCGGAATAGATACCGACATTGAGGCCATAGTAGTAGTGCCCGTCAGGTTTGTTGGGCTCCAGTTCGGTGGCTTTTTGCGCATATTGCATGCCGGTTTTGCCGTATTTGGCACAGATATCCTTCCAGCCTTCAATTTTTTGCGACTTGGCTTCATTGCCATATTCCCTGTATGCCCTGGCGCACTTCCAGTTCGCCTCATAGCTGTCGGGGTTGTCAGCCAAGGCTTTTTCATACAACTCAATGGCCTGCTTGTAGCCGTCAAGGCCTCCCCGGGAATAGGCGCTGTCGCCATCGGCCACATCGCTCGCTGCCAGTAAACCTCCCGGCAACAACATAATCAGGAAAATAATGAACCCACAAGACAGTATTCTCTTCATTCTCAGCCTCCTCAGGTCTCGACCCAGCCTATTTTTAAGATATATAAGGATTTGTCGAGCGTTAATAGTTATTGGTTATTCGTTATTGCTATTTCCGAAAAGTCAGTCTTTTTCGATTAAATATTAACAGATAACGAATAACTGCTTTGGACAACTGCCACCGAGCAGTGTTTGATACACTTAAAAAGACGCTATTATTTTCATAATGAAATAGAATTGGTTTTAAATTGCCAGATTTTGTTTGAGGGCGAGGCGTGAGTCGGTTTAAAAGCGGAGCGTACACGCCAGTACGTGAGCATTTTAAACCGGCTCGCAACGAAGCCCTCGAGCAAAAGATGGTGGTTTTAAACCAATTCTACAGCGCATGCCATGGACACACCTCCCCCCCCGCACAGTGTCGCCAGCCCAAGGGTATTTCCTCTTTTTTTCATGGCATGTATCAGCGTGACCATAATCCGGGCACCGGTCGCTCCGACCGGATGTCCCAGGCCGATTCCCGACCCATTGACGTTGGTGATTTCCCGGTTCAAACCCAGTTCTTTTTCACAGCCCAGGTATTGGCCCGCAAAGGCTTCATTGACTTCAATCAATTCGAAATCTCCAATTTTCAAGCCGCCTGCGGCGAGCAAATTATTGACGGCCGGAACCGGAGACAGGCCCATTACCGAGGGATGGCACCCGCCTCTTGCCACGGATGTTATTTTGGCCATGGGCTGGATGTTTAATTCCTTCGCCTTTTCGGCAGACATGATTATCAGGCCGGCGGCGCCATCGTTAATGCCGCTCGAATTACCCGCCGTCACCTTGCCGATTTTGGGAACAAAGGCCGGCGGAAGGGCCTGCAGTTTTTCAATGGTCATTCCGGGCCTGAAGTGCTCGTCCTTGTCAAAAATAACCGGATCCCCTTTGCGCCGGGGGATTTCTATGGGAACAATTTCTTCTTCAAACGAACCGTCGTTGGTGGCCCTTTCGACGTTGTTATGGCTTCTGAGCGCAACCTGGTCCATCTCCTCCCGGCTGATATCCAGGTGCTGGGCAATGAACTCTGCGGTATGGCCCATGATGTATGGTTTGCCTTTGAAATAGCTCAGGGGGGGCATTTCCGCGTCCACCGGGCCGTCTTCAGGATGCGGTATGACGTGTGATCCGCAGTGCAGCCCCCGAATGACATTGTCGACGAATTCATTATCCTGGAGGCGACAGCCCCACCTGGCTGCCGGCACGGAATAGGGTACCCCTGACATATGTTCGACGCCGCCGGCCAGGATAACATCTGCCATGCCGGCCTGAATCATGGCCATGCCGGAGATAACCGCTTCCATTCCGGAAATGCATACCCGGTTAATGGTGACGGCGGTCACGGATGCGGGGATGCCGGCCAGCAGGGCGGCGATACGGGTAACATTTAGGGAATCAACCGGCTCCATACAGCATCCATAGCGGACATCATCGATAATTGCCGGATCGATACCGGCTCTTTCAATAGCAGCCTTCATCGCGACACTGGCAATGGTGGCAGCGTGACTGTCTCTCAGAGTTCCGCCGAAGGCTCCGATGGCCGTGCGGCAGGCCGAGGCGATTACGACTTCTTTCATTCTTTACTCCTTGTTCGGGTTAAGGCACTTCCAGCGCCAGCTGATAGCTCATAGCTGATAGTCAAAAAAATAGAATCGACAGAGTTCCTTTCATCAATCCAAAATCCGGAATCTAAAATCCGATATCGAGAAATTCCCCATTCCGAATTGAGTGTAATTGTGTCCTATATTCATGTAGATTTGTCAAGAAATTGCTCTAAGCTATGATGATTGACAATCCCGCAATTAATAGGACTGCGAATACAAATATTTTAAATCGGTAATCATCGATATGGTGATGCAGCCATTCCCCTAATAGTATGCCGATGACAATTATGGGAAGCAAAATCAAAATTAGTTTCATGGAATCTTCAGTCAACTTACCTGAGAATAGATAAAATCCGGTAAGGATAATGCTGAAAAAGAGCCACACGGCCCCCAGGGTGCTTCTGAATACCGATTTGGGCAGATTTAGTTTGCTGACGGCATAAATCAGCAGGGGACCACCGGATGCATAGATACCATGGATAAATCCCGCCGCAGTAATATAGGCGGCCGATACCATATTGGAGAGGGCATCTTGATCTTGTTGTCTGCGAAAAAGGCGGTAAAGCTCGCGGCCGGAGAGCATAATTACGAGAAAACCAAATATTTTTTCTAGAACAGCGCCCTGAATGAAGTGGAATGCCACCAGCCCGGCCAGCAGGCCGATTGCCATGGCCGGAATAACTGTCCGATATAAAAGGGATTGGTTGATATGCTGATGGTGACGGGTGACAATATAAAGGTTTACCAGCAGGTCCAGCGATACGAGTACCGGCAGTAATACGCCCATGGGATACAGGTGAACACCCAATGTCAATGCCAGGATCGTGCTTCCGAACCCGGACATGGCCTGGGTGGAATAAGAGATTAAAACGATAAGTGCGAGCCCAATTAGATTGCTATCCATTAAACCAGTTCTCTTTCTGAATATTCCGGAACAAGCGTCGCTATGAAATACACAGGGGTGAGTATTTGTCAACCAGGGCTTCAATATGTTAGATAAAAGTCTTGACAGGCGATTGGCGACACCATAATATTTAAAAATTAATATTATAAAATCAAGCTGTTGTGAGCATTTATGATTTAAGAGGCTGCGCATGAAATTTGAATTCAGTGATGAGGCCACTGCTCAGGAATACTTTGGTCCTGCGCATCATATGGTTCGGCGATCGGTGGAAGAATTCGTGGACAAAGAAATTATTCCTAATATTGAGGATTGGGAAGAAAGGAATGAATTTCCCCGCGATCTTTATAAAAAAGCCGGCGATGTCGGTATCCTGGGTATCGGATATCCGGAAGAATACGGTGGAACCCCCGGGGACATCTTTTTCCAGATTGCGGCCTGGGAAGAGATCATGCGATGCGGTTCCGGTGGCGTTGCCGCCGGCCTGGGTTCTTTGAATATTGCCATTCCTCCGATTCTCAGCCATGGGACCGCTGAGCAAAAAGAGCGCTTTGTCAAACCGGTAATTATGGGAGATAAAATTGCGGCCCTGGCGGTTACTGAACCGGGGGGCGGTTCGGACGTGGCCGGCCTGCAAACGACGGCCGTGCGGGTAAATGACCATTTTGTCGTTAACGGCAGCAAAACTTTTATTACCAGCGGCTGCCGTGCGGATCAGATTACCTGTGCTGTGCGCACCGGCGGACCGGGGACCCAGGGAATCAGCCTGGTGGTGATTGAAGCCGGCACACCGGGATATTCCGTATCAGAGAAATTGAAAAAAACAGGCTGGTGGGCATCGGATACCGCCCAGATTTTTTTCGACAATTGTAAGGTCCCGGCTGAAAATCTCATCGGGGAAGAGAACCAGGGATTTTACGGAATTATGGAAAATTTTCAGTCCGAACGTCTCCAACTGGCGGTTATGGCCAATATGACATCCCGGATCGCCCTCGAAGAGTCAATACGATATGCCAAACAGAGAGAGGTTTTCGGCAAACCGGTGGCCGGCTTTCAGGTAATGCGGCACAAGATCGTGGACATGGCAACCCTGGTTGAAGTGAGCCGGGAGTTTACCTATCGGGTGGCCGCCAAAATCGGTGCCGGACTCAACCAGGTTAAAGAGATATCCATGGCTAAAAATTTTGCCTGCAGTACCAGTGACAAGGTGACCTATGATGCCGTACAGATTTTTGGCGGGTATGGATTCATGCGCGGCTATGCGGTGGAACGACTGTATCGTGATAACCGCGTTCTTTCCATTGGCGGGGGAACTACTGAGATCATGAAGGAGATTATATCCAAACACATTTTTTAAATGAAAGGAGACACAAAAAATGAAATGCCCGCTGTGTGGGTGTGAAAAATTTTATATTAAAGATCCCGATGACGAATACGAAACCTATGAATTCGCCTGGAGGGATGGCAATGTTGAATTCAGTGCAGATGTCGATCAGTCGAGCTGTCCCGAGGTTTGCGACGATACCGATACCTTTTGTGATAAGTGCTCCTGGCACGGCAGTTTTAAGGAATTGGGCGACCCTTCGGGGTAGTTCATTCTAAGATCTTTTTTTTAGACAGATACCGCTGCAACCATTTAATCCTTCTGGGGTCGGCAGATTCTGTTGCTGAAGCTTTTTCAAACATCATAACTGCCTTTCGGCGGTAACCGGCGCGTCGCGGATCCAGATCAGAGGAATCTAAAAAAAGACCGGCATAGGTCCGGGATAGCTTGGCATAGGCATAGCAATTGTCGGCTTTTAACTGAACGGCTTTATTGAGCTCTTTGATAGCCGGATTATAGTGTTTTTCGCAATAATAAAGATAGCCCAAATAGTTATGCCCGAATACATCTTCGGGCCTGCGCCTGACATAGGCCTCCATTTCCTTTATGGCGGAGTCAAATTGATAAAACGCATCCAGATGAACGATTCCAAGGTATTTGTAGGGTTCGGGGCTGTCAGGGTCCAGCTGTTTGGCTTTTTTTAAAAAGGATATCCTTTTCTTGGGGCCCAGAGAAGTTAGGGTATACAGCTTCCCCAGATGCATGACAGTTGCAAAGTCTTCCGGCCGGCTTTCATAGGCTTGCTCGAGCTCCAAAATTTCATCTGCCAGCCGGGAATCGTCTTCGATACGATAGATATCGTCACCCTCCCATGGAATATCCTGGTTCATCCAGTAAGGACATTTAGCCAGCAGGTTCACGTAGGGATAATCAGACCGTTCAATGCCCCAGTGGGGGTTGCGCCCCATGCGTACATATTTGCGCTGGTGTACAATATCGAACTGCCAGCCGGCTGCCGTTCGACAAAATAAAAAGGGGGCATTGTCCCAGCCCTTCTTTTTTCCAAAGAAGATAACCGCGTAGGTATCATTCTGGATCACCTCGTAGGGCTTGTTTTTATAAGTGTTGACATCTTCTTCGTATCGGGAATCCGGCAGGTTTTTAAATTCCCGATAAGCCAGGCGGGTGATCCGGGTATAGACGCCCAGGTTTGGATCTCGCACCTTATCCTGCCAGCTGCGGATGAGTGTATGCCAGGCTTCATCCGCGGTATGGCCTGCCGGATAAGTTTGTCCAACCGTTGAAATCTCTTCTTCCCGGTAGTCGGTCAATTGCCGTTTGGCGCCGGCGCCACCGGAAAGCAATTCTGCATCGAGCTCATCAATTTGAGCAACCGTATAATCGGCCTGATGTCTGATTTGAGCCCGCTGCTCAATTTCCTCCATCACGGCTACCAGGCCGATGTCCACCTGATTGCTCAAAAAATAACCTTTCAGCTGTTTGTCTTCGATATAGCCGCAGAAAATATCTGTAAAAACATCCTCAAGTTCGTAGGAGACTTCAATTTTAATGAGCTTTTCTTTATCGGATAGCAACAGTAATAGGCCCCGACCTTCGGTGGTGCTTCCAATTTGCCAGTTGCTGAACATCTCAGCCGCCAGTGACTCGATGGTGTGGGATGGCGGCAAGGACGGCAGGGTGACGATAAGTGTCTCAATGGCGTAGTCGTTTTTAATGATAGCCAGGTATTTTCCGGTCGATGATCTAATGTCATCCAGAATGTGAGCATAGTCAAAAATATAATTATTTTTCCCTGAGGGTCTTGATTCGGGAAGATCCCGGTTGGAAACCTGCCCACTGCGCAGTGAAAAGCCCATATAAGCTGTTGCCGCCAGGACCAGGATCAGGAATATTTTAACCAGAATCGACTTCTTTAGTTGTTTCATATCTGTGAACTTTCGAATTTGAATCCCTGCCTGCCGCCACACCGGAGTTTTAGCCAATCCGCGTTGAGGCGGATAACCCTCCGGAGGGCTGGAAGGCCGCTGAACGATACCACTAATTATAAAGGATACTGTTAGAAATTTGCAAGAATTAAATAAAATATCAGCATGTTAGGAAATGGGATGTTTCAGGCGTGCGTCACCTGTCCGGCACCGGCCCAAGTAACGTGAAAATTTGGTTCCGACCTAAAGTATTTAAATGAAAGTGCCGATACCTTTTTTTAGATTTCCCATCTAAAATCTTAAATAACTTATTGAACTTAGGGGCTTCGCCCCAATTGGAATGATGGGTTTCTATAAAACAGAATTCAAAGCGCATAATTTTGCAATGAATATCTTGCCCTGATCTATCATTTCGGGTGGCAAAAGCTTAAAAGAGATGTCTGAATCCCAAACTGAAAATAATAAGAACCAGTTAATCGGTGAGAAAAACATTCCGGAGCACATCATCGATGGATCCATTGTGATTGATTCCATAGAGGCTTTTTCAAGCATCCTGAAACAGTTTCCGAACCATCCCGCCCTGTTAAAAAAATACGCCGATTTGCTTTTCAGACAGGAGTTGCTCGACCTGGCAGCCAAATCATACGGTGAGGCGGCCCGGCTCTACATTGGTTCAGGCCAGATGCTCCAGGCCCTGGTTGCAAAAAAGCAGCAATGGCTCATTAAACCGCCTTCAAACAAGGAAATTCACCTGTTCTTATCCGATCTTGAACAGGGCAATTTCAGAATGACCCCGCCTAAAATGCTTTTTGATAAACTGTCGCCCAAAGAAATGCTGGCCATACTATCGGGCCTTGTCAGAGTTCGCTTATTTGCCGACAAAATAGTTCAAAAAGCGGGAGACCGTGGGACCGATCTTTATTTTATTGTATCCGGAACTCTGAAGGATTCCATTTTCCCATCTTTAGTAACGAAAGAAAAAGTTCACAGAAAGCCGAATATATATTTGTCTGAAGATGATTTTTTCGGGGAAATTTATCCGTTTAAAAATGATCAAATCTGCCAATCCGATATCAAAACCGTGACTCAGGTTGAACTGGTTAAGATTTCCAGACAAAAACTGATGAAACTTTGCAGGGAGTTTCCCAATATAGAACTGGCACTCATCGATTTGTTTAAAATTCGATTGGGACCAGATGAGTCAAGCCTGCCGCAGATGGCTCGCAAGGCCGAGCGTTATCAATTGCCCATCAAATTGAACCTGGAACTTGCTCCCAAAGGTTCATTAGAAACTCCTCTGATTATTGACGGCTATTCCAGTGATATATCCATCGGTGGTATTTGCGTTGTGTTAAACGGCAAAAGTGAGCATATCGGCAACCTGTTGGATTCGATGCCGGAATCTGCCGACAACCATCAAATTCGGGTCAGCTTCCCGGGGGAGACAATGGAACTCAAGGTTTGGGGTAATATTGTCTGGCGTCACCAGATTCATTTCAACGGCAGTAAAACGTTGGCGCTGGGGATCCAGTTTGAAGAAAATTCACCCAAATTACGGGGTATGCTGTTTATGTTTGCCAACAGCCTGGAGGTACCCCAAGCATTACCCGATGCTACGTAATATCGGGATCGGGTGATATAGCGGAAAATCCAAACCTTTGAGTTCAATACAAACACAAGATGGCTGACCTTATTACCGGGATTTTGAACGAGCCGGAGGGTGGAAATTAATGAGATTAGATCGACCATCATCCTTTTTACTGATTAAGTATTTGGCTCTACTGTTCTAATTCTCACACCCTACTGTTATTAATTATTATTTAAACTTCTCATTAATTTTCATGCAAGATTCAGGTATTAATTTCTTTAAAGATAATATAAACGAGGAATCCGGGAAAAGATCCGGCGGAATTAATCACATTCTGGGCAAAAATCAGGATGCCTCGCTGGTGCTGCAACCCGGCATGGATAGATTAAAACCGAATCTCCACGGGAAATTCAGCTCCGAGATAGACATTAAGGAGCCGTTGTATAACAGCCGCATTATCATAACCTACGTCGAGTATCTCAAGAAATATCATCCGAACATTGACATCGATTCTGTTTTGCAGTTTGCCGGGATGACAAGGCACGAGGTGGAAGATCCCGGGCACTGGTTCAACCAGCAGCAGACTGACAGATTCCACGAAATAATCGCCGCCCAGACCGGCAATCCCCATATCGCCAGGGAAGCCGGCCGATTTACCGTGTCCTGTGAAAGAGTGGGACCAGCCAAACAGTATGCCATGGGGTTGATCAATCTGGCGTCTGTCTACCTCATGGTGGGCAAGCTGGCCCGAACCATGTCACGGGGCGCCGAAATGAAAGCCAAAAAACTGGGCGCCAACAAGGTGGAGATTATTTCCACCCCCAGGTCGGGGGCGGCCGAAAAGCGCTATCAATGTGAGAATCGTATCGGCACCTTCGAATCCGTGGCCCGGATTTTTATTAACAAATATGCCGCCGTTGAACACCCGGAGTGTTTCCACCGGGGAGACCACCACTGCCGCTACATTGTCACCTGGGCGAAAACCTCTTCTCTCATCTGGAAGCGGATCAGCAATGTCGCGTTCATTATCGGTCTGCTGATTTCCCTGATTTCCTACCTCACGCTACCGGGCGCTGCCTGGCTGACTCCGGCATCGGTGTGCGCGATCATTTCTTTGATATTGTTTTGGCACGCCGGACGGCTAGAAAAAAAAGAACTGGTTAAAACCATCGAAATCCAGGGCAATGCGGCCAAGGATCTGCTGGATGAGATGAACATCCGGCACAGCAATGCGTTGCTGATCCAACAGATCGGCCAGGCTGTCACCAGAATTCCGAAAGTGGACAGGATTGTTGATACCGTTGTGGGGATTATGGAGAAACACCTTTATTTTGATCGCGGTATGATTTTGCTGACTGACCCTAAGGAGAATCGACTGAAATATGTCGCCGGCTTCGGCTATAGCCGGGAACTGGAGAAAGTTATAGAGGTTACGGAATTTAATCTGGGCATTGCCCATTCACAAGGTCATTTAGTCAGGTGTGTTAACGAACAAAAACCTTTTTTAGTCAATGATGTTTCAGAAATTGAGGAGGATCTTTCTCCTAAAAGCCGTGAATTCATCCGGCAGATGGCGGTGCAATCTTTTGTCTATGTGCCCATTGTTTACGAAAAAGAGAGCCTTGGTGTTCTGGCGGTGGAAAACACAAAATTGCGGCGGCACCTAACCCAAAGCGACATCAGCGTTCTGATGGG
>JBATKU010000644.1:0-2928 GCA_049669725.1 Desulfobacterales bacterium
GGATTTGTCGTTACAAAGCCGTCTTCGGTATACCCCACCGGATTTGATCTGACAGATTTCCAATGCCACATATCACCCTTTTCTCTTGAAGAGCTTACAGCATAGTACCAATCTTTTTCATTTTTAGATTCATTGTGGCAAAGAACGGCACAACCTTTTGTGGCAAACTTATCTATTCGATTAATTTCCCAAGTCACCCCCAAGCGGTCTTCATCTCCCTTAAAATTAGACCATTTACCACCGGAATTTTTCCATCTTTTTTTATTCAGCGTTTTATCTTTATCTGCCCACTCAAATCGGAAAAAAATTTCATCTTTAGTGTATACAGATTTTGCCTTGAGTTCGAGGGGTTGGCCCTCAACGGTTCCGGCTCCAGTAAGAGCAATCTTCGATTCTTTGGCCTTGCTCCATTGGCTACTGGCGGCATCGGATGGAGCCGAACTAACCTTTTTTGAAGTTAACACCAAATCCCCTGCCTTTGCTTTGGCTATCGATACCTGATGGAACACAAAGGTTCCAGTTGCTGAAACAAGCAACAAAATTAAAAATACTTTTTTCATTTTTGCCTCCTGGTATTTATTCATTAAAATCGTTAAACAACCCGTCAGTTCATGTCACGAAAATGTGGATATTAAAACGAATTAATTAAGCAAAAATTTCTGTATGCTTTTATCCCTCCTTTCAGTCAAGACACGATACCTATCAGCGTGAGCGCAATAATTGCCGCCACCGCCAAAAACATCAAGATCATCGCAAGCGGTCTTTTACTCGGTCTTTTCTCGGGGCTCTTGTCAAGAAACGGTACCAGGAAAAGCATCAGGATTCCGCCGGCCGGGATGATGGCCGTGGCGATGACTTCAAGTTTTCCAGGAAAAAATTTCAGCAACTCATACAGGGACATGAAATACCACTCAGGTTTGGGAACAAACAGATTGTCGGTGGGATCGGCCGGGTCTCCGAGTCCAACGGGGAAAACCAGCGACAGGATGATGGCCACCAGAATAAAAATCAGCATCATCACAAAAATTTCTTTAAAAAGAAAAGACGGATAAAATATTTCATCCGAGTGCTCGATCTCTTCGGCATTTATCTGCTTGTCCATAGCAAATTCCCTGTTGCCTTTATGCGATTCAGTTTAAAGCGGTTTTGAAATCCCTTGCTTGCGGATCATCACGAAGTGCCCGATCAGAAAAACCAGAGTCGCCGCCGGCAGAAACAACACGTGCAGGGCATAAAACCGGGTCATTGTCATGGCACCGAGATGTTCTCCACCCCGCATCAACCTCAAAGTGTAGTCGCCAACCACCGGAACCGTACCCATAATGCTGGTGCCGACTTTGGTTGCCCAATAGGCTTTTTGGTCCCAGGGCAGAAGATAACCGGTAAATCCGAAACCCATCACCAGACAAAAAAGACACACACCGGTCATCCAATTGATTTCACGTGGGTTTTTGTAGGCACCGTATACGAAAACCCGAATCATATGGATGAAAATGGTCACTATCATGAGGTTGGCAGACCAGTGGTGAACGCCTCTGACCACATAACCCAGCGGGACCTCAAAGGTTAGATAATCCACTGAGTCATACGCCTGCTCGGGTGAAGGTACATAATACAGGGTCATGAAATATCCGGTGACGGCCAGCATCACGAAAAGAAAAAAGGTAATGCCGCCAAAGCAATAGGTAATATTGAGTCCTTTGGGGATGGGTTTGTCGAGGACATCCTTTTTTAGAATTTCATGCATTTCCAGGCGCTCATCTACCCAGAAATATATGCGCTTAGGCAGGTTCATGGGAATCACCTCCGTAAGGAACTGTTTCGGTGGCCAAAAATATTTTACCGTCTTCAATTTTGGTCTTATGTCTTTTTAAAGGCCGGGGCGGCGGTCCGCTGATGACCCTTCCCTCCACGTCGTACCTGCCGTCGTGGCACGGACATTTAAATATTTTTTGCTCTTCGTCCCAGGTCACAATACATCCCAGGTGAGTGCAGGCAGCGGAAATCGCGATCACTTCATCTTTTTTTACCTGCTTAACATAAGCCAGAGATCGGGTATTCGCTGTCAACCATCCGTCTTTTTGTTCATATTCCAGAACGACTCTGGCAAATCCTTCGGCAGCATCCTGAACATCTTCGGTGGGCAACTCGATCCATTTTGATTTCGTTTTTTCAAAAGATGACCCGACAGCGAAACGTGCCAAGGCAACACCACTTACAGCAGCAATGGTACCGGTGATCGTATAAATACCGATCTCCATGAATTTTCTCCGATTTAAATCGGATTCTTTCCCCATTGCGACCTCCTATCATCAGATTCTCACCAGCGGGGGTAAAGACGATCCCGTCTTCGTTCTTCCCAGCAAAACCTAAGTTCTCTTAAGCAAAGAAGGAACGAGCTTCGGCCCCCCTGGTACCACGCAATCTGGCTCTCATGAGCCGTCCCACTGGAACTGCGAGTAGCCCTATTTTGAAAGATCATCCTGCCCTGTATCATGCGCAGAATTATATTAATTGATGGATTGTGAAAAAAGTGTGAAATGATTGTAAAAAGGAAGTGAAATCTTATACTGTTTTTCAAAAATAGGTTACGCAATACGGCATGCTGGTATAAGTGGTTGTAAAAACCGTTCCAATAACGGAACGTTTTTTGGACAACCGCCATAAAGAGAAAAAACAGGCAAGAAATAATTCTGTTTATATCCGGTTAGTTAACAAGGCAGTTTGAAAAGACCGGAAAATAATTGGAGAGATTATTTGGCGGTGGGATGGAAAATCAAGTGCACCGTGGTTCCGCTGCCAACCACGCTTTGAATTTCAAGCAGCCAACCAAATCGATCGCATAATCGACTTACTATGGATAATCCCAGACCGAACCCTTCACTGCCGCTACCACGTACATGTGGTTGCGTTACCGTCTCCAAATCC
>JBATKU010000645.1:0-1658 GCA_049669725.1 Desulfobacterales bacterium
GCCATGGTAAGGCCCAATACAGGCTCCGTTCCGATGTGCATGGCGGTGCTGATACCCAGGCCGGCCACCTTCAGGGCCCAGGGCACCGTACCGGATTGACCGCCGCTGCGGGATATGACCCCGACCGGTCCCGGCTCGAAGAGCATTTTGGCCCAATCAACACTGCCACCCAGCCACCCCATGGCGGCCTTGCCCGGACTGATAATGCCCAGGCTGCCGGGGCCCAGTATTTTGGCGTCATTTTTCATGGCATAGCTGACCATGGCGATGACATCGTGCACTGGGATACGCTCCACCGGCGATACCACAAATTTAATCCCCGCATCAATGGCTTCATATACGGCATTTTTTAACCCCGGCCCGGGGATAAATGTCACCGTCGCATCCACCATACCTTCGTTCTTGATGGCTTCTAAAACCGTGTCATACACCGGCAGGCCATGAACCTCCTGGCCGCCTCTTCCAGGGGTCACCCCGGCAACCACCTTGGTTCCGTAATCCTTCATGAATGCAGTTCGCAAAGAGCCTTCCCTGCCTGTCATTCCTTGTACAATGACTCTCGTATTTTCATCTAACAGTATTGACATATTATCCCCCTGCTATTCTGTTCCGTGCTTTTTCCTGTAGTCCGCCAACCCCTCAATGGGGACTTCGATGGTGATCGCCGAATTTCCCCTGAACCAGCATTCGTATTCGCAGGCCAGACATTCAGTGTCTTTGCGCGCCAGCTCTTCCGGAGATCCTTCAACCGCAGGTTTACCATCTTTCATGACCAGGATTCCACGGCTGTATGTCTTACAAGCCTCCACACAGGCATGGGTTTTACAGCCTTCACATTTTTCGTCATCGATGATGACCTTGATCGTTCTCTCATTAAATTCCATAAGACTACCCCTTATCTTTTGATTGAATATTGACGAATGAATTTTCAATCTTAAATCTTCAATTCCGTTCCTGCCTGTATTCATCGACCAGGGCTTTTACACGGCCGCCAATGAATTTGGCATCGTACACGTGCTCGCGGTCATAGATTTCTATTCTGGCATCGAGACCCGCCAAACCTTCTTTCAAAATTTCCTGGGATACTGTTTCCTTATTGCCGCAAAGCAGAAGAACCACAGGGAATCCCGGCTTTTTAGGAAGTTCTTCCCTCAAAGCCTTTACAATCCCGTGCGCATGATGCCATTGTTCCTGATTCGCCATCATGAAACCCGCCAGGAAGTAACCCTCGATCCCCGGTATAGCCATGATAAGCTTGACGACCCGGTATACTTTGGATGCTGTCGGGTTGCCGCTGGTGTCGGCATAATCAGCAACTTTCAAGTCCACTTTGTTGAGGGCATCCATACCCAGCATGGCCGCGCCGCCGCCGATACCATGGTAGCCGACATAACCGCCCTTAGCCACTTCTTCGGGTTCGGCCATCTGGGCCACATAGCTGGTACCGCGAAAATCGCTTTCCTCGAAAGACCAGGCGATGAGATCGAATTCGGAGGGCTCTTTGAGAAACTCGCGGCCGATTTTAATTCCCAGTTCAGGATGCCTGAAAAGAGCCTGATCATCAACGGCCATGCGGCAGTCGGCCGCCAGAACCTTACCGTCGTTGGTCAGTACCAGCGGATTGATTTCCAGCGTCCGGCAATCCATCTTTTGAAAGG
>JBATKU010000646.1:0-1825 GCA_049669725.1 Desulfobacterales bacterium
GGGTCGCACGATCCATCGCAAACGGATCAACCATGTGGTGGAGGCCGACATCAAAGGTTTCTTTGATCAGGTAAACCACGAGTGGCTGATCAAGTTTCTGCGGCATCGCATCGGAGATGAGCGGGTGACTCGCTTGATTATCCGAATGCTCAAAAGCGGCATCATGGAAGACGGGCTGGTGAAGGCCAGCGAGCTGGGAACGCCGCAAGGGTCGATTTTGTCGCCGCTGTTGTCAAACGTCTATTTACATTACGTATTGGACCTGTGGTTTAGGCGACGGGTAAAACCGCAGGCCAGGGGCGAGGCGCATTATTTTCGCTTTGCCGATGATTTTCTGGCCTGTTTTGAGTATCAGGAGGATGCGCGGGCATTTCGTCAGCGACTGGAGGACCGGCTGGAAGGCTTTGGCTTGCAGTTGGCCGAGGATAAGACCCGCAGCATCGAGTTTGGTCGTTTTGCCCGAGAAAGCGCCCGGAAACGGGGCGCCAAGCCTGAAGAGTTCACCTTTCTGGGTTTTACCCATTACTGCGGCAAGACCCGGCAAGGATACTTCAAGCTTAAGCGTCGCACCAGCCGCAAGAAGCTGGGAGCCAGTCTGCGTGAGTTTACAGACTGGGCCATAAAGGCGCGCTGCGTAATGCGCAAAGGTGAAATGCTGCGAGTGGCCAGGCGCCGTGTAATTGGGCACCTGAACTATTACGCCATAACGGACAACTCGAAGAGGTGCAGCTACTACGTCTATCGTACGACACGGATTTTGCTCAAATGGCTTAACCGCAAGAGCCAGCGCAGGGCGTACACCTGGGCAAGCTTTAACCAGGCACTGATCTGGGTAAAGTGGCCGAAACCGAGAATCCGCAAAGACCTGGACCCATGTCGTAGGGCGGAGGCATACTGAATGACGATCCGAGGAGCCGGATGTGGGAAAGCTGCTTGTCCGGTTCTGTGAGGGGCAGGAGAGCAACTGAGGTATGGAAGAGATTTTGTGGCACCGCCGCGAAAGCAGGCGGAAAACAGAGAAAACAAACGTCTTCCTACAGCCTTGGTAGGCTCCTGCCTACTCGAAACGGTTAGAAGAAAAGAAGGGATGAAATCTACGGGGGAGGGGATCAAGCCGGGGCAACACCGGCCATCATCAACCCGATTTGATCGATCTTTTCCGTATCGGACGTACTGAACGTGTCCATAATCCGGCCTCCGAACATCACCGCGATTCTGTCCGATAGGGTCAAGGCTTCCGAAAGATCTCCGGTAATCAGAAGTATCCCTGTTTTTTCCCGTGCCTTGAGCAGTAAATTCCAAACATCTTCCGTTGCAGCGATATCCAAACCCTGGGTGGGTTGTTCCGCCACAATCAGGCGCGGCTTGCGGTAAAATTCACGGGCCAGAACCATTTTCTGGAGATTGCCGCCGGAGAGCTGACGTGCCAGTGCGCGAACATTTCCGGGTTTGACGCCGAATGATTCTATGAGTCCTTTTGCCTTTTTCTCTGCCGCGTGCTTGCTCAACCACGGGCCCGATGAAAAACCTTCCCGGGTGGTCAGAAGGAAGTTGTCCACCAGGTCGAGACCCATGCACACTGCCAGTCCCTGACGATCTTCGGGGATATAAGACAACCCGTCCTCCCAGGGTCTTTGGGCAAAAAAACGATTCCAGGGCTGGCCAAGAATGGACACATCACCCGTTTCAGGGGGTTGAAGGCCACAGATGGTTTCCACCAGAGGTTTTTGACCGTTTCCGGAAACACCCACGATTCCCAATATCTCACCCTGTCGAACTTCAAGGTTGACGTCTTTTAAAAAATTGTTGCAGAGGCCTTGGACCC
>JBATKU010000647.1:0-5886 GCA_049669725.1 Desulfobacterales bacterium
ATATAAGGCAACCGGTGAAGTGGGTTGAGCCCAATGCGGTGCAAAGGGGGCTGGTCGATATCCGCAAGGGTGATATCATTGCCAATCTGCCCTATGATGATAGGTGCTCGATTTGGTTTGATCATCATTACACCAATCGAGTTTATCGCTCATTTACAGGGGTTTTTAAAATCGCACCCTCGGCGGCAGGGATTATTTTTGAACACTATAAAGACCAACTCAAGCGCGACTACAGTGAGCTTGTTGCTGCCACCGATAAAATTGATGCCGCCGACCTTACACTGGATGAAGTTCTTCACCCCGAACAGTATGGCTATGTGATGCTTTCGATGACTGTGGTAAATGGCGGTGAACCTGAAAAGGGCTATTGGAGTAAGCTGGTTGATCTTCTCGGCAAATTTGACCTTAAACGTGTTCTTGAAAATCCGGAAGTAAAACGGCGCTGCCGACAAGTGGTCAGGGAGAATGAAAAATACACGGTCTATTTAAAAAAGAATACCCGTCTTGATAAACACGTTTCCATTACCGATTTTCGTAATCTGGAGAATATTCCGGCCGGCAATCGCTTCCTGGTTTATTCATTGTTTCCCGACGCGGTTGTCAATATGAGAATTCGATATGAAAAAAAGAATAAAGAGATGACCGCCGTCAACATCGGGCACAGTATTTTCAATCGCCACTGCAATGTGAATGCCGGCTTGTTACTCGCCGATTTTGGAGGGGGAGGGCATCGTGGTGCGGCTTCCACCCGTTTTGATTCCTGCAAAGCAGATACCTATTTGCCCCAGATTATCGATGCTTTGCAGAAAAACGAAAACAATGAAAATTGATGAATTCAAAAAAACCGAATTCATCAAGTGTTGGGTTCCGGCATATTTGCTTCTGCTACCAGCACTCCTATAACTGAGACTGTGGTGAACACAAAGGCGCGCCATAAACAGTTAATGACAATCACCGAAATTTCGACCGAGTCATTGGCGCCGAACCACCCGGAGATAACTGCACTGATTATCCCGACTGCTGCGCCGCAGATAGCAGCGCCGGCAATCCGTTTCCAAAGAGCGGCACCTCCGGCACCTATGGTGGCAACAATCCCCATCAACAGGGGTACGATAACAGCAAAACCCCAAATGATTTTCAAACTCGGCAGATCACCAAATTTATTCAAATACAGCGAATCAATAAGGGTAAAGATTCCGGTGCCGACAATAGCACACAGGACGATGTGCCAGTAACGGGTCTGCATTCCCGCTCGCATTTCGCTTCGCGTTCGCATCCGGCGCCGAATCGTCAAGGGCCAATTATAAAACAGGTTGAATATTTTATGCTCCAGCAAAGCACCGCTTTCCCCGAAAACCGGAACAACGTGCACCGCTTCAGTGGCCCAGTGCCCGGCCATAAATCTGGCCAGGGCAGGGTAGCGATAGGTCATTTGGATCGGAAATGCCAGATACCCGATGTATTTAAAAAATCCAAGAAACACCGCGATGTTATAGTCCTTGAAATTTCTTTCTTTGATGACCAGATACAGGACATACAGGCCGCGAACCAGGGAGCCGGGTGAGATGGGCACTACCTGAAACAATGCGATGATCCCCAACCCGATGGCGTATGCCTGCGCGCGCGGCATATCCGGGTTTGTTAAAACATATACAATTGCAACAATTACCGAGACAACCTGGGTTACCGGCAGCGTGCACACGTGGACCGCCAGGCTTTTTAAATACTTTTGGATATACGGCTCATCAATCTGTGCAAGGATTGCTCCGGCATCTTCATCGTTGAGGAGATGCTTTTCCTTGCCCTCGGTTACCATATCACGGAGCCACTGCTCACGCAGGTCGTTGTTGAAATACAGACGAACCGGTCGCAACAGATAATAGTCAAGGCGCTCTTTGGCAAATGTCCAGTCTGTCAATAGTTTATGAATTCCAACCGGAAGCAGGGACAGTGGCCAATGATAGCTGCAGCGCCAGATTTGTTTTGAAACAGTCAGGCTGCGATTATCATCCAGTCGGCCGGCCCGATGCCAATTGATTATTTTTTCGATAAATTTGGCTCGTACGGCCCGGGCCAGATAGTCGGCGCTGGTGAATATCATACGGTAATGGGCCCGCCAAAAAGGCTGTCCCCATATACGCCTGAAAAAGCGGCCAATTAAAGGAATCAGACCGAGCAAGAAAAACAGCAATGTCAGACCGGTATTTTTTTGCAATTGATCGCGGCACTGGCGGTTGATGAGATTTCTGACCCGCCAACCGGTAATGGCGCTTTTCAGCATGGTGGACCACAAAGTCGGACTGTATAGCAGGCGAATATGGTTGTGGGTGAGATCCGGCACGGAATTGCGATATATCTGCTCGGCATCCTCCAGTTCTTCCAGCGCCTGCTCCATGCCGGCGAAATTTTCTTTATGATCCCCGATAAATTGCCCCAGTTTTTTGATATTGCCGCGGTCGAACTGAACCAGGCTGCCGCGCAGCAAGCCGGTGGCGATCAGTTTGAAGTCGCCCGGGCTCATGGGTAAGAAGGGCAAAAGAGCCAGCCCGGCACGAAAATCTACGGCGGTCAAGCCATTGGAAGAAAAGTCTTCGGTATTGCTGCGTTTTAGACAGTTCGGCTGGCTTTTCCAGGTCGACCACTCATATTGCCTGGCAAATTCATGGGCACCCATCTGATGCAAGTGCTCAACAAATCGGCGCATAAATTCAAATTTGGCCCTGTATTCCGGCGACCCCAGTGTCTGATGGTCAACTTTTTTACCTTTGGTCCAGCGTTTGAGGACATCCAGGTGGTCATCCACTTCCAGGCGCCAGGTGCGGCCCTCTACCCATTCGCTCAATTCCCCGCAGCTGCCCAGGGTCTTATCGACAAACGTTGCATGAATGTCCACCACCGCGCTCTCGGTGCCAAACTGAATCTTGGCTCCCCTGCGGATGAATTTCTGCCACAGGGCACCGGAACGCGCTGCGGCAGGGTTTACCTGGAGTTGAAACGGCCCCTGAAAGCCGACCCAGTAAAGCACGTTGCGAAACAGAAGGGAAAAACTGCTCGGCGGGATCAGGATCTTCATCGCGTACACCCCTCCGACTTCGAGACTGTCGATGGGTCCTGTTGCCGGGTCAATATCCGTTATTTCGACCTGGTAGACCTGACCGGCGAAACCGCCGCCCACAAATTTTTTTATTGTCAGGTGGACTTTAGCTTTTTGGGCGCTGCCAACGGTGGTTATATCATAGGCTAATTCGGTACCGACTTCATAGCGCTCGGCACGCATCGGCCGGTGCAGGCCTAACCGGTTAAACGCTTCTTCAAGAGATCTATGAACTTCAATCGAATATTCTTGATTCATCAACTGAATCCCGCTTGCGGGATAACACAACTATTGAGGGTTAGATGCATTTTTGAGCTGGGTTCTAAAAAAATACTGGATCATTAATACCGATCCAGATATCACCATACTACCACAAATCGGTTGATATTTTGAGATTTTATTGCGACTAACATCATATTTTCAAAAAAGTTGCAAATCTGAATTTATTCATTAATATATGAAGATATTTTTCTACTGCTGAATTCTATATGCCGGAACAACAACTAACGGGGAATGCTATGCCTTTTAGATCAATGAAATGGTTGGAACTGTTAATTATTCTACTGATGGCCCTGGTGATGGCCGATGCAGTTGCGATTGCTCAGAATTCGGAATCCGCCGAACAACAGGCGCCCAAAGAAAAAAAAGAAGAACCGCCACCCGGTTTAGCTGAAATCGTTTCCATGTCAAACGAGCTGAATGAGCGCTTAAACCGTCTTCAAAGACAAATTGGAACCGTCTTTGACCTGACCGCCGCTCAAAAATGGTATGATTCTGTAACGGTCAATCTTGAAAAACTGACCGAACGCGTACAAACCCAGAAGTCCATAGAAAAACCAACCTACCAGGATCTGGCTGAACTAAAATCTGTAATCCGTGAGGAAAACAGCACCAACAATGACCAGATTAAAAACATCACGGCAGCCATTCATAGGGTTGAGAATTGGCGTTTTGAGTGGTTGAAAGAATTCCAGCAGTGGACCAAATGGCAGGAGGCACTGCAGAATTCGGTATCTATCAGGAGCGTGGAGGAGATCTTTACCAGAACGCAGAAAATAATTTCTGAAGCCCTGGTTCTCATCCGCGAGAATTTAGAGCCGCTGCTGGTGGGCCAACAAAAGGTGGAAGAACTCCGTTTTCGGTTTTATAAGTTAGACGCAGAGGTGGATGGATTGATTCTGGCTGTGCGCGGAGATGTGCTGCAAAAGCAGACTCCGGTGATGTTTTCTGCACGGTTTTTTTCAAACCTGCGCAGTGCCTTTCTTTTTAAATTGCCAAAACAGCTGCGAATTTCATGGCCCGGCAAAGATTTTTTTGTGGCGGAAGCCTGGGTGATCATTCTGCAGATTGTTGTTGCCTTGGGGATTGCGTTTGGCGTCAAACGGCGCCGGGACCAGCTGCAAGAAATGTCAAGTTGGCGTTTTGTGGCCCGAAGGCCTTTTGCTGCCGGCCTGACGGTTGCGATTCCGTTTCTCTCCGCTTTTTACGGCCCCCTGCCGGCCATCTGGCGGCTGTTGCTCTGGACGGTGGCCGGAATTTCGCTCTCCCGTCTGGCCGGTGGAATTACAACCGATATGTGGAAGCGAAGCTCCATATACGGACTGGCTGCTGTCGTCATCATGAATCAGTTTTTGGCGGTAATTGGCTTGCCGGGGACCTTTGTGCGGGTGTACGTCTTTGTAGTTGCTTTGGCCGGATTTCTCTTTTTTCTGTGGCGTTCGATTAAAACCGCCCGGGACGGTTCATCAGCCTTGTACTGCTGGGTGATGCGTCTTGGCACTTTGTTCCTGTTGGTTGTATTTATTGCTGAATTAATCGGCCAGACCGTTTTTGCTATGCAGGTATTTGATGCTACCAACCGATCGGTAATTTTTGTTTTATTTGGCTGGATGCTGATTACCCTGACTCGTGGCGGTTTGGAGCTGGTTGCTAAGGGTCCGGTTTTTCAGAAGGTCTTTTTTTTAAAAGAAAACGCCGCCCTGATTTCGCAGCGGATGATGTTCCTGGTTCAAGTACTTATCTGGAGTTTCATTTTTGCCAATATCCTGGTGGACTGGGGGATCTACAATATCCCGTCTGAAGCCATTCAGGGATTCCTGGCGCTTGGTTTCACGGTAGGATCCAAAAAAATAACCATCGGGCTTATTCTCGCTGCGATTGCAATTTTATATAGTTCGTTTTTAATTTCCTGGGTCGTCCAGACGGTGCTCATGGAAGAAGTATTACGCCGGCGTCAGGTAGAACGCGGTGTGCGGATGTCCATGGCGAGACTGGTTCACTATGTCCTGGTGCTGGTGGGATTTATGATCGCCCTTTCGGCCCTGGGGTTCGACCTTAAAAATATTACCATCCTCGGTGGTGCCTTGGGTATTGGTATCGGTTTTGGACTTCAAACGGTGGTGAGCAACTTTGTTTGCGGTCTGATACTTTTATTTGAAAGACCCCTGAAGGTGGGGGACGTGATCGAGCTGGGGAATCAAATGGGAAAGGTGAAAAAACTCGGTTTGCGTGCTACGGTGGTGCAAACCTTTGACCAGGCGGAAGTGGTGGTGCCCAATACGGATCTTATCTCCAACCAGGTCACCAACTGGACCCTGGCTGACAGGCTGATACGGTTTACCATACCGGTGGGCGTTGCTTACGGATCGGATATCGGACTGGTCATGAAAACCTTAAATGAGATCGCTGAAGAAAACAAATTGGTACTCCAAAATCCGGGCCCCCAGGTTTTATTTTCGGCTCTTGGCGCCAGCTCACTTGATTTTGATTTTCGCATCTGGATAGCTGATTTC
>JBATKU010000648.1:0-24279 GCA_049669725.1 Desulfobacterales bacterium
ATGAGATAAAATCGACCATCATCCTTTTTACTGATTAAGTATTTGGTTGTACTGCTTTAATTCACTCACCCTACTGTTATTTATTATTATTTAAACTTCTCATTAATTTTCATGCAAGATTCAGGTATTAACCTCCATTGGTCAAACGCTTCCGGAAAATCCATCAACTGCCAAAATTTTTAAAGATATTAATAGCGTCTCAGGACATTATTAGAAATCCGAAGATTTGGCAAGAGGCCCTGAAACCTGTCATGGATAAAAACAAGAAGACAGAGATAATATCTCCATGGCTGGATTAATATATGTTGTATGTCAAGAGCAAAATGATACTATATATAGTATGATTTTAGAAATAGGGCTATATGGGGTACAATGCCGAAATAGGATTCGGCAGGTGGAAATTGAGAAAATAAATTGACAGTATTTCGATACATGTTAAATAAAAAGTGGATCAACTGCTACCCCCGCCGGATCGGGGTTTTTTTATGAAGTATTGCAAGGAATAATGCCTCACAAGAAAAACATACTACTGGCAGCCTTGAGCGGCATACTACTGACGGGAGCCTTTCCCAAAATCGGTTTGGACTGGCTGATCTGGTTTGCCCTCTTACCACTCCTGTATGCACTAAAAGACATGCCTGTGCGGTCTGCTTTTGGCCTGGGGTTTATCACCGGGCTGATCCACTTTCTATCGTTGCTGTATTGGCTGGTTCCGGTCATGCGAACTTACGGCTATTTGCCGGCCTATCTAAGTATAGCGGTTTTATGTCTACTCGCGGCCGTGTTGGCTCTTTTTGTTGCTCTTTTTTCAACCGCTTTAGCCGGTTTCGGGAAAACGCCCATTCGCTGCCTGATAATGATTCCGATATGCTGGGTGGCCCTGGAATATTTACGGTCATTCATCTTTTCCGGATTCCCGTGGGAATTATTAGGATATTCCCAGTTTAATCGTTTGCAACTGATTCAAATTTCAGATATATTTGGTGTTTACGGACTTTCGGCTTTAATTGCTTTCACCAACGCAACCCTTGTTATCAGCCTGCTTTATTTCACCAAAAGGGGGTGGCAGGATACCCATATTTCAAATCGGCTGGCCGTGGGATCAATCATCACCCTGATGGCAACGTTGGTGTTGACCTTGCTATATGGTGATTGGCGCTTAACTGACATTGACAAACGAATTGCAGCTTCTTCCAAAGCGCGTGTCGCAGTTGTTCAGGGCAATATTGATCAGGCAATCAAGTGGGACCCCGCCTTTCAAATTGATACCGTTAAAAAATACAACCGTCTGTCCGCCTCCATAATTGAGCAGTATCCGGATCTGATTGTCTGGCCGGAGTCAGCCACACCGTTTTACTTTTTATACGATATAAAACCATCGGAACTGGTATTTGAAGGTATTTATCAGACCGCTATAGATTATCTGATCGGAAGCCCTTCTTTTGTGCGCGAAAATGACGTGACCCAATACTTTAACAGTGCGTATTTGATCAGCCCGCAAACGAAAACCATGGGTAAATACGACAAAACCCATTTGGTACCGTATGGCGAATATGTACCCTTTAAAAAGTGGCTTCCTTTTCTGGGAAAAGTCGTCGCCCAGGTCGGCAATTTCAAGGCAGGAACAATAGGCAACACCTTGCAGTGGAAGGACCAACAGATTGGCGTTCAGATTTGCTACGAAATCATATTCCCGGGACTTTCCCGGGCCATGGCCAGAAACAACGCATCGTTGTTGATCAATATCACCAACGACGCCTGGTTTGGAAAAACCAGCGGCCCGTACCAGCATTTTTCCATGACCGTTTTCAGGGCGGTAGAAAACAGGCGTTCCCTGGCAAGAGCGGCCAATACAGGCATCAGCGGATTTATCGATCCGGCCGGCAGGATTTTGGCGACAACGGCATTGTTGGAAGAAGCGGCCGTAACCCGTTCGATTCCGCTGCTAAAAGAGAAAACCATTTATACCAATATCGGCGACCTCTTTGCCCGGGTGTGCATGGCTATCGTACTACTGGCGGCACTACTTGAAAGCGTAAGGTGGGGAATTAGTAGAAAAAACGGTTAACCGGCTGGACCGTAAGCCCGTTTACCGGTTAACGGGCAAAACCGGCAAACAGACTAAACCTAAGACAGGGAGGTAACCAAAATGTCCATTGAATTAAAACAAAATTTGGATGAACTTAAGGCAAAATTAGAACATCTGCGGAGCTATCTTTGACCTGGATGGCATCGAAAAGCGATTGGCTGAAATTGAAAAGATTATCGCCAAAGATGGTTACTGGGACAATCCGGAAGAAGCCAAGCCAATTTTAAAAGAACGGATGTCTATTTCCAATAAGATCGACAGTTTTAAAAAACTGTGGAGCGATCTTGAAGAAACTCTTATTTTACTGGATTTAGCCGTTGAAGAATCCGATAAAGAGGCCTTGGATGAAGCCACCCAGCAGGCAAAAACGCTGGACAAAAAAATCAATCTGCTTTCTCTGAATCTCATGCTGGATGGCAAGGATGATTCCCGCGATGCCATTGTTTCTATCAACGCCGGAGCCGGTGGCACTGAGGCCCAGGACTGGGCCGAGATGCTTTTCAGAATGTATTCCCGGTGGGTCGAGCGCAAGGGCTATAAGTCGGAATTGATCGATTTTCAGCCGGGTGACGAGGCCGGGATCAAAAGTGTAACCTTTACAGCCGGCGGAGAAAATGCCTTTGGATATCTGAAATCAGAAACGGGTGTCCACCGGCTGGTGAGAATTTCACCCTTCAATGCCAGCGGAAAGCGGCATACCTCCTTTGCATCGGTTTTTGTCTACCCGGAGCTCGGCAACGAAATCACCATTGACATCGACGACAAGGATATACGGGTGGATGTTTACAGGGCCAGCGGGGCGGGCGGGCAGCATGTCAACAAAACCAGCAGCGCGGTCCGTTTGACCCACCTTCCCTCGGGAATCGTTGTGCAATGCCAGCAGGAAAAATCCCAGCATCGCAACAAAGACCTGGCCATGAAAGTCCTTAAAGCCCGCCTTTACCAGCGTGAACAGGAAAAACAGGATGAAAAATTACAGGAAATGCACGACAGCAAAGAGGATATCGCCTGGGGCAGCCAGATTCGTTCCTATGTATTGCATCCCTACCAGATGGTAAAGGATCATCGCATCAACCTGGACGTCGGTAACGTCAACGCAGTATTGGATGGAAACATCGACCAGTTTATTGAAGGAGTGCTGCTGCATAAGAAATAAAAACTGGATTAAAACGTCCATCTTTTGAAAAGCTTTTAGGCGACCTGTCAGGAGGCTATTCTCGTCGGATAAATATACAACACCGTTTAGTATACGAAGTTCTTACTGATGAAAAAGTGGTCAAAATTATTCGAATGTGGACACATTATGAATAGCTCAGCATAAGCGGGATGGAGCTGACAGGAAAACGGGAGACGCAGCTCACATCTACGTGGTGCATCTGACTGATTGGAACTATATTTCAACAATCTTTATATGTTGACACCCAAATTCTTCCTAAAAACACAGCGGTTTGGATTTCGCACCTGGACAACAGATGACCTTCATCATGCGATCGGGTTGTGGGGTGATTTTGAGGTTACAAAGCTTTTTGACGGACGGGGACCTCTTTCTCATGATCAGGTCCAGGGCCGTCTACTCCAGGAGATGGCCTCACAGGCAATGCACGGAATTCAATATTGGCCCATCTTTCTCTTAGAAACTGGTGAACATGTCGGCTGTGCAGGTCTGCGACCATATGAGCCGGCCAGAAAAATTCTTGAAATCGGCTTACATATTCGGTCTAAATGTTGGCGACGGGGCTACGCCTATGAGGCTGCCCTGGGGGTATTCGCGTATGCCTTCGACACTTTAAATGTGAACGAATTATTTGCAGGACACCATCCGAAAAATCAGGCGTCAAAGAACCTCCTGATAAAGTTAGGCTTTCGTTACACCCATGATGAGTACTACAAGCCGACCGGTCTGCAACATCCTTCATACCGCCTCACGGCCAAAGAGTATACGCGGATGTACAAAATTCGTGGATAGAGAGGAGATCTTTTGAGTCATTAGTGAGTCGACCCCCAGCAGCAGACTCTGCACGAGCATTGGCTCATTTTGAAAGTGGCATGTCCTATGCCGTCCTTGACAAAAAACATCGAACTCTGTAAAATTTTTTAATGTATGTTATAGTGAATTTTAGTCTGGTCTATGTGAATTAAGGAGCTTTTCAATGACCGATGGCAGACAACAATCGAATCATGATACCATCAACCTGATGTTGGCAAAAAAAATCAAGGAGTTGCCTGAAGAAAGGCAATTGGTTCTTCTCAAGCAGTTGTTAAAAGGAGACATTGTCGGCACATTATTTAAACTTATCGGAGAAATGTCCGAAGAAAAACAGGCCCTCTTATTAGAGCAATTGCATAAAAGCTCAGCCAAAGTGGTCAGCCTGGAAGAAACTGAAATCGCCCTGAGGGACCATAACCGCAAGTCCTGTATGCTCAGTACAACTTATTCGGTTGAAGATCAAAATTTTGAGAGCTTTATGCTCGATATCAGTCCCGCTGGTACATTTATTGAAACCAACGAAGCCTTTTCCACCGGCCAGCAGATCAAATTGTCCTTTGCATTGCCGAACCTCCCCCAACAGCTGAACTTAACCGGCGAAATTCTGTGGAAAGGAATGCTGGGCATCGGCGTCAAATTCAATGATCTTTCCACCGAGCAGATAGCTGCCATTACGACCTTTATCGAAGAAGGAGAAATTTAGCGCTTGCGGGTTACGGGGTGCGGGTCAGCGCGTTTGGTTTGTCTTAACCCATCCGTCTAAATTTCGGTTGATACGTTACTTCGCATTCAACCATGGTTCGGTATCACGAAACGCGTAACCCGAACCCCGTAACTCGCATCCTGCAATGCGCAACTTGGAAGCCGAAACTCCTTAATATCTGACCTTCTCCAAACCTTTTAATTTCAAGATCTCCCTGGCCTCCTGTGGGGTGGCCGGCTCCAGGCCGTGTTCTTTTCCAATACGGACAATTTTTTCGACCTGCTGCCCGCTGCTTGTGGCCATGGCGCCTTTTTCCAGATATAGGTTATCCTCCAGGCCGACCCGGGTGTTGCCGCCCATCAGCAATGCCAGGTTACACATGGTGAACTGATGGCGGCCGGCGGCACATACCGACCAGACAAAGTCATCACCGATAATTTCCCGGGCCGAGTTAACCAGGAAAACCAGGTTATTGACCGTCGCCTGCATACCGCCAAGGATTCCCAGTACAAACTGCATGTATACCGGCTTCTTGATTTTTCCCGTCTGGAGCAAAAAGGCAAGGTTGTTGAGCATACCGGCATCGTAAATCTCAAATTCCGGTTTGGTGTCCTCGGCGGCAAAAAACTGGCCGAACTCATGCAGGGTTTTAAAGGTATTGGGAAAAATAAAATCTTCACTCATAGCCAGATACTGCGGTTCCCAATCATGTTTGAATTCCTTGATTTTATCCAGAATCGGGTGCAGGGCAAAATTCAGCGATCCGGCATTCAAGGAGGCAAGTTCCGGGCTGTATGCCTTCACAACCGAAACACGCTGCTCAACGGTCATACCGAAACCACCGCCGGTAGTGGTGCATACCACGGCATGACAACTATTTTTGATCTTGGATAAGATCTCACCGAATAAATTACTGTCCGCCGAAGGTTGCCCGGTCTCGGGGTCACGGGCATGAACATGCACGACCGCTGCGCCCGCATCACTGGCCCGCCGCGCTTCTTCAGCGAGTTCATCAGGGGTAATCGGCAAATGGGGCGACATCGTGGGGGTATGGATCGCTCCGGTTAGGGCTGCTGTAACAATATATTTATTCATTACCGAGTTTCCTTTCTCTTTTGATTAAAACGAAAAATAAATTTTCAAGAAATATCCTCTAATCCCGGCCGTCCCCCTTTACCGCCAGTGTGCCATGGGCAGACCGGCAATCGGGGATTTGAAATAGGGAATCCGGGATCCCCGGAGACTGCCGATATAAAAGGTTTTTAGATCCGGGCCACCGAAGGTGACACTGGAAAACCAGGGAGCAATTTTGCCGCCACAGGCCAGCATCTCATCAGGGGTGACGCGATCTTCAACAAAGGCTTTCTCCAGCGCCTTGGCGGTGAATTCTATAAATCGTTTCTATTCATCGATGATCGCCACCGGTCGAGTCCATCCCGCGCTGGCACCCTTGATCTTGACCGGGAAACAGCAAACCGTAAATCCAAAGGGTCTGCCGATGGCGGCCAGATTGGCCATTTTCTCCATATGACAGTAGCCGATATCAATGCCGGCAAAATGGGCTTCCCAGATAACCTTGGGGTCGCCATTTTCCTGAAATTCTTTGGCCTGGAAGGGCAGCGGGCGGTCCCAACTCCAAGCATCGATGCCGACCACTTTGACACCTCTTTCGGTCAGATAAAGGGTACTTTCGCGATCCATCCCGGCGCCCTTGACCAGATACTGCTCGGTACCCCAGGCTTGATCGGCACCGGTTTGAACTAGGACAATATCCAGGGGCTTGATCTCATATCCGATTCGCCCCAGCTCTTTTTGGACATCGTCGACTGTAATTCGCTGCCCATCTGCTTTATGCCTGAAATCAAGAACCACACCATCGCTAAAGCACCAATCAAGGGGAATTTCATCTATCGTTAAAGCCCGTTGGCCTTTGTCCATGGTGGGATGGTAGTGATAGGGGGCGTCAAGGTGGGTGCCGGAATGGGTTGTCAGTGTAAGAAACTCCACGGCCCAGCCCAGACTACCGGGGAGCTGTTCCTTTTTTAGCCCCGGATAAAAATCCTTCATCTGTTCGGCGCCCATTTCATGATTAATGTAGTCAATTTGGGGAATCATCATGGGTGGATCGCTGGGCAGGTCCGGCTCGATACTGATACTTAAATCAATGATTTGTCTATGTCCCATGGCGACTCCTTTCGGTTTGAGTTAATCATGCACTATTGCTGAAAAATGATTAAATATAATACTCTTCTATGACACGCGAGATTGCAAATTGGCAGGGTTTGCAAGAAAATCGGCTAAGCGCTCTTTCAACAAGACTTAACGGAAAGGCAATTCCGATATGGGTTCATTCATGTAATGGCAGCGGTTTTTTGTCAATATTTTTTTCAGTGTAGTCAGATTTATCTGAAGGAAATCGGGCGAATTTGATTTAAATCAAGGATTACGGCGCCCGGTTCAGCTAGACTCAGCACCATGATTTCCCAAGGCAATAACAGGGGCACCGAATCCTTTTTCAATAGATTGAAGCAACCCGACATCCAGCTTTACCGCAGATTTATTCAATCCCTTTTTCTGGCAACCGTTGTACTGATCGGTATAAAATTTACAATGTTTGTCAACCAACTGGAAAACGGCATGGTGCCGACCGTCACCCGTCCTCCCGGCATCGAAGCCTTTTTACCCATCAGTTCCCTGATCAGCCTCAAGTACTGGCTGGCCACCGGAATTTTCAACCCGATCCATCCTTCCGGATTGATTATATTTCTTATGGCACTGGCCACGGCCGTATTTTTAAAAAGGGGGTTCTGTAGCTGGGTATGCCCGTTCGGGCTGCTGACCGAGTATCTGAACCGGCTGCATAGCGTAATTTTCCGCCAGAAGGTCAAAGTGCCCCCATGGCTTGATTACCCCCTGCGCAGCTTAAAATACCTGCTCCTGGCCTTTTTTCTGTGGGCCATTATACTGAAAATGAACGCCGCGGCCCTGGATTATTTTATCTACAGCCCCTATAACATGGTGGCGGATATAAAAATGTTGTATTTTTTTTCCGATATCACGCCCTTTGCCTTCTGGGTGCTGGTGGCACTGGTGGTGCTGTCGATATTGCTCCGCAACTTCTGGTGCCGCTATCTGTGCCCTTATGGCGCCCTGTTAGGAGTTCTCAGTTTTTTGAGTATTTTAAAGGTTCATCGCAACGCAAAGACCTGCACCAACTGTCAAAAATGCACCCACACCTGTCCGGTGGACATCAAGGTGCATAAAACCACGAACGTAATCTCCGATGAGTGCCATGCCTGCCTGGCTTGTGTGGCCGTGTGTCCTGAAAATGATACCCTTTATATCTCGGCATCGCGACGCAACGGAATATTAAAGCCCCTGGCCTATGCAGTGATGATCTGCATACTTTTTGTCGGCGGGTCACTGATCGGCCGGGTGGCCGGGTACTGGCACACCGGCATCTCAAATCATGAATATCTATTCCACGTCAAAAATCTGGATATGCCGTTTTACCAGCATAACCGCGGACAGGTTCCGAGCTACAACAAAGAGGCTTGGATGCGAATGATGAAAAAGATACGAGAATCAAGCCACAAAAGGCCCTGATCGTGTCCATTCCTGCAAGATAGTTCCGGGGCCCAAACTATAAGTCGCTTAAAGGCCCGGATGATTTCACCAATTAGCCGATTTGCGGATTTTACCCCCGGCTTGCGGATCAATGCTTCCCGGTTGTTTTCTCAATTACAGTGGTTACACTTCTTAGTGAACGATTTCTAATCCAATTAGCGCCAACCTGGAAATTCAATGACCCCGTTCAGTAGAATTAAAATTGCCACAAGGTTTGTGGTCTCGATTATCGTTATCGCAGGCACCTGTCTCTGGTCATCGACGGATTTGCTCTCTGTTGAATCGAAGACCTCATCCGCCCAACCCTCAAAATACAACCGCCTGATTCACGAATCCAGCCCCTATTTGCAGCAGCATGCAACCAACCCCATTAACTGGTTTCCATGGGGCGACGAGGCCTTTGAAAAGGCCGCAAAAGAGGACAAACCCATTTTTCTGTCCATCGGGTACTCAACCTGCCACTGGTGCCATGTGATGGAGCACGAGTCTTTTTCGGATAAAGAAGTGGCGCAGCTGCTAAATAAGGATTTTATCGCCATCAAAGTCGACCGTGAAGAACGGCCGGACATTGACAATGTCTATATGACCGTCACCCAGGCGTTAACCGGCAGCGGCGGTTGGCCCATGACCATACTTATGACGCCGCATAAAAAGCCCTTTTATGCCGGCACTTATTTTCCCAAGCACCAGCGCTGGGGACGGCCCGGAATGATGGAACTGTTACCCAAAATTGCCAAAGCGTGGAAAAATGACCGCCAAAAGGTGCTGACCAGCGCAGATCAGATCACCCAGCATGTTGTTGGCCTGAGCAATCGAAAGCCGGGCGCAAAACTCGATCCAAAAATTCTGGATCAGCCCCGGCAATTTTTAGGTCAGTCCTATGACCCGGAATATGGCGGGTTTGGAAAATCACCGAAATTTCCTTCGCCCCCTCAATTAAATTTCCTGCTCCGGCGCTATTACCACGCCAAAGATGAACAGGCCCTGGCAATGGTTGAAAAAACTTTGACGCAGATGCGGTTCGGGGGGATCTATGATCAACTGGGGTTTGGTTTTCACCGCTATGCCACCGACGCCCATTGGCTGGTGCCCCACTTTGAAAAGATGCTCTATGATCAGGCCATGCTTATCATGGTCTACACCGAGACCTACCAGGTGACCGGCAATGCTTTTTATGCCCGGGTGGCTGAAGAAATCATCACCTATGTCTTACGGGATATGACGTCGGCGGAAGGCGGCTTTTACAGCGCCGAAGATGCCGACAGCGAAGGCATTGAAGGCAAATTCTACCTGTGGACGCCCCAGGAAATTAAAAGTCTTGTGGGTAAAAAAGAAGCTGCCGTATTCAGCAGCGTTTTTAATGTGAAAGAAGGCGGCAACTTTGAAGAAGCCGGTCCCGGGCACAACATCGATCAAAACATCCTGCACTTGCAAAAACCGCTGCGCGATCATGCAAAAGATATGGGTCTCTCTGAAGACCGGTTGCGCCAGCGCCTCGAAGCCGGCCGCCAAACACTTTTTGAGGCTCGAAAAAAGCGTGTTCATCCCTTTAAAGACGATAAGGTCCTCACCGACTGGAACGGCCTGATGATCGCCGCCCTGGCCAGAGCCGGTTATGTATTGGATAATCAAAAATTCGTAACCGCCGCTTCAAAGGCGGCCGACTTTATCCTGAAAAATCTTACAGCCGACAATGGTCGACTCCTCAAAAGATATCGTAACGGCAAGTCCGGTCTGGCGGCGCATTTAAATGATTATGCATTTATGGTCTGGGGTTTGATAGACCTTTACCAGGCAACCTATGAAATAGACTATCTAAAGCATGCCCTTGAATTGAATGAAAAGATGCTCACCCATTTTTGGGACCAACAAAACGGCGGCCTTTACATGACCGCGGATGACGGTGAAAAGCTGCTGGTGCGCAGCAAAGAAATTTATGACGGTGCCGTACCGTCGGGGAATTCCGTGGTGGTTTACAATTTACTGCGGCTGGCTCATATGACCGGCAATACCGATTATATGCAAAAATCAGAAGCCATCATCAAAGCCTTCTCAGAACAGGTTAAGCAATACCCGGCCGGATACGCCCAACTCATGGTGGCCCTGGAATATGCCTTCAATCCAAATTTTGAAGTCGTCATCGTAGGTGATCCACAGAAAGAGGATACCCGATTGATGCTCGCGGCCTTGCGCCGGCCGTTTCTTCCGGAAAAGATCGTGCTTTTCCGTACTGCCGATAAAAACACTGCCGGGGCCCTTACCGACATCGCGCCCTTTACCCGGTCGATGGCCACCAGAAACGGACAGGCCACCGCTTACGTCTGCCAGGAATTTGCCTGCAAACTGCCCACCACCAGCGTAAATCAAATGCTGAAGAATTTGAACCAGGACATCGGTAGTTGACGACAAGTTGATATTTTACGATGCAAAAGAGAATCAATCGGATAAAATTTATCAAAAATAACCCTGCAATTTGGAAGTGTCTATTTTAAATTGCAAGGTGTGGATCGTCACTATGAAGATTTGCTGAAGGAATATCTCGCTTTTTTTCCCCTGCGTAGCTCTCATTGGTTCCCGGCAGTGCTGTAAAACAGCTGCGGCCGCTGAAAGATTTCATCAAGGAGCAAAACTGCCCTTTTGGACTGGTTATCAACAATGACGAAGGTCCCCGCCTCTATGACGAGCAAATTGCCGGCATACCCTTTGCCTGTCTTTAAGGGAAATTGATATCCTTGGGAACCTCACAACCATCAATCCCTTGTTTGCAAATATAGTATGTCGGCACCTATCTGTATCAGGGCGAGTCAATCCTTCAAGGTTCAACCTGATTTAAAAGGAGACTCACATCCTTCAAATCTTCAGAAGAAAGCTCAAAATCGAAGATGCTGAGGTCTTCGCTCATGTGCTTCTCAGAACAGGTTCCGGTAAGAGGCACAATACCAGATTGACTGAGATACCGGAAAAAGATCTGGGCTTCGGTTTTGTTATGCTGTTGAGCAATGGTTCGAACCATACTGCTGGCTAATATATGAGGATTTGCCGTGAGGGTCCAGAAACTCTGGTAAATGACTTCATGAATGGCGCACCAGTGACGCAAGTCTGCATCATAGCCCGTTTCCTGATAAAATCGATTTTGTACAACCGCCGGCTTCACGTTGGCATCGGCATAGAGTACCCGAAGTACTTCAGTATCGTAACAGTTGCTGATTCCCAAATGATGCGCTCCACCAGTCCTTTGAATTTCTTCCATTGCATTCCATACCTTCATCAAAAGCGAGTGGTGTGCCATTGGTGAATGAAGCACTAGACAATCTACATATTCTGTTTGCAGATTTTTTTTCGATGCTTCAAAAGATTGCGCGACCTGCAATTCTATAGGGGAATTCTTATTGTATGGCACTTGCGCTGGATCCTGACCGGAAAGTGGGGTGAATTTGGTTTGTAAAAACAAGGCCTCACGTTGTATGCCATCGCTTTTCAGTCTGTGAAGCGCCGCTCCAATCAGTGGCTCGTTATAGTGTTTCGGTTGGCAGGCTGTATCAATTCCCCTAAATCCTGCTTGTATGGCTTTCACAACAAGGTCTGCCGTGCGCTCCTTTTTCCAGGCCGTGCCGTAAATTATCCGCGGCATTTTTAGGCCGGCAGTAGTTGTTATCCATTTCTTATCTGCCATGATTAAGACTCCTATGATAGGGACATTGACTATTCAACCAGCTTACCGTATTCCCCCTGCCAGACGCATTGGACACAGTGTGTCTGGGTCCCATCGTTTATTTCCGGCAATTCAGCTTCATTCACTTCAGCGCTGAAGTGAGCCTTGCCGTCTTTGCATTTAAATTGGTAGTACATATAGGGATTCTCCGGGTTTTTGACATAAAAGTATTCGCAGCCGCAAACAGGACATTTCATTGCCCGCACCTCCAGTGGTCGAGTTAAATTTTTTTTGAATTCAAGTTTTCAATTAGCGCCCATTCCAGAAACTGGGCATAGACCTCCCAGCAGCTTTCCCCGTAACCACCGGCCATTAGATAGGCCCGGGGAATATCCCGCTCTTTGAGGAAATTGTAAGTGAGAAGATCCCGCTCTTTTAATTGTGCCAATGACAATTTCATATCGCTGGTGGACGGCAATTCATCCTTGAAGTAGGGATCCGCTCCTGAAACGACCAGCGCAAGATCCGGATGAGGCCACCGGTCAAGCTGATTGAGGCCCTCCTGCAAACGGGGGATATACAGGTCATCCTCCCCTTTTACCATGGGGATATCGATATCGCTGGGGGTAAAAGACGGATTGAATTTGCCGTCCGCATCGTACTCATCACCATCCAGGGGCCAACCGTTGGCCATATGAATGCTGAGGGTGGTAATGCTATCGTCACCTTTAGTGAGAGCGGCGGTTCCATCCCCTTTATGGGCATCGATATCGATCACCCAGGCGGTACGGATCAGTCCTTCAGCCTGCAGTTTGCGGATGGCAATCACAATATCGTTGACCATACAGAAACCGTCGCCGTAAGCGTATTGGCCATGATGCATGCCGCCGCTGAAGGCAAAACAAAATCCTTTGGCCAGGGCCACCCGGCCGCATTGAACCGTACCGGCGACGATGGTAAGAATGCGGTCGAAAAGTTGCGTTAACGGGAGGGTGGCTCTATGCGGGTTGTAGCGGTAGTAGTTGCCCGCTTTGTCAATCAATTCGAAGGTGTTGATAATTTCATTCTCCAACCCGGCGGAAAACAGCTCTTCAATATATTCCCCGGAATGAGCCCGCAGCAAATCATCCCGGTTGATCGTTTCGTCGATTTTACCGATATGCCATTGATCGCGTTTAGGGCCCAAAATTTCGTGTGATTTTAAAAATTCAAATGGTTTTAAAACCCGGCTGTAAAGCACCGGTATTTCAATACCGAACTCGATTAAACTCTCTTTCTGGCTGTCGTCAAACAATATCATATCCACACCCTGATTAATTTGTATACTTGCTAAATATTAATACGTTTTAGTGAGAGGACAAGCCCGGCGGATATTTAATTTTTTACTATATATTTTTTGACAAACTATTTACTTTTAATTATAGTGACAACAATCACTCCCTATTCTAAGAGCATTCGCGGATGTATACAGCTGACTTTAAATTAAGACACTAAAGCCTTTGCCGAAATTTTTTAATTCAGGCGAAGGCTTTTTTATTATATTGAAGTTTCCGTTAAGTGGTTTCAAGGCCACTTCTAAAGTGGACATACAGAAAGGACGCGTATGCCCGACAGACCAAAGCCATCGACCCCGTTGAATGCCAGGCCGGAAAAAAAACAAACCGTATCAGATGCCGCGATTGAGGCAGCCGCCAAGCGATTAACCCGGCGCCAGATCATCAAAGACGCATCTGAATATGTCAAAAAACACATCAGCCGGCAGCCACCGACACAGCGGTTTTTCAGTTTTATGCCCACCATGCTGACACGGGTGTCCCCGTTTCATTTCAAAGGCCGGTTAAAATCAAAAGAATGGCCCCTGGTTCGGTTAGATTCAGGTGATGCCAATTCCTGGGGCCGCATGCAGGTGGTGGGAGAACTCCTGGTTATCTTTGACGAGACCATCCTGTTCGGGCTTCTGGCCTTGATGACCAAATATCAAAGCGATGCCTTTGAAACCACCCAAAAAGAATTAAGCCAACTGGCCGATGTTTCGCCGACGCCCGCTAATTGCGGCGCGATCTGGAAAAGCATCCAGCGTCTGGCCGGATCCCGCATCGATCTGGAATTGTACAGCGGTAAGAGCCGAAAACGAAAAGACTTGAAAGAAATGACCGGCTCGATTCTAAGCTTTGCCGATATCGATAAAGAGACCGGCAGCATCCGGGTTTTCATCAATCCCTATTTCCTGGAGATGTATGCTGCCAGCTTTGTCACCAATATTGATCTGAAATTCAGGGCCCGCCTAAAATCCGATGTCGGCAAAGCCTTTTACCGCTTTTACCAGGGCCAGTACGAATCCGAATCCGACATCGACATCCTGCGATTGGCCCGGGCGGTAAACCTGGATAAGGAACTGGAAATCCGCCGTCTGAAGGATAGGGTTCGCACCGGCTTAAAAGAGCTTGAGCATAATGGATACCTGGAACAGTATCAGATTACAAAAGACAACCGGGTAATTATTTCAAAATCCAAAAACTCGGCGGTCCACTTCCAGGGCCAGATCCTTGACTCAGGAGAGATGTCCTTTCTATCGGAATAACCCCAGAATTTTCACCCAACAGAATCCCTAAAATTCACCAGCCTTTTATTAATTTAGCTCACCGGTTTGGAATCATACAGCCGATCCTCCCAGTGCATATAGCCCCGGATGGCTTTTATGGCCAGATTGCGCAGCGGTTCGGGAGGCCAGGGAATGGTCCGTCGATTGACGAAAAACACATCGGTTAGATCGGTTTTTTTCTCCAGGATCAGATCGGCAACGGTACGCCCGTTTAACTGGGTCATGCTGACGCCGTGCCCCACAGCCCCCAGGCTGTAAACCACATTCTTATCGCCTGCAAAACCGATGGCCGGTGCCATGTCCAACGGGACTGACACCGGGCCGCCCCATTCATGAGTAAATTGAATGTCTTTTAATGCTGGAAAAATCTCGCGCACATCGTCTTTCAGTGCGGCAAATGTGACCGGGTTGCGGTCCTGATCCATGTCCTGGCCATAACTCGATGAAACATCACGTCCGCCCATCACCAGCCGGTTGTCAGATGTTAAACGATAGTAATGAACCAGGTTGCGCGCGTCTTCAATCCCCTGCCGATTCTGCCAGCCGATTTCCTTAAAGTGTTGCTCGCTCAAGGGTTCCGTCATAACAATATGGGTCCAGACCGGCACCTGTTTGCGTTTCAATTCTTTGAAAAAATGCGACCAGGCATTGGTGGCCATGACCACTTTATCAGCCCGAACCCTTCCGTTCGGGGTATCAAGGCGCAGCTGGCCGTTTTCCCGGAAAATTTCTGCCACCGGGCTGTTTTCATATACCTCGACTCCCATGGGCCGGATAACATCCGCCCATCCCCAGGCCAGCTTGGCCGGATTGAGAATCCCGCAGCGAGGTTCCCACCAAGCCCCCAGATACATCGGACTTCGGACCTGATTTTGAGTTTGCGCTTTGTCGAGCCATTCAATACCTTCCAGACCCAACTGGTGAGCCAGCTCCATCTCGTGGAGAATGCGCTTTTTGTATTTTTCTGATGTCGCCACCCGCAAAAATCCGGGATGCTCGTAATCACAGTCAATGCCCAGTTCGGTTACCAGGTCACGCAAATAATCAACCGCTTGTTCCATGTAATGGTGAGCATCTTTAGCTTTCTGTTTGCTGAAACGCAAGGCCGTGATGGACAGGGTCAGGCCGAACAGGGTCATATTGAACCCGCCGTTGCGGCCGCTGGCACCAAAGCCGATGACTTCACTTTCCAAAAGGGCCACTTTCATATTGGGCTCGGCTTTCTTAATGTGGTAGGCAGAAGACAGACCTGTAAAACCGCCGCCCACAATCGCCACGTCCACATCGATGTCACCCTGCAAGGGTTCCCCCGGCATATACTCCCGGGTGGTCATCCAGTAGCTTTTTTCTTTGAAATTCTCCGTAGTCATATCGCAACTCCTTTTTTACTCTGCCTCTTCTACGGCAGTCAGGACCAGGCTTTGAGCTTTGTGCTCACGAGCCTTTGAAAATCAATCAAAAACGAAGTTTTTATCCAGTTTCTCTGGTCAATACTAAGCAGCTTGCCGGTATCCCTGAGAATCTTTTGGGGATCCGCCTTTTGGGTCACCTTTAATAGAGCAGAAAAAAAATTGGTGCGCCCACCGAAGGTATCTATCAATAAGGTCTCATCCAAAGGATAGGAATTATTTAATATAAACCAGGCGTCAAATATATCTCTTCCTGCCTTTCTTTTCACATAGGTTATCAACTTCTCGGTCATTAAGAAGGAAGGCTCAAGGGTAAGAACCGGAACGCCCCTGAGGGACAGGATGGTGGTTTTTAAATCTTTTTCTCTGGTTGAAATTTCAATTTTGACCCGAAAATTTCTTTCCGGCCCGGCAAATCTTAACTCTAATAAAATGGTATTATATTTGACAGCATCATCAGTGACTTCCCACTTTCTTTTGGCAGCCAGCAATTTTAAGATATCCAGCATTTGTTGCGGAGAAATTTTACCCAGAAAATCATAATCAATATCCTCAGAGTAGCGGGGCAGATCATAGAAAAGCTTCAAAGCAGTGCCGCCTTTAAAAGCCAGATGACTTCCGGCTTCAGATTTTGCCACGCTCTGGACGACTTCTATGATGGTGTTTTCCCTGTACTGGTTTAGAAAGTCCTGTTTACTTGGCTTCATATTCCTGCTCTTCGATTTCATTGAGCATTTTTTTGACGATGCCCGGATACAGGCGCTTATAATAGTTAAGCAATTCATCGTCCAGTTTCGCCATATCGACATCTTCCGGCAAAAGTTCCGCCAGGCCTTTGCTTTTCATGTACAGTGTATCCAGCAGCGCCTTTTCAGCTTCGACGATGAAAAAATCCTCGACCTTTATCTGGCCGAAACGAAACTTATCTGGAGGCATGCGCCGGTATACGAAATCGGTGTTATCAGCTACGCAGCGATAGCTTGACCGTGCAATCGAAAAAACCGTTTGAGGCACCTGGACGATAATGCCCCAGTAATTCAAAGCTGTTTCCAACGAAATGACCGATGGTTGGCAGAATGCATTGGCCAAAGAAAAAAGAGAATATTTACCATTAGCGAGAGTGTATAAATCACGCTGTAGCCTGATCAGAACTCCTCTTCGGACGAGCCTGGAAGCTGTCGTGCGGGCACTTTCCCGTGTCAGATTGAGCAACGCCTGAAGAGACGAGACTGAAAAAAAGGGGCTATCGGCATTTAATAATTTGGCGGTAGAATTGGTTGGCATAATCGATCACATTTATAAATAATAAACGATTTTGTTTATTATAATATAACGTGATTGCCAAACTGTCAAGAGAGTGTTGTGCTAAGATCTCCATTGGGGCGCCCTCTTTTCCAGAAAGGCACTGATCCCTTCGATACACTGACCGCTTAGAATATTTTCAGCTGCTCTTTGCCTTTCAAATTCGAGCGCCTCGGCTTCTTCCATTGTAAAAGTGGCATCGCAAATTTCTTTGACGACCTCTAAGGCTTTGGGAGCATTGGCTGTTATGGATTTCACATATTCGGTGACATGTGAAGCAAAATTTTCTTCAGGAAGAATATGGCTTACCAACCCCAGAGCCTTAGCTTCCTCAGGCAGAATTTTGCGTGCCGTGAAAATTAATCGGTCACAGTAGCTGTCGAATAACTGCCAGCACTCGAAATTGAGCGCATTTTTCTTTTCCGGCCGGTTGATTTCAATGAAAGCGATTTCGTCTTCTTCACGATAAATTAATGGATCGTTGTTTTGCGACATATTTTACCATTCTTTAAATATTCTATATTAGACCAGCGCCGGCAACTTTTCATAAACGTCTTCAGACATGTTGTCTTCCTCCCTCTCACAATCTGAATATGATCTTACTATCTCAATTGACCCATCACCTGTATCAAATCACTCCCAATTAGATTGCTATTTGGTAGCCGAGATGAAATCAAACATACCTTTGCCGATAGGCATCCGCTGAATGTTTTTGAATCCGGCAGCCGACAAAAGCTCATCCTGCTGCTCGTTGGTTAGATGAACACAGTTTGCACAGATTTCGTAGAACTGATCAAGAATGCCGTAGTTATACATGGGATTCCTGAAATCCTCCAGCTGGCCGGGATAGGGAAAATCCAAAACAAGCAGGCAGCCATCCTGTTTTAAAGCACGGTAGGCATTTTCTATAGCTTTTTGCCTTACCGCCGGTGGGATCTCGTGCAGGGTCACCACCATACTGACCATGTCAAACTCATCCTTATACGAAAGTTTTTCGCCTCCAAGGTGCTCCACGGATAAACGACTTCCCAACTCCAGTTTAGAAATTGCCGATTTTGCCGATTTAATACCATTCGCATCCGGGCCGATACCGACAAACGTACTGTTGCCAAATGCCTGAGCCAGCTGAATCACGAGGCTGCCATCACCGCAGCCGATATCTAAAAACCGTATCCCCTGCTCCAGTTTCTGCTTCAGATGTTTGTTTTTAGGAAAGATCATAAAAAGAAACGCCAGGGCGATATTTTTTGTCGGCTCGTACACAAGTTCGGAAAAATCGGGCGAGTTATAAATTGGAAGGGGATTTCCTGTCCGAAAGGCCCCTGCAGATTTCGTAAAGCCATCGCCAATGATGTCGACATCCATGGCAATGTTGGCCAGATAATTTCTGAAATGGTCCTTAGCCCCTAAAATTTCATCCAGATAAGGCTGAAGCATGAAGCGGCCCGTTTCATCACCATCAAGGATTTCAAAATGGTAAGCCGTCTGGCACCAAATCTTCAAGTAAGGCTCATGGATTCCCAGCTTGGAAGCCAGCACCGGAACGGTTAAGCCTCCCTTATTTTCATTGAGTGCTTCAAAAATCCCAAGCCTGGCGCCAAGATTAATCAAATGGGTGGCCATAAAACCCCTTTCGAAATTGCGAATTTTGGACATTTGCGTTTTTGCATTAAATTCTTCCATATTTCCCCTCACTTAAGATTAGGAATTGAATTGAGAAAAACGGGAATTGACATTAATCGCTCCGAATTCTGTAGTAATGTTTATTGTGCAAGGTGCTATAGCCGGAAGAAAATTTGAAAAGATCATGAACCGAACATAATCAATTCATCGGGGTGCTTCAGCGATTGCAACAGACGGATGTGCTTTGGAGTGAATTCAAAAAAAAATCCCAATAGATCGATTTACGCTATCAGGATCATGTTTTGCAGGCTTTGAGGTTCATTCCCACCTCCGACGATGAGTTTAATGAACATTGATATGCAAGCGAAGTTTTGAGTGTATTGGACCTATTACTAATCGTTTCCAATCTTACTGTCAAGCCAACTGATAAAAATTTATTTAACCCAGCTCACAAACTCATCCAGTGAGCCTCGCTGTCTTTCGAAACAATTTACCGACGCGCCAGTATCCGGCCATCCCAGAGCAGCTCCCATAACAAACAACTTGCTTTTCGGAACGGAAAACAGCTCACGGGCGATTTCCGGATAGCTGACCATGGCCGCCAGGATGCATGTTCCCAGACCTCTGTCATGGGCCAGAAGACAGAATGTCTGCAGAAAAATGCCCGCATCGAGCATGGCATATTCGATGGAGAGTTCTTTGTCGACGGCAACCATAACGATGGCCGGTGCATCAAAAAAGCTAAACATTTTTAAAAAATGCTGCAGCCTTGCTTCTTTATCGTCCCTGGCAATGGAAAGGGCGCCCAGGACGCTTTTGCCAAGCGCTTTGTAGCGTGCCAAATAAGCTTCGGACCACACCTGGGGCATAGGGATGTCCGGCGTGGACTCTTTACCTGCCAGAAGGGCCTCTTTATTTTTCTTTTTAAATTCCTCCAGTTTAGGCCCGGTAGCCAATACAACCTCCCAGGGTTGGGTGTTGCCCCAGGAAGGCGCCCAGAGGGAGTCGGCAATCAGGCCCTGAATGATATCTTCAGATACGGATTTTGAACGAAAGTGTCGAATGCTGCGTCGCTTTAAAATGGCTTCTTGCAGTTCCATGGATTCTCCTTTCATATCCAAATCTTTCATTGCCAAAAGAACCGAGCGTCCAATTGATACAGGCCTTAGTTCTCAAAGACAAGCTAAAATTTCCTTTTTTTTAGAGAAAAATTATATTACAAAATTGTTGATTTTTCGACTAAAAGCAGACTATCTTGCTTGAACTTAAATTAAGACTCCAACGCATACACTAGTGGAATCGCAGCTCGATTGGCGTTGGATTAATCTAATGTGGTGAATCAAGGGGGAGACTATGAACCTACATCGACCGAATGCAAACGACGCACTTCAGACCAGGAACCGTTCGCGCGATATTGCACCTCAATCCGGTATCTGCAGCCGGTGTCTGGATGGCTGCAAAGGCAACTGCGACATGTTCCAGGCGACCTTTCGTGGCCGGGAGCTTCTTTACCCGCAGCCTTTCGGCAGCGTCACAGCCGGCGCCGACAAGGACTATCCGGTGGACTATTCCCATTTAAATATTATGGGGTATGCCCTGGGGGCCAAAGGGGTCGAAGCCGACCCCGATAAAGCCACTTTTCCCAGTGTCAATACCGAAACCTCATACGGGGTTACCGATAAGGTCAAGATGAAGGTGCCGATTTTTACGGGTGCTCTCGGCAGCACGGATATCGCACGTAAAAATTGGCGGCATTTCGCCATAGGCGCTGCCATCAGCGGCATCAGCCTGGTGTGTGGTGAAAATGTTTGCGGCATCGATCCCGAACTAGAGCTGGACAGCAACGGCAAGATAAAGAAATCACCGGAGATGGATCGACGGGTGAAAGAATACCGCCGCTACCACGAAGACTACGGCGACATTCTGATCCAGATGAACGTGGAAGACACCCGCAACGGTGTGGCCGAATATGTGATCGACAAGCTCGGGGTGGAGACCATTGAGCTGAAATGGGGCCAGGGCGCCAAGTGTATCGGCGGGGAGATTAAAGTCAATTCCCTGGACCGGGCCATCCAGTTAAAAAAACGCGGGTACATCGTCACCCCGGATCCGGAAGACCCTGCCCACCAGGCCGCCTTTAAAGCCGGTCCGTTGAAACAGTTCGAGCGTCACTCACGTCTCGGATTCGTCGATCAGGAAGGATTTATGAGCGAAGTGGAGCGGCTGCGCAAACTGGGTGCCAAACGCATTACCTTAAAAACCGGCGCTTATCCCATGAGGGAACTGGCCATGGCCATCCGCTGGTCCTCGGACGCCGATATTGATCTGCTCACCATTGACGGGGCCCCGGGAGGTACCGGCATGAGCCCCTGGCGCATGATGACCGAGTGGGGCATCCCCTCTATTTACCTGCATTCCATGGCCGTTGAATTAAGCGATCGTCTGGCTAAAAGCGGCAAACGCGTCCCGGACCTGGCCTTTGCCGGCGGCTTTTCAGCTGAAGACCATGTCTTCAAAGCCCTGGCCCTTGGTGCTCCCTATTGCAAAGCCGTATGCATGGGCCGGGCGCTGATGATCCCGGGTATGGTCGGTAAAAATGCCGAGAGGTGGCTGCGCGACGAAGACGGCGGCCTGCCGACAACCGTTTCCAAATATGGTTTTACCAAAGAAGAGATCTTCATGAACTATGAAGTCTTAAAGGAGAAATACGGATCAGAGGTGGACGATATGCCGCTGGGTGCGATCGGGCTTTTTAACGTGACCGATAAAATCAAAGTCGGGCTCCAGCAATTGATGGCCGGATCGCGCAACTGGAAGGTGGAATATATCAGTCGTGACGACCTGTTCTCTCTGACAGAGGAATGTTCCAAGATCACCGGTATTAAATACGTGATGGACGCCTATCGGGAGGAAGCCTTAGAAATAATTGATGCTTAGGACCTCTGAAATTGGAAATTTTATAACCTTTTGGCCAAATTGAAGGAGGTTTGATATGTCAGATAAGATTTTGAAGCAAATCCTGGCAAGAGATCCGGAAGAAAAAGAATTTCACCAGGCTGTCCGGGAGTTTGTTGAAACGGTAACGCCGGTTTTAGAGCGCCATCCCGAATATCACAAACTGGGTGTTCTGGAAAGAATCCTGGAGCCCGAACGCGCGATTATGTTCCGGGTTCCCTGGATGGATGATGAAGGCTGGGTGCGGGTCAATCGCGCTTACCGGATAGAAATGAACAGTGCCATCGGGCCTTACAAAGGTGGACTCAGATTTCACCCCTCGGTTAACCATAGCATCCTAAAATTTCTGGCCTTCGAGCAGGTCTTTAAAAACGCCCTGACCACCCTGCCCATGGGAGGCGCCCAGGGCGGATCCGATTTTGAGCCCAAAGGAAAATCGGATGATGAAGTCATGCGGTTCTGCCAAAGTTTTATGACGGAACTGAGCCGTCACATCGGCCAGGACACCGACATTCCGGGAAGCGGTCTGGGTGTGGGCGCCCGGGAGATCGGATATCTCTTTGGCATGTATAAAAAGCAGCGCAACGAATTTACCGGAACACTGACCGGCAAAGGCCTGCAATGGGGGGGCAGCCATATTCGCACTGAAGCCACCGGATACGGCGTGGTCTATTTCGCTGCTGAAATGCTGGCGGCCCGCAATGACAGCCTTGAAGGCAAATCCTGCCTGGTGTCCGGCGCCGGAAATGTGGCCCAGCACACGGCCGAAAAAATCGTCGGGCTGGGTGGCAAGGTGCTGACGCTTTCCGATTCATCCGGCTACATTTATGATCCGGAAGGCATCGACAGCCAAAAACTGGCTTTTGTCAAACGCTTGAAAAACCTTAAACGCGGCCGGATCCAGGAATATGTTGATAAATACTCCGAAACGGTATACACGGAAGCCGACACCTCACTGGGTTACAATCCGTTGTGGACCCACCGGGCCGACTGCGCCTTCCCCTGCGCAATGGAAAATGAAATCCAGGAGAAAGATGCCTATAATCTGGTCAACAATGGTATCAAGATGGTCTGTGAAGGTGCCGATATGCCGACATCGCCTGAAGCCGTCAGAATTTTCCTGGACAAAAAGCTCCTCTACGCTCCGGGAAAAGCCGCCAATGCCGGCGGGGTGGCGGTATCCGGTTTGGAGATGGCCCAGAATCGGATGCTTTTAAACTGGTCGGCCGAAGAAGTCGATCAGCGATTGCGCACCATTGTGAAAAACATTCACCAGAACTGTCTGGATGTCGCCGCGGAATACGGCGAACCCGGCAACTATCTGGCAGGCGCCAACATTGCCGGATTTGTGCGGGTAGTAGATGCCATGCTGGATCAGGGATTGGTGTAGGGGCCACATATAGCGGTTGTTAAAAAACCGTTCCGTTTCTCGAACATTTTTTTCTACAACCACTTATACCACCCTTCCGTATCGGAACTTATTTTTGAAATGCGGCATAAACCCAGATCGAAAATTTTTCGGCCTCACCGTTATTTACTCAAAGACCAAAGCAGAGCAATTCTATGCTCTGCTTTGGTCTTTGGTTTGACGATGATCAAAATTGAGGTTTTTATTTTAACAACCACATATGATAATACTGCAACTTTAAATAAGTTCTAATAGTCTCAACTAAATAAAGTTTGCTGAATCGAATATAAACTATTGAATAAATTATAATAAAGTGCTATTTTATCGGCTAAAAGTGAAAGGAAAACAACCGATAACCTCCAAAAGCTTTGCACTTTATTCTATTACACCATGTACAGACATAAATTCAAACAGCTTGAGTTCGAGGATTTCGCCTTGCCGTTTAGTGGCGGACTTCGCAGCGACAATCGTTGGGTAAAAATAGCCAAATTTATCCCATGGGAGGAATTTGAATCACTTTACTCCAAATCCCTTTCCGGTTGGCCATAGCTGACGTAGCCGGCCATGGGGTATCGGCGAGCCTTCATATGGCTAGTATTCAAGCTTTGCTGCGAACTCTGGTGCCGCTTAATAAATCGCCCTCCCGAAGTAATGAGCCAAGTGCACAAGTTATTCATACACAACATCCGCTTTGATACGTTTGTAACATTTTTCATCGGAGCCTTTGATTCCTTGGCAAAGGCGCTCACATATTGTAATGCGGGTCACCAACCACCGCTGGTTTTGCGCAAAAGCAAAGAAAAGTCCGTAGTTTTGCTAAAGCCAACGGGAGCAGCGATCGGATTGGTTGAAAAGGCGGAATTTGGAGAGAAAACCATAGATCTGCAAGAAGGGGATCTTCTTGTGTTGTATACAGATGGAG
>JBATKU010000649.1:0-7953 GCA_049669725.1 Desulfobacterales bacterium
GGAAATGCGTAATGTAATTATGGCAAAACAATAAATCCGGTGAGTAATCCGGCTTGAAATGAACATGTATTGCCCTTCCCTTTTTATCTATAAAGTCTTCATCGGAGTAAATGACATCTGGATTGGATTTATTAATAACCCTGACAACCTCATACAAAGCAGATGGCACCAGCTCATCATCGTGATCCAAAAAACCTATAAATTCACCTGATGATAGAGCTGCTGCTTGGTTCGACGCTTGTGAGATACCCAGGTTTTGATCAAGAAAGATGCATTTAATCCTTTTGTCTTCCGCGGCTTTTTTTTTAAATATGCCCGTAAGATCAGGTTTTTGGGAATGATCATCGGCGATGCAGAGTTCCCAATTCTCGTAAAATTGTTCTTTCAACGATTCAATGGCCCGTTCTGCGAATTTGGCCTTAACATTGTAAACCGGCATAAGAATGCTGATTTTTGGATGCCACTCGAAACGTTTGATTTTTTCTAATACATCATTTTTTGATTTTGTGTCAGTGCGGTAAAATTTTTTCCAGTTTAAATAATTATTTCTATTCAAATACAGCCGGTTAAGGCCTATTTTAATCAACAGAAATTCAATACTTTTTCTGAAAAAGGCTGCATATCCGTGTCTATAAATGGTATCGACTGCTTTTCTAATCAGCAAAGATTTCATCATTAGCAAAACTATTTATTTCGAATCTGTATTTAAATCGGTTAAAATTCACAGTAAAATTAGCAAGCGATTTACTGATAGAACACTGGTTAGGAAATTCAGAGGAGAAAATCTATGGAAATGTATCTGTCGGGTATAATCGAGGGTTTAATTAGGGCAGTCACTCTGCCTTTTGAGCACTGGCATTCGTCGGGCACAGCTGGTAATTTTTTCAAACTCTGAAATAACCTCATAGTAATCGGTTTTATCCCTTTGATTCACAGTCTCGAGGCTCGCCGAATAATCCAGGTGGTGACGGCTGGTATGTCGCTTCTTTTCACCTTGAGGTGTTCGAGTACTGGCATACTATCCCCTGAAGGTTGCGGAAAACATCGCTCTTTTCTGACTTGGGCGGTTAAAAGCGAGTATGGGCTTGGTATATCTGTTTCAAAGTATAATGTTCTATATTGCGCCATTAATGTGAATAGTTGTCAGGTAGGATCTTTTGAGGATCTACCTGCCATCGCAGAGTCGTCATTCCTATCTTTCTGACAATTACGGTTGAATTGAGGATGCAGGATAGTGTTCCATGTCATAAGTAACCCCGTTTAAACAATGAGGCAAAATATAGGCAGGAAATTACATTTGTGTGTCTATGATCTCGAAACCGGAGTAACTTGACCTGGTATAGTTTAAGTGGACACCCCGAAAAGCATGTTATAATAACTAGCTTCAAAAAGGTACCAACTTGAACTATACCAGGTCACATATGTGCATTAGGTGAACATAATTCAAATTCCTCATATGATCTCTGCGCATAATTATGCGCTTTTTTAATGACATCACTTTTGGGACTGAATTTTTGCCTTACCGTCTTTTGTATGGCCATAATTTCCTCTAACTGCATGAGATTGAAATTGTCAACTGTCACACTATTTTGATGACGCCTATGTAAATTAAATGGTTTTGGAGAATAAGCGATCTTGCCCTGTTCCAAAACATAAATATACATAAGCCAATCTCCAACCACACGATATCGTTTAATCTCGTTAATGTTTCTTTGCAGCGTATTAAACAGCTCATTACGTTCAAACACTACTGAACTAACATTTGGAATGGTATTCTTGATAGCAAGGGCGGTTCGGATCTCATCAGGGCCTTCGTTAATGTAATTATTTGACCATTTTTCTGATGAAACATCACGCAGATAATCGAAGTAGTCATTACACAGGATTTGGTCTTCCATATTTAACTGCTTTGACTGGCAGTAGCTCATCACGACAGTTGGATCATCAAATGGTTGGAGCACCTCACTGAGAAACTCCGGCTCGGATAGGTCACTTGCCTCGGCAATCCAAACATAATCACCTCGTGCAATTTTGATACCCTTAAGCCATTGAACAAAAGAATTGCCTGAATTGCTTTCATTGGTGATCAGTTTACAATCAAGCTTTAGGGTTGGCATAAGTTCATTTAAAATTTGGATACTCCCATCATTTGAAGCATCATCCAATATGATAAGTTCATATATCGGATAATCCTGATTAACAATAGACATAATTCTCTCAGCCAAAAAATTGGCATAATTATAATTAGGCAATATAACTGAAACTCGTTTGAGGGGTACTTCCGCCATAGCAACCAGATCAAACACATATTGCCTCATTGAAAACTCTTCATCGATAATTGCTTTTCCCCTTTTCCCAAGCATGCGTGCCTTTTTGGGAGATCGAATCAGCTCTATAAGTTCGGTTGCAAAGATGGTGGTATCATATGCGGGAATCAGTCGTCCGCCTCCACGAGAGAGCAACTCTGTGATACCGCCTGTTCCATCAAAGGCAATAACAGGGAGATTCGCATCAAACGATTCAAGCACCACTGAAGGGAAAGGATCCTCCCGTGACGTCAAGGCGTATACATCTGAACCTGTGTAGTAGAGATCGGTTTTGAAATCATGACGTCCAGGAAAGACAAAATGTTTTGAATACCCAGAATCATTAACCAATTTAATAATTTTAGGTTCGATAGCAGGATCGAAATGGCCAACCCAGATGAAGTAGGCTTTGGTATTTCGCTTTAGTACCTTTAATCCAATTTCGACGAACAAATCAATGCCTTTGCGATAATTTGCGAACCCGACACATAGTACAATTTTAGCAGTCTTTGGTAGACCCAATTGATTGCGCAATTCTATGCGAGCCTGCTCGATCTGATTTCGATTTTGCAGCAGATTTTTCTTGTACAAGCCTTGTGGTCGAATAACTGCTTGGATTAATGAAACCGGAGAAAAACACTCGAATCCTTCCATAACTGACTTTGCGGGAAACACAATCGAATCAGCGCATTTAGCAATAGAAATTACGTTAGATTGTAATTTCAGCTTTTGAATTACACTAGGTAGCTCATGGATCAGAGAAACCACGTGAAAACCTTTTTCCTTTAAAACTCTAACAAAAATACCCGCCACGGTTGTATTTGCGATAGCTGATCTCACACCTTCGGCGTAAAGGTCAGCTAATATGGCCTTTATATCTTCACTTTTGACATCCTTTCCATCCAAAAGGTGCAGCGTCGAATATTTTGCAAAATCGTCGATTAGGGCACCATTTTCCAGCAAAAACGCATCCAATACAAATCCAAAATCCTCAACAAGTATTTTTGCGACATGGAGTATAAGGTACTGCGCACCATGCGGATGTGCATCATGGGATACAAGGATGATCCGTCGGTTTGGCGAATTAAAATTCCGCCAGTTATTATATGCCTGTGTCCATCCAAAAATGAATGGCAAATTCACAAACAAGCTGTTTTTGAATTTCTGCTTGCTTTGTACGGACACAGGTAAATGATGCCAACACCAGTGCCACAAACAAGATATCTGTTTGCGAAAAAACCAGTACGGCCAGGAAATCAGGCTGCGACGAAGGAAACGAAGCGGCTTTGTAATAAACCATGAATTGCTGTGAATAATCTTATCGAACTCACATCTAAGGGTCTCCAACTCGTGGTTTAGTCTGCTGATCTGATCATCGCGCTCGGACAATGCCTGGTTTAATTTGGTAATCTGACCGTCGCGCTCGGAAATGCTCGTATAGATCTTTATGCGTTCATCTTCTACTTCTATGGTATTAATATATGAGAATGCGGGTGTATGCGCTTTGAGCCGGTCATATATTTCTTTGAAACGAGAGCAAATTTCAGGGCTTTCCAAAGAGGATTCGTCACGAGATGTACTTAACAATAATTGATAAGCTCCTATAACATCGAGAGGTACGCGTTTATCTAATGCAACGTCTATTGCTGAAAATTTTGTATGGCGTAAGCTATTATCCAAAAAATCCTCTAAATATTCTCGAACGGCATCGCCATCCTCATCCAAAATAGGCAATCGTATTTTCTCTGAAATCCTAAATAGCTGCTTTAGTGGAGCATCCATAAGTAGATCATAGTCAACAACCAAACGAGGAGATTCTTCACTGTCGAGCACAGCAGGCAACATGTGTTGCAGCCAAAGGTAACAACTTTTTTCAAACGGTGTGTTATTGCGCTTGCCTAAAGACGATGCAACACTTAGTGGATTACGCAATACGATGACATAATTTGTCTCGCACCCGACGGAATCAAAAACATCATGCCAAAATGAAAGCAAACGGCAGGTTCTCGGATCCTTAAAACCCCACAAACCATTATTTTCTGATAATTTTCGAATAATTATGTGCTTTGCTTTTGTATTTAATTTATTAATAAAGGGGTTGTTTTTTAAACGTTCCCAAGCCAAATCAAGACGATCGTAGGCAGAGCCAAGATAATATAGTAGTTCTTCATTTATTTCCAAGCATTCACGATCTTCCCAGAATCCTTTTGGATTATCGAATCCTGCAGGATGCAAATCATCACCCAGCCCAACACCTAGAAGCTCAAGTGAACGCGTAATAGCACTGGTACCGCTTCTGTGCATCCCCAAAACTACAATAACTTTTTGAATTCCAAAAATCATTTTTATAAGCTTAAAAAGGAATAAGAGTGAATTTAGGTATAATCTTAAAATCGACAGTTGCCGTGCATAGTATTTCTTTTTCAAAAAGAACTTTAAACATAACAGCATCAATAATTCTATCTAGATACCCGTCTTTTCCATCAATAAAACCTTCAACGCCAGCATTCAAAAAATACACCCCGGGTGTTAAGAAACAGGAAAACATAAATTCGACATTAATTGTCAATGACTTATCAACATATTTTATATTTTCGCCTGTAGGATGCGATAAGGCACCACCGAGTCCTAAACCAGTTAATGTTTTTATCAGCATTCCAAAACGAACATTCCGCACTGACTCAGTAAATTGGACCGAATATCTGTAGCGATACTGCATACCTCTGCAAAGGACGTTAACCTGTTTTCCGTCCAGTGTGCAAATATGCGGTAACTCGATTTGGGCACCATGTGGTTCGTACCTTACCTCACTTTGTGATTTCATATTCGGATCAAAATAAGATGCATTTGTTGGTTCTTTTTCAATATTTTTTTTGTCTTTATTTATGGGGATTTTGTTAGTATCGATGATATCATTAGTTTGTGTAATTTTTATTTTTTCTCTCAACAAGAGAACCTGATCGTTTGGAGCAAAAATGAGTTTATAGTAATGTGACACCACTTTTTTTGGCTTGCCAGCCATCAAGAGTTCCCCGTTATCTAAAAGTACCGCTTTGTCGCAAAGTTCCAAGATTGCTGATCCCGAGTGTGATACAAAAATTATAGTAATCCCATTTTCTTTAAAGGCTTGTATTTTTGAAAAACATTTTCGTTGGAACGCTTCGTCGCCTACTGCAAGAGCTTCATCAACAACAAGAATGTCCGGGTCGATGCTGATGGCAACGGCAAAAGCCAATCTGACAACCATGCCGCTAGAATAAGATTTCAGGGGCTGGTTAATATAATCTCCTATGTCTGCAAAGGCGACAATACTATCAAACCGCGCATCTATTTCTTCTCGCGTTAATCCGAGGATTGAGCCGTTAATATAAACATTTTGAATTCCTGTAAATTGAGGATTGAACCCGGTTCCAAGCTCCAGCAGTGCCGATATCCTTCCATTGACTAAAACCTTTCCGGCGGTGGGTTGCAAAATACCGCATATGATCTGCAGCAATGTAGATTTTCCACTGCCGTTGCGACCTATGATGCCAAGGCTCTCACCCTTTCTAACTTGAAAATCAACATTAATTAACGCATTAAAATTATGATGGTATTTCTTTCTAAACGGATGAAAAGCTTCTTTTACTCTGTCAGCATGGTGGTCGTATAGCCTGTAAGTCTTGGTTATATTATCAACTTTTATGGCGATGTCATCACTCATGTCTATAAAACATCCGGAAATTGCGGTTTTAGTTTTTTAAAAATCATCGTCCCGGTGATGAAAAACGTGATTGAAATACCCCAAAAATATAGAGTCTGAATGGGATGATGCCAAAAAGGTGCAAAATAGATAAAAGACTCCCGGTAACCCTGAACAATATAATACATTGGGTTTGCTTTAATTATTGTTTGAACTCCTATGGGCATCATCTGGATGTCCCAAAATATGGGAGTGGCCCAAAAACCCATTTGAAGTACAACGGCTACAATCTGGCCTACGTCTCTCATAAAGACATTCAATGCTGAGACAATCCACGAGATTCCCAACGCCAGAACAACCATACAAAATAAATAGTAAATAAATTGCATATAATAAAAACTAAAAGGCATTTTTTGAGCAACAATTAACCCGATAAGAACCAACAAAAAGATCGAGTGGGTAATCAGACAAGAGACGACCTTTATAACCGGCAATATTTGCGAATGAAAAAGAGTTTTTTTTATCAAATGTGCGTTTGACACGATTAAGCCCGAAGAACCGTTGACGATATCCGCAAATACAAACCAAACGGCCATCCCGGCCGTAAGCCATACGACAAACGGAACATCGTTTTTTGGCTGAACCCTGAATCCAACACTGAAAACGATCCAAAAGACAAAGATCATGACCATCGGATTTATAAAGGTCCATATAAAACCAAGTAGAGAACCGACATACTGATTAGCAACCTCTCTTTTAGCCAAGGTAACAATTAGCTGTCGTTGGAGAAAAATTAGTCTGATGAAATAGATAAAACTCTTAAGCATAATTTATGGAAAATTTAAAGTTAATCTACCTTGGATTTACAGAGTTCTTGATCGTCAGGCTGACCGTCTGGCAGAGCGTGTGAATAGGAACATTTTCTCAGCACCTTCATCTTCTTTTCCAACTATTTAAGTATATTTATGCCTTTCTGCGGGGATTGATATCGGAGGATGGCCTGATTTTAATACCGGGAAAATAGACTTTAGGCGGGCGGCTACAACCTTTACCATCAAAAAATGATACGGATCACAAACGTTGAGCGAATTCCTCAGTAAGTTTTACTCATTTCTCATCGATTTATATTCCGGTACTATCTGTTTCAATTTCATTTTAATTTGTTCACCATCCTGCTCTTCGGCTAAATGTACCAACTCATCTATTTTACCATTCAATAGCCCCAGATCACATTCAGTTCCTTTTAACACCATGATTTTTTCGTGTCGGGCAGGATGGGTCACAGTAACCGGCCCGCCTTTTTTGATCTGGCTTTTAAACAACGGCACAACGCTACCAATGCTACCGACAACATTTCCGAATCGGACAATCATGAACCTGGTTTGCGATAGACCGCATCCATGGCTGGTCCCACAGATTTTGCAGATTAAGGTGTACAACGGTTTCAATTCTCTTGAGGCTTTTTCCCCAATCCGTATGCTCGCATAGTAACTCAACAGGAATCGCTTCCACGCCTTGTGGAAAAAATGGGGATTTAGTGCCCCGTATGATACCCAGACCCGCCGACCTTCAATCAGCAATACGGCATAGGGCCGCACCGATAAAACCGTTGGCGCCGGTTACCATAATCTCAGCGGTTTTCATACTCGATCAGATTTCATCATCTCACGATAAAGCCGGAGTGTTTTTTCCACTATTTTTTCTTCTGAAAATTCATTCTCAACAATTTCCCTGCCACGTGCGCCCATTGCTTTTCTGAGATCGGCATCATCCAGCAGTTTCTTAATCGCATTGGCAAGCTCATGGGGATTACGCGGTGCAACTATCAGCCCATTCACACCATTTTGAATTACGTCTCTGCAGCCGATTGTATCGGTCGTCACCACCGGCTTTGCGGATGCACCTGCCTCCAGCAGCACTTTGGGCAACCCCTCTCGATATGATGGGAGACAAATGATGTGAGCC
>JBATKU010000650.1:0-47622 GCA_049669725.1 Desulfobacterales bacterium
TTGTAAAAAGAGCGGCGAAAACGGCGCATGTCATGGGTGAAGATGGACGTCCACACCATGGCCCGCAGATTGGCCGCTACCTGCGAGCGCCCGATAATGGCCCTGAATATATAATAGAAGGCCCGGCGAACCTGGAAAATACAGGCGAAGATGTGAGCCGCCTCGGTTTGCTGGGGCAGGTGGTCGACGGGATGATTAAAAAAGTGCCGCCAGTAATGACTGAATTCGGTGAAATAGTCAAAGACCTGGTCCTTTTGAGGCTTTACAATTCGATCTTTAAACCGCTGGGCGTAATAATAGTAAAGCAAAAACAAAACCGTGTCTTCATATAGCTTCAACTCTTGGCGACTGATACCCAGACCCTTTTTCAATTGGGGCTGCATGCGGGCAATGATGGCATAGGCCCTTTCAGCGATCTTGCGGGTGTTGATCTGCTGGGTCTCGGGATCATCCCCCAGAAGGTTCCAGTCCGCCCGGGATTCGTCAAATTCTAAACCAAGGGCTTCCCGCTCGTAATCAATGCGTTCTGCCAGGAAGGGATTCGCATAACTGATCTTGACAACCGCTTCCAGAAAATTCTGTTCCTCTGGACTTAGAACCGCCATATCAATCTCCTTGGGCCAAAATCTCGGCTTGCCGGCACTTAACACTTTCCATACTATACATTATTTGTATATCTGTTATTTATCTATTTGTTATTATACAAAATTTTTATATCTTAATGCAAGCATAAAATTGCTTTATAATAGATTTTTGCCTAAAAACTTTCGGTAAATAGATAAGTTATCATCTATAACTTACTATTATATATACTTATATCTAATATATCATAATTGGCAACCCCATTTTTCGATATATACAAATTATGTATCTACTATATGCATATATAGACCATTCAATTTTTAAATATGTTCGACTATTATCCAGCAGCAGAAAAATAATTCAGTTTTATTTCAAAACTTATCAACAGGTTGTCCTTGCAGTCCTCGAATTCGCCCGGTCCTGGCACAGGGATTGCTCAATTGTGCCGGTAGATCAAATGGTGTTGTCCCTTGGTCAGAGTTTGGAGCATTGGGGAATTCAAATTTTTAATTCCCGGTAAAGCCGGGCCAGGAGGTGCGCAATGAAAAAACTCATCAGTTTTCTAATTCTCATCTTATTTCTGGGGATGGTCCCCAAAGCAAGTTTGGCGGCAGGTATTTTAACTCCAACCGGATCAGGGCATCAGCCCATCCAGATCCGCGACCATCATGTCAATGTGGTCATCAACAACGGGTTTGCCATGACCGAGGTCCAGCAGACCTTTTACAACCCCAATAATCAGGATCTTGAAGCCATGTACAGTTTCCCGCTGCCGAAAAGCGCCAGCCTTTCGGAGGTCACCATTTATGTGGGTGAACGGGAGATTAATGGTGAAGTGCTCGAAAAACAAAAAGCGCAGCAGGCCTATGAAGACGAGAAAAGTCGCGGCAATGAGGCCGGTCTGGCCGAAAAAAATGAATTTTATACCTTTGATTTTAAAGTCCACCCGGTGCCGGCCAATGACGAAACCAAAATCCGGTTTCTTTACTACCAGCCATTGAGCATCGACACCGGGATCGGCCGCTACCTCTATCCTTTGGAAGATGGCGGCACCGACGATGCGGCCATCAGCTTCTGGACGACCAACGCCAAAGTCGAGAATACATTTTCCGTTAATCTCGAATTAAAATCAGCCTACCCCATCCAGGATGTCCGTATACCCGGATTCGAGGCTGCAGCCCAAATCAACGAACTGGCAGAAGGTCACTACAAGGTGGAGATGCAGCTTACGGATATGAGTTTAAACCGTGACTTTGTCTTTTATTACCGCCTGCGGGAAGGGCTGCCCGGCAGAATCGAGGTTATTCCTTTCCGGGACAATCAGAGTGAACCCGGATCCTTTATGATGGTAATTACGCCCGGCATTGATCTAAAACCATTAACTAACGGGGTAGATTATTGCTTTGTTCTGGATGTATCCGGAAGTATGCAGTCCAAAATGGGAACTTTTAAGAAGGGTGTTATGAAGGCCATTGAAAAGCTTAAACCCGAAGATCGATTCCGGTTGGTGACGTTTTCCAGCAACGCCAGCGAGCTGACCCGCAAGTGGCTGCCGGCATCCGACGAAAACCGGATTAAAGCCCAAAAGATGGTCGATTCTCTGCAATCCGGCGGAAGCACCAACCTGTATGCCGGCCTTTCTCTGGCACTCAACGATCTGGATGACGACCGGGCAGCCAACATTATTCTCGTCACCGATGCGGTCACCAACACCGGAGTGGTCAACCCGGTGGAATTTCACAAACTGCTGCAGCAGGTCGATGTCAGGGTTTTCGGTTTTCTGCTGGGCAACAGCGCCAACTGGCCCTTGATGCAAACCATTGCCGAAACCACCGGCGGATTCTATGACTCGATTTCAAATACCGACGACATCATGGGCAAGCTCATGCTGGCCGACGGCAAAATTAAGTACGAGGCGCTTCTCAATGCCGAGGTAAAAATTTCGGGGGTCGATGTGTCCGAAATAAATGACGACACCTTCAAAAAAGTTTACCGCGGCCAGCAGCTGGTCCTTTTCGGAAAATATGAAAAGGGTGGCAAGGCCCGGGTGAGCCTCAAGGCCAATCTGACGGGTGAAGACAAGACCTACGCCACGGACTTTGCGTTCCCGGACATCGATACCGACAACCCGGAGCTGGAAAGACTGTGGGCCCTGGCCATGATAGAAAAAATCGAAGCCCTGGAAAGAATCGGCACCATGCCGGTGACCGAGTCGGAAAATGCTATCCGGGATCTCGGTCTCGAATATCAGATTGTCACCGACTATACCTCCATGGTGGTAATGTCCGACACGGCCTTTGCCGATCGCGGGATCGAGCGCCGCAACCAGACCCGCATTGCGCGGGAACAGCAGGCCCGGGCCAAGAAAGCCCAACAGCCTGCAAAAAATTACACCGTTGACCAGAAGAAACCGGCCTTTAAATTCAAGGCTCCCAAGCTGGGCGGCGGAGGTGGTGCCATCGATCCGCTGACCGGCGGACTGGCGGCTGTTTTAACAGCCCTTGGCGCTTTCAGGCTTGCCATCCGAAGGAAAAAGAATCAATAAGGCCAAGTCAATCAACATGAAAAAATTCATGTCAATCATAACCAAGGCAGTGAGGCACGCACCCCGTGCCTCACTGCTCCTCACCTTTGCGGCGGGGATCATTCACCTGTTCTACGGTATGCGGATTCAACTGCTTTATGACAGATCCGCCCTGATCCATTATGAACTGTGGCGAATGCTGACCTGCCACTGGGTGCACCTGTCAGGGGATCATCTTGTCTGGTCCGCAATGACCTTTCTGGGTCTGGGATCCCTGTGCGAATTGATGGATAAGAAGAAGTATTTTGCAACGGTGGCCGTCTCCGCGGTGCTGATCCCAGCGGCCATCTGGTGGGGGATGCCGGATCTGATAATTTACGGTGGCCTGTCAGGGCTTGACTGTGCCCTTTATGCACTGCTGATGGTGATGCTGATCAAGCGTGAGATCCGATCCCGCAGCCGGGTCTGGGTTGCTTTCTTTTCTTTGATGCTGGTGGGGTTAATTGCCAAGATCACCTACGAAACCCTCACCGGCCTGACCATCTTTGTCAGCAACGCCCATTCCGGAATGGTCCCGGTGCCCCTGGCCCATCTGGTGGGAGGTGTTGTTGGAACCGCAATTGGATTACTGAAAGATACCGCCATCGCCGTGAGATCCAATCGGCAAAGGCCAAATCAGCATTCCTTTTTTCCTGGGAATTTGATGACATTCCAAAAAAGATAAAAAGTTGACCCCTTAACTGATTTTAGCTATCATCTGACCATCTCTTCCTGGTTTGTCAATTATTCTCCAATCTCGGTTACCGAAGCTGACTATGATCGCTATCATACGTATATTTGATGCGCATATTTACGAAACCGGTTCTTAAAGCAGATTCAAGATCTTCAGCTAGCAGCGAGCAGGAGGCGAGCGGAAAGGATGAGCCGATCAGCTTTCCGGTCGAGGGATTCGACGGCGGATCCATTTCGATGCTGGCAGCATGGATTGGATGAATCTATTTAAAAAGGAGATTAGATATGGCAATACTTCGACATATAGGCTCGCTGGCCTTCGTCCTTGGGATCTTTTGTGCGATATTTTTCGGGATACCCTGGTATGTTATGGTCGCCGAGGATCCCGTCTTACCCTGGTGGCTTAAAACAGCAATTTTCTGCCTACTAGGGGGCATCCTGGTGGTCTTACTGACTGTGGCTTTTGAACAAAGAAAAAAGCGGAACTCCATAGAGCAAGCCTATGCTGCTGAGTCCGATCACCCTAGTTTGCTGTTGACTTCTGCTGCCTTCGCCGGCAGGGAGATTTCAGAAACTCTCGGTCTTGTCCAGGGTCACACAGTGTATGCCATCTGGCTGGGGAAGGATCTTTCCGCCATCATCCGCTTGATCCTGGGAGGCGAATTGACCGAGTACACCGAGATGATGGGAAAGGCCAGGGATGCAGCCACCAATAGAATGATCGGCAGGGCGCTTGATATGGAGGCGGATGCCATCATCAATATTCGCTATATGACGACGAGTGTCGTAGGAAGTGCCGCTGAACTGTTAGTTTATGGGACAGCGGTAAAGCTCGGACAAAGCGCTTAACGATACAAGCAAGGAGGCATATAAAAATGGAGGGATGGACGGAAGAAGAAATCGAAAATTTTCCCCTTGCAACCGGTCTGCGGGTAATTAAAAGCGCCATTCCCAAATGGCGGGAGAAAGTAGCCGCGCATGGCGACGAAAAAGGCAGTCAGGAATGGGCCCGGGGAGAATGTGAACGCTACCACTGCTCTTCCTGCGGCAGCCCCCTGTTCAGGGGCGCACAACGCTGCAGAGCTTGCAAGCAAGATGTGGCCGGGGAATTGGACGGATCGATTTGAGCAACCCAGTATATCTTATACTCAGTTTCATTTCAGAATGAAGTTTATAAATGTTGGGGGCATCCCATGGGATCCTTATCGCCCCGACTGCAGAAATGATTGAAACGGATATGTGACGAATCGTCACCCCGAAACCTGAAATTACGCTAATAATGGATATATAAGCTTATAATGACCAGCGCCTCCGACAAATTTACCAATTATTATAATCTGCTCGGAATAGATCCAAAGGCAGACCGGCAAATCATAAAACAGGCTTATCTGGCGAAGATCAAAGAATGGCATCCGGATAAAAATCCTGACCGCGCCGAAGAAGCCGAGGAAAAAGCCAAAGTACTGAATCAGGCCTATCAGATACTGGGGGATGCCGAACAGCGTAAAAATTATGACCGAATGCTTCGATACACCAGCGGAAAAGACTTCAACAAATATATAAATGATAAGGCTATCAGGGATAAAATCGATAAAGCCTATCCGGCCTTAAAATCAGCTTTAAAAAATGTGCGGGTGCTTTATGCGCTTTTTAAAGACACCGTAAACGGAAAATACAAACTGCCACCGGCCAGTGTGGCCATGATCGGTGGCGGATTACTTTATTTTATCCTGCCGGCAGATCTAATTCCGGATTTCATACCCGTTATCGGCTATTTAGATGATCTGGCCGTCTTAACAACCATAATGAATTCGCTTAATAAGGAAATAAGGGAATATCGTATTTGGAAAGAAAAGTAAAAGCCGCCCCAGTCCCCTCCGTGATTAGCAGCGCTTCAATCCGATCCACACCCACCAAAATCGTAAAATGGGCGAATATTTTAAAAAAAAATCGGAATTGGGACAAATATTTCTTGATTTTTCAAAATATGTCATGTAATGATTGGTGTCAGCTCTAAACGTTCATGTGGGTTTTAGTTGTTGAATTCCATTCATCGAACCAATTACTATCAATTTTTTGCAGGAGGCGGGAAATGGCCAGATTTAAAACAACCTTGAATTATGTGATCGTCTTATCGGCGCTTTTGGGACTGGTATTTGTCATTGGATGCGGTGGCTCGGCAGAAAAGCAGGCAATGACTGATTTATTGCAACAATACAGCCGAACTGTCGATGAATACTTATCAGCAGACCAGAGTAAAAAAGCAGAAATAGAAAAAAAATTAGATTCTTATAAAGTCAAATGGTCGGATATGAAAATGCAAATGGGACTGGGTGGCAACGTCACGCCTCAGACTTTAGAGAAGATGGACAGTGAATACCAAAAAATTACGACAAAATATGCCTCGTTGGCTAGTAAATCATAGGATTTAAGGCTTTCCGTCACCGGCCTGTGGCATGGTTTTTGAGTAAATATGTTATCTGAGAAGATTGCTGAAATCTTAAATGGATTCGGCCTGGCAAGAAAACGTCTCTCCACCAAAATAGAAATCGATCTCCAAAAAGAAATCAAAAACTGGCTATTGACTTAGAACGTCCATTAGACCATATTGTTGAACGCCCGCAGGAATTTTTAAAAAATAACCAGAAGATAAGTGAGGAGTAACCTTTGACCGACCTTCTCAAAAAGTTTTCCGCCGCCGCCGAAACCGTAAAATCCAACAATAGCCCGGTTCGGGTCTGTGTCTATGGCGCCTATCGTGAACATCTAAAAGACATCAACCCGGCTGACCTGCCTGAAAACATTCAGATCATCTATGAATCCGTCCAAGACCGATTAACATCGGTAAGGCCTAAAGGAGATATCGGCGAAGATGAGGCCGGCTATCTTGCCAAAGATATTTTGCATATGGCCGAGGTTGTAAAAACGAATTTCAAAAGGTTTTAATACCCTGATATAAACGACACATAGCCCTCTATAATTCACTATTCAAGCCTGTTTCCCCTGTTTTTCGAATAAAACCCTCCGCATGTCAACCAAATATACATTTAATCATATAAATGTCAACTAACTTTACAATTTGTGGCGCATGTCTTATTTTCCGGCAGCATGTCAGCCACATCTCCAAAAATAAAATTTCCTTTAACTTAAGTAAGATAACGCATTACTAGCTCAAATTTCACGTCCTTATCTCTATCCGGTATAAAATCTGCAATTCAAATTTTCAGTACATGTTTAACAAAACTGTCCTGGTAAACGTTTTAGCCGGACGAAAATTTCTCCCTCACCAAAAATATTTTACGAAAGAGCTTGAGTCGATAACCGCATGGATCGAATTTATTTTGCCTAAAATTAATTATTGCCGGTCGGATGGGAAAAAATGAATTTATTTCAAAGATTGACGTCATTAAAAATCTTGTTTATAGACGATAACCAGGCCATTCGCGATTGCCTGCAGGCCGCCTTTCAATTAAATGGATGTTTGCTAAAAACAGTAGGGTCGGCGGAAAAAGGTCTCCGTGTCCTTGGAGAGGAACCGTTTGACATTATCATTAGCGATTTGCAGCTTCCGGGTATCGATGGCGTTGAATTTTTCAAGCGGGCTATGGTCTCTCATCCTACCACCATCAGAGTACTCATCTCCGGTTATGGAAATGACACTATTATTCGTGAGGCGCTTGAAATCGGAGTACATGCCTTCATTGCAAAGCCTTTCGATCTGAAGCAGCTATTAGATCAGTTGACTGTACTTATCGAAAAACACAATGACAGCAAAAACTGCTTTTTTGACACCCTAAGACAGAGGCCACAACGGTATTCGGAGCAAAACCCGTAATGCCGACAATTGTCGGGTTTTAATCACTTTAATGTTGGAAATCATATATAGATGGCGTTAGCCGAACGTTTTTTTTAACAACCGCTATAAATCACCATTCCGGCTTTAGCCCCCTATGACCGACCTGTTCAAAAAGTTTTCCGCCGTCGCCGAAACTATAATTTTTTTCTCAAATTAGCTTACTAATTTTTTAATTTCAAAGGAGGGATGAGTGATGAAACCCACTATTCTTATTCCCGGAATCACTGGAACAAAACTTGCCGATACCAACAGGCTTGATTTTGACATAGTTTGGTCGGGTATCCAAAGTAAGTATGAAAGTATTTACGATCTGAAACTCGATATTAAAGCACAATTCGAACAATCGTCTAAAGTGATTATTGAACGCGCCGATGTAGAAGATCTGGCCTATAAAGAAGCTTACTACATCATCAAACGCAAGCTCAACAGCGAGATCTTCATTTTTGGTTATGACTGGAGAAGATCGTGTGTTGAAAACGGCAAAAGACTAAAAGTGTTTGTTGACAATCTTGCCGCCAAACTTGGGGAGACCAGTTTTAATTTTTTAACCCACAGTATGGGCGGTATCGTGTTTGCCTGTTTTCTTAAGGCATTGCGTGGAGATTACGCTTGCATCGAAAAGGCCATTCTTACGGTATGTCCTTTCAAAGGAGCCGTAAATACACTCGTAGGACTGATTAAGGGGGAAGGGGGTATTAAGTTTCCTTTTTTTAACTCCAACGACGAATTCCGAAAAATTGCACGCACCTTCCCTGCGGTCTATGAGCTGTGTCCCACCTATAAAGCCGCCGTAACGTTTGATCCCCAGCATCCTTTAGCCGGTCAAAAATTTGATGTGACCGATCCCAACCAATGGCAGTTGAATGTATCGACTACGCCAATGTTTCAAAACCGCCTGGAGGGTTTAAAGGCCTTTTTAAGCGGCAATCCCGGTCCGGTTAACCTGGCAAGACTGAATAAAGAGATCCGCGAAAGGCTTTTAATTGTTGTTGGCCGGGGTGAAAAGACAAAAACGTCCGTCATTATAAAAAAAGAAGATCCGAACCATCGGGTCAAAAACTTTTTCGATTTTGATCAAGATGAAAAGGATGGCGATGGTACGGTTCCATTTATAAGCGCAACGCATTATAAAAACGCGGTGTTGACCCTGTCAGTCAAGAGCAAGTGGTATGATAAGGCCACCCATGGTTTTTTCCTCAATGACGGACGAGTTCAGTCTATCATCAGACGATTTTTCGCCAAAGATACGGCTAACCCTAAATGGTACTCAGACATTGGCGACACGGTCAAGGTTGTTTAAGAAATAGACATCCTGATCCACGTCGATAAGGGTTTTCATGGCCACATGACCTATGCAAGATTGAACGGAGCAGGAGGGGATCGGTCATGATAGCGAAGATCTTTGCGGGAAGTCTGTGGTATATGGACATTTAAAACCCTATGACTTGCTAACAAAGGGCAAAAAATGATAATGACTTTGGCAAGAATTTGAAAATTGTAAACATATCTTGGATATTCCCAAATTTTTGCTGGAGACCTTTATTTGATCATGGAGAAAAAACGATATCTAACTGCCCAGGAGTTGTTGAATGATTCATTTGAACTCGGTCTGCGTATTTTCAAAAGCGGATTCAATCCCAGTTTTATTATTGCGGTATGGAGGGGAGGCACACCGGTAGGCATTGCGGTTCAGGAAATGCTGGATCATTTAGGTGTTCAAACCGATCATATCGCCATCCGGACCTCGTCGTATTATGGAATCAAAAAAAGAGAAAAAAAGGTCCGCGTCCACGGACTGGAGTACGTTATCAAGCAGGCCAACTGGGAAGACGGGCTTCTTATCGTGGATGATGTATTTGACAGCGGTTCCAGCATTAAGGCCATTATTAGATCCCTCAAGGCCAGGATGCGCCGCAACCTTCCCAAAGATATTCGGGTTGCCACGCCCTGGTTCAAACCGAAATACAATGTAACCGACATTGTGCCGGATTATTATATCCATGAAACCGACCAGTGGCTGGTTTTCCCCCATGAACTGGATGGCCTTACCCGGAAGGAAATATTCGCCAACAAACCGGGAATGAAAAAGATATTTGAAGAGGGGGGAATAGACTAGACGCAATAGGAAAAGCAAGAAATGGATGAACTCAGAAAAGAAATTGATGTTCTGAAAAAAAAACTTGAAAAATCTGATATAGCCGGCAGCGCAGTTGAGCGTCAAGCAATCGACCATTTAAACCGGCTAATTGCAGCCGATGAAAAAGCGTTTGATATCGGCTTTGCAGACTTGAAACAGTTTTGGCTGTCCTCCATAGACTGGTGCTCGGAGCTATCAAAGCAAATTGAAAAATTAATCATCATGCATGCCGACCTGTCCGATGATGAAACGTGACCTTTTTGTGTTCCATGATTTCCCGTCGCCGGGTTTGACCGGAGAACTCGTTGGAAATAGTGCGGTTCGCATCGTTTCAAAAGATGGCGATATCGTTCAACAAAGGAACAATCCTCGCTCAGCCTTCAAAAAACTGAGGCGGGTACGGCCGATCCTATTTGCAGACAAACCATTGCCGAGACCGATACTGATCGCTCTGGACATCCATGCAATTCGTCCTGTGTAGGATGCAAAAATTTCTTTGTAATCGATGGCGAAAAGGAAGGTTTACGCGCTGGGAATCGGTCCCAAAAGTGCAGCATGACTGAATCGGATTTCAGGTTTTTCTATGCATTGCAGCCCGCAGGATTGCGCTATATCTAATGTCCTTTTTAAATCCTCAGCTGTGACATGCATTTTAGGTTCAGCGATTAAAATCATCCCTGCGGATACCAGCAATGTCTTTAGATGATTGAAAAATTTTTCCTGGTCGGATACTTCGTGGACCATCCAGAAAGCCAGAATAAAATCAGCCGGCTCTTCTATACCGATGTCATCAGCCCGGCAAAGATGGGGAATAATCCTGTCGGCCAGACCGGCCCGCCGTGAGCGCATACTCATAATATCCAGCATTTTTTGCTGCAGATCAACGGCAATGACCTTTCCTGTGTTACCGACCATTCCGGCCATACCGATTGAAAAATGCCCCATCCCGCACCCCAGATCCATTACCGTCATGCCCTCTTTTACATAGACTCCCAAAACTTTTTGCGGTTTATGAATGAGTCTGCGAAGTGGATTATCAAATGTATAAGCAACCCACCAGGGACAAACACTTTGATGTCCGGAGGAAGACAGTGAATAGGATGTCATGTTGAAAAACCTCATTTGAGCGTTTATTGGATATAATCGTTTGAGGGCCCCAGCCCGCTGTTTAAGAATGAAACAATGACTTGCTCGGCGGCCGATCCAGCTAAGCCCAGCAGACGCGTCTGGCTGCTGGGCCGGTAGTCCTGATTTAACAGTTTATTTTCGGTATTGCAACGCGTGCTGAAATATTCAGAGATCCGTTTGCCAAGCTTAATAGCCCAATCTCTCATTGAAGACCTCCTTTGGGGATAACTAAGGTTTTAGAACCACTTCTATCCAAAGTGCTGTTGGTACTATAGGCCATTCTGAATTCCAATGCTTTTCTGAAATGTAAAAATATGTAACAAATTGTATCGGGGAAATAAGATATGGATCAAACAACAGAAAAAGCTCTCAAACGGTTGGCTGTATCGTGTTGCAAAGAAAAACCGGGACTGACAGATCAACCGGCAGCCCCGGTCATATTTTTCTTTGGCTATCTGTTAACTAATGATATTTCCCGAAATCTCAACTCACAAAATAGGAACAACGATCGACCCTTTTTGCTGATTTCGGCGGAGCCTGATCAATTTTGCATATGAATAGATTGAATGACACTTTCCTTGTCATATTCAATCGTTACTTCATCTCTTTTTTGTAAGGTTTTTAGATCATAACCAGGGCTGGCGTTTAGCATAACGGTTTTGCCGGCATCATCTATGACGGCCACCTTACCCGAGTTCGGGTCAACTGAAACAATCGTTCCCTTAACGACCATTCCGGAATCATCGGCCTGGGCTAGGGTTGCAGCCCTGTTCTACCAAAAAGCAAGGAATGTGCCATTCGGACTAAATTGCTTTATCAAATTGAAATTATACATCTTTTTGTTTTTTTAAAATTTCAACTGCTCACAGGTGAATGATTTTATCGACATATCCAGGTTGATCCAAATCGCTGTCTTTACTAACTGGTCGGATTTCCATATAATCTTGGCGTATCCAATTTTATACCTCTGCCTATGATAAAAAGCTAAACCATCCTATTTTTGACATCGCTTGCTTGATGGAATCCATTAAGAAATATTTAGCAGTAATTATCACCCAAATGCGTCACTCCGGTGGATAGGTGCCCCATTACCCCGGACTTATTGGGAAGTTACTAATTATCCTGGTAATCAATTGTTATTGATACAATAAATCTTAAAAACGTATGGTTAATTTGTGGTGGATTTAGACGGCAGGAGGCTGAGTCCCACACCGCAGCCAAAAATAAGCGAGGCTCCGGAGATCAGTCGCCAGTCAAGGGGCTCATCAAGAAAAAGCACCCCAAAGCATGCGACCAGCGGTACTTCGGCCGTCATCATGACGCTGACAATAGTAGCCGGAATTCGGACCAGGGCCTGGTTAATGGTAAGCTGGGCAGCAACCGAGAAAACAGCAACCGCTGCAACGCCAACCCAGGCTGCAACGCTGCCGGGAAGAATTGGAAGATCCTGCATCATCAGGGGACCCAGGCTGGCCAAGGTGCCGGTCAGACATAGGTAAAAAAACAGGGTGTAGATATTGTTCTCGCGGCCCAGTCGCCGGACCAGAAGAAGCGTGAAGGCGCATAGAATAGATGATATAACGGCAAATAAATGCCCCGGGTTTAAAGCGGTTGAAGCCTCATGAGGCCACAGGATCAGGCTGGTGCCCATAAAAGCGCAGCAGATGAACAGCCAGGCAATTTTAACCGTGGGCTCACCGGTAACCCAGGGAGACAGGATGGCGGTGAAAGCCGGATAAAGGTAAAAAAGCACCATTGCCAGCGAGAGCGGAATCCTTTGAAAAGCAGCGACCAAGAGCAAAAATGCAACCGAACCACAGAGTCCCCGCGCTATGAGCAGAAATCGCTGCTGCCCCCAGAGGCTCAGACCCAGTGCCTTGACGATAACCGGGACCAGCAGCAGGCCAAATAAAAACCGGCCCAGACCGACCTGCCAGACGCTGAGATATTCTCCGGCCAGTTTGGCTGACACGCTCAGGGCGGCGTAGAATAAAGGGGCCAGAATTACCCATATCAACGCGCCCGGATTTGAGCCTAACGCAGTCAAAAGAACCTCTCGTTTAATAAATTCTTGATATTTACAGGATTAATATGATTGTTATGTATTATTTAGTTTCACTTTTAGAGAAAATGCAAGAATACTTCAATATCATTATATGAAAACTCCTTTAGATCAAAAATCTTCGGTAAACGATATCCGGGCACGCTTCGACGATGATGTCAAAAGATTTTCCAACCTTGAAACCGGCCAGCTGTCCACCATCGATGCCCCCTTATCTATGGAGTTGATCACGCATGCAGCCTTTGCCACCAATCCCGAGGCTGAGGTAATGCTGGATATCGGATGCGGTGCAGGTAACTATACATTAAAATTGTTGCAGCTGATCAATCCTCTGGACTGCGATCTGGTCGATCTGAGCCAACCGATGCTGGAACACGCACGCAATCGAATCTCATCCGTGAACGCCGGAAATATTCGAATATACCAGGAAGACATACGGAGAGTAGATCTCCCAATGGAACGTTACGACATCATTTTTGCCGGAGCAGTGCTCCATCATCTGAGAGATGATGACGATTGGGATCAGGTCTTTTCAAAAATATACGGTCTGACCGCACCCGGCGGCAGCGTCTGGGTCACGGATCTGGTGCGGCACGAAAATACTCATGTTGAAGCTATGATGATCGACCGCTACAGCGAATATCTGGAATCTGTCGGCGGACGGGATTACCGGGCACAAGTCTTTGACTATATCGACAAAGAAGATTCTCCCCGCAGCGTTACCTTCCAGGTGGATTTGCTCCGTAAGGTAGGATTTACGACTGTCGATATACTTCATAAAAACTCCTGTTTTGCTGCCTTTGGTGCCGTAAAGGCCCAAACGTTAAGCTTATAGCTTGGATCAGAAAGAAGGAAAGAGAGAATATTTGCCTTAAAGAAGGGATTCGATTATAGTCAGTCGTCACCGCACATGGGAAATACTATAGGAAAACCAGATAAACCTAAATCAAATGCGGAGCAGGCCGCCGAAGACCTGTTTAATTATGCCATCGACCGCGAAGACGTCAATTGGTTGATGTCAAACCTGGCAAAAGAAGCCGATATTAAAAGGACCACCGTTGAATATGAGTTTCCCATTCTGAAAATAATCAGTGTCGGATGGAGCTTGTCTTACCAATAACAGGTAACCCCCAATGGGGTGTGATGTATGCGGTCCATCTATTTTGAAAAGAACATTCCTAAAATAATGCTGACCGCGGCATTGCGGCCGATCTGGCCGAATGTCGTGTTTTCACGCCTAGCGCCCACCCGCTTGGAGGATGTGCCCGATACACCCTTGCCGGACTCTGACTGGGTCCGGGTGCGCAATCGGTTGTGCGGCATCTGTGCCAGCGATTTGCACCTGGTTTTTGTCGAAGCCGATCCCCGGGTCAGTCCGGCCGCTTTGCCGGGAGCCGAACGCCTGTATTTAGGGCATGAGATCCTGGGTGAGGTGACCGAGGTCGGACCGGATGCAACCGGTCTGAAAGTGGGAGACCGGGTGATTATGGACAGTCCGGAAGCCAATTGTGTCGTCCAAAAGATTGATCCGCCCTGTCGCCACTGTCGTGAGGGCCATCATATCCTGTGCGAAAATATTTACCGGGACGACGGACCGCAAGGTACGGGTGGCGGCTGGGGGGATAGTTTCACAATTCACCAATCAGGACTCTATTGCGCGCCGGATGAACTGGATGACGAAACCGCCATGCTGGCCGAGCCCTTGTCTGTAGGCGTTCGCGCTGCTCTACGACGGTTACCAGGAGCCAATCAGCAGGCATTGGTTGTGGGCAGCGGCATGATCGGCCTGGCAGTCATCGCAGCGGTGCGTGCTTTGTCGCCTGATTGCCGGATTTCCGCCATGGCCCGCTATCCTCAACAAGCAGAGATGGCCCGCAAACTTGGCGCCGATGACGTCATCGGACACGAGGACCCCTATGAAGCCGCGGCCCGTATTACCGGCGGCCGGCTTTACAGAGGCATCTTCAACAACCGCACGCTCGTCGGTGGCTTCGATGTGGTCTACGATTGCGTGGGCACCGGTAAAACTGTCCGGGACAGTCTGCGGTGGGCCCGGGCGGGAGGCGCGGTGGTGCTGGCCGGTGTTTACCTGAAACCCATGCAGGTGGACCTGACCCCGGTCTGGTATCAGGAGATTGACCTGCTCGGCTTGCTGGCACACGGAACGGAACAATTCAACGGCCGGCAGCTATCCACCTATGAACTGACCGTCGAGCTGCTGCTGGATAAAAAACTAAGCACCGACGGGTTTGTCACCCACCGCTATCCTCTGGAGCGCTGGCGAGAGGCGGTTAAAACTGCCAGTGACAAAAAAAGCGGTGCCATTAAGGTTGTGCTGGATTACCGGCATGGTTAAACTTAATTTTCGATGATTTCAAGCTCATGATAAACACCCCTCATAAATTCATCCTGTATTTAGCCCCCCTGCGGGGCCTTACGGAGTATATCTACCGCAATGCTTTCTCACGGCACTTTGACGGATTTGATGCTGCAGTGGCACCCTTTATCCCGACCATGGCGTCCGCCCGATTTAAAAGAACCCACCTCAAGGATATTCTGCCCGAAAACAACCACGCCATGCCCATCATTCCTCAGATCATCGGCAACAATCCCGAGGATTTCATTCCCCTGGCCCAACGCCTGTTTGATCTGGGCTATGAAACGGTCAACTGGAACCTGGGCTGCCCTTTTCCCATGGTGGCAAAAAAACAGCGCGGTTCCGGTCTGCTGCCCTATCCGCAAAAAATTGAGGCTTTCCTTGAAGCCACCATTCCTGCTATCCCCAACCGCCTGTCTATCAAAGCGCGGCTGGGCCGCAAAAAAACCGATGAAATTTTAACCCTCCTGCAAATATTCAACCAGTACCCGCTGGATGAAGTCATTGTTCACCCTCGCACCGGCCAACAGATGTATGACGGCGAGCCGGACCTGGACATGTTTGAAAAATGTCTGGAAGTCTCAGACCACACCACGGTTTACAATGGCGATATTAATGACCTGGAGACCTTCAAGATGTTTTCTCAACGGTTTAAAACCGTGGACCGATGGATGGTCGGGCGCGGCGCATTGGCCAACCCCTTTTTACCGGTCACTATCAAAAACGGTAAAGACGATACCGCCGACAAAGTAGCGGTCTTCCGCGCATTTTATGACGACCTGTTTGAGCAATACCGTCAGGCGTTTCACGGCCCCGGACATTTGCTGGATCGAATGAAAGGCTTCTGGACCTATTTCAGCCGGTCCTTTAAAGACAGCCGCAAAATTAAAAAAACGATCCATCGCACCCAGAAACTGGATCATTATTTAAAAATTGTGGATCGGTTCTTTGAAGAAGAAGCGCAGTGGATTGATTGAGTAAATGGATTTCTGGGGTTTGTTGAGTTGATGGAGTTATAGCGGTTGACGGAACGATGTGCCATATTTCTATCAATGGCACGGCCCTTACTCATCCCCCATCCGTAAAACACCACCATCGAAGAACTCAAGCAAGTTTGCCGGCAGGGCACTAATGCAACAGCTACTCGCTGTAGCGCCAGGCAGACGCTCTTAGCCGGTGCCGACAGTCACCTTGTCTGCAAAGCACTGTTGGTGACCAATCGTGCATTGATAAAGTGGATTCACCGTTTCAATCAGTGCGGCGTCGATTGGCTGATTGTCAAAAAGCGGCCTGGTGGAATGACAATTATCAATGATCAGCAAACCATGTCTGTAAAAATGAAGAAAAATTATTAGAGCGTTTGGATCAGGCCATTTTGGACATGATCAACAGTCCTGAGAAAAACCAACAAACTACCGCTATCGGAATGTAATTCTGACAAACGCTCTAGCAGGTCAAAAAACAGGAAATTTTCGAATATCGACCTGCCATTCAATCGCCGGATCTCAGATCGCCCCGGGCAAGAGAAAAGAATATGCCGATGGCGCAAAAGCAAGAAAAAATGATAAAAGTGATCTTTACGCTTTTGATCAGCAAGGGATAAAAATCCGGCGTTATCTGGGCGCGGCCGATAAAAAGGGCAATCACCAGGGTTGCAATTCCCATACTGAGCATCTGACCCAGCAGGCGCATGGTCGCCACCGACCCGGAGGCGATGCCGTAATACTTTTTTGCAACCGCGCTCATGATCGCATTCATGTTGGGTGATGAAAACAGGGCAAACCCGAACCCGAGAACCATGAGGCTGATGACAACAAACAAAAGTGTGGTGTGGTGGTTGATCAGCGCTAAAAGGATTAATCCCAGAGTTGTCAGCGCCATGCCGAGTGATGCGATCACCCGCGGTTCAATTTTATCGGAAAGTTTGCCGGCCAGGGGTGAAAACACCGCCATCACAATCGGCTGGGCCATCAAGACCACTCCGGCCCCCTGGGGGGTCAGCCCTTTGATATACTGCAAGTAGAGGCTTAACAAAAAGGCGACGGCAAAGGTGGCGCTGTAATTTATCAGAGCCGCCAGACAGGAAAAAGAAAAGGTCCGGTTTTCAATAAACAGGTTGACTTCAAAAACCGGATATCGTACCCGGGTCTCCCATTTGACAAAACCGGCCAGTGCCAGCATACCGGCCAGAATGACCCAGATGCTCGCCAGGGCCGGGATTATCGTTATACCGTACATGATGGCCACTATCCCCAGACCATAGATCACCGACCCGATAAGATCAAATTCATCACCTTCCGCCCCGGTCCACTCGCCTTTTAATTTCCACACCACAAGCAAAATGATGGACAGTCCCAACGGAATATTAATCAGAAATATGCTTCTCCAGGAAAAATGCTGGGTCAGCCATCCACCGAAGAACGGTCCACAGGAAAGGCCTATATAAACCGCAGCCACAGCAATTCCCAGCACCTTACCGCGCTCCTGGGGCGGATAAACCGAAGTCAAAATTGCAATGCCGGTGGCAAAAACCATGGCCCCACCGATACCCTGAAAAACTCGGAAGGCAATGAGCATGGGCACCGAAACCGAAATGGCGGCCAGCAACGAGGTAATCGTAACAATAATCTGGCCGATTAGAAAAATTTTTTTGCGGCCGTAAATATCCGCCAGTTTACCAAACGGCACCATCGAAACCGAAGCGGCCAGAAGGTAGGAGGTCGCCACCCAACTCAACAATACCGCATCGGTTTTAAATTCCCTGCCGACAGCCGGCAACGCAATATTGACCGATGAGACCATAAACGGCGTCAGAAAAGAGCTTATGGATGCAATCATCAAGGCGGATAATTTGGCGGCTTTATCATTCAATAAAATTATTCTCCCTAATCATTTTGTTTTTAAGCAATTATCGGTCTTCCACCCTGGTCGAGCTAAAGTCAAGGTCAAAGATGCGCCTCTGGAGGAATGCCCCAGCTTCAAGGTGTCCAGGGTCAAAGCTGTAGCCGCAATATTTAGGATCGATCAGGGTTTCACAAAACAATATTTGAGTCAATACGTTATATTTATAAAAAAATATTTGTACGCTACTGAATAGTAACAGTCAAACATCCTGAAATTATATACCAATTTTATCTAATTCCCTCGATTGACATGCCCTACATTGTGGTATATTTTGAATTTTAAATCAACTCCAATATAAATCCAAAAAAATCTTAGGGATTTGATATATGACTCGTCCAGATGTTTCAAAAATTTTCATGTTTCGGAAAACCGTTTCCAAAATACCCATGAAAATCTCATTGCCCTTGGTTTTCACGGCACCGGTAATTGTTGTGGTGATTGTTTTGTCGGCCATTGCCTATATGGAGGCCAATTCCGCGGTCAACGATTTAATGGCGCAGAATCTGTCCCAGATTCAGGATTACATCGAAGAACGGCTGGACGATCTTTTAAATTTGCCCAGCCGGATTCAGCGTGTAAACGCCAATCTCATCCGACAGGAGCATCTCAATCTCAAGCATTTGCGTTCCTGGCGAACTTCTTTGTTTGAACAGGCCCAGGCCTTCAAGGGACTCAGCAGTATTACATGGGGCAGTGCCGACGGGCGCAGTGTTGGCATCTCCCATCATCCCGGTAAGGATGGATACAAGTTTTACATCAAAGATGAAGAAACCGGTCCCGATCTTTACGAATACTACTGTGACAGTCATGGACGTTTGAATGAATATCCGACAAAGGTTTTCTCCTATGACCCCCGCAACCGTCCCTGGTATAAAGCGGCTATCCTGGCAGACAAATCGACCTGGACGGATCCCTATGCCCGCATGCATAAAGAAAGGGCCGCCACCACCCTGGCCCTGGGATATGCCCAACCCTTTCGGGACAGCAACGGACGACTCATGGGCGTCATGAATGCCGAGTTGACCCTGAACGATATCACCCATTTTCTTGAAAATCTCAGTGTCGGCCGAACCGGTAAAGCTTTTTTGCTGGATCAGCGAGGACGCCTGATTGCCACGTCCTCCGGCGTTCTTCTAACCGATACCAGTAGATATCCGGTTGCCGCTTCTGCCTCCGCCGACAGGCAAATAGCCCGGGCGGCGGTGTTTCTCGAGAAGGAATTTAAATCTTTCAGGGCTATTGAGGGGCGGTATCAGCTCCGGCTGAAAATCAACCGTGAACCCTATCTGCTGATGATCTCGCCGTCGGAGCATGAAACCGGTCTGACATGGCTCATTGCCACCCTGGTACCGGAAAGCGACTTTCTGGCCAGCATTAAAGCCGGGCGCTATCGAAATATCAAAATCGGGGTCGTTGCCGTTTCGGCCACGCTTTTGTTCGGCATCGTGCTGGCTGTAATTTCGATCTTGCCCATGCTGGACCTGATCGCCTATTTCAACAAGATTGGCCGGGGACAACTCGATCACGAAATAAAACTTGAGTACTCCACCGAGTTCGTGGATCTATCCAAAAAAATCAACGCCGTGACTGCCGATTTAAGGGACCGTATGCGTCTCCGTCACTCACTGGTTTTGGCCCAGGAGGTTCAACAAAATCTTCTGCCTTTTTGCACACCGGACATCAAGGGATTGGACATTGCCGGGCATGCCACCTATTGCGACGAAACCGGCGGGGACTATTATGACTTTCTAAAGATTGCCGGGCAGCCGGACACAACTGCCGGGATCGTCGTGGGAGATGTGGTCGGACACGGGGTGGCCGCGGCCTTGCTCATGGCCACTGCCCGCGGGATTGTGCGCAGCCGCTGCCGAACACCCGGCAGCCTGGCCGACCTGCTTACCCACCTGAATAATCAGCTGGTTAAAGACACGGGCGGCGATCGTTTCATGACCATGCTCCTGATGGCGGTGGACGCTGAAAGAAAGGAAATGCGCTGGGCCTCGGCCGGTCACGATGCACCGTTCGTTTACGATCCGGCCGAAGACCGTTTTTATGAATTAAACGGCAGCAACCTGTCTTTAGGCCTGAAGAAAAAAGCCGAATATGAAGAGCGTATTTTCCCCGATGTAAGGGCCGGCCAGGTATTCATGGCCTCAACCGACGGCTTGTGGGAAGCTTTCAACACAAACGAAGAGATGTTCGGCAAGGCGCGTGTACGCAATCTAATCCGCCGCTGTGCCGACCTCTCTGCTAAGGAAATTTGCGACCGGATGAATGCGGAACTTTTCACTTTTCTGGGGGATGCCACCCCGGATGATGATCTGACGTTTGTTATTGTGAAAGTGCTCTAACAATATTTGTGTTTGACCAGAACATCCAGGTTTCTTCCCAGCACATTCGCATATTCGATCATATCAAGCCCCTCTAATTTTTGAACCGCACCCGGCGGGAAAAGATCGCGGGAATTGCATAGCAGGATAGCAGCCGTTTCTGTCTCTGAAAACACCGGTCCCTCAACAACCTCTTTGCGGAAATCTTTATTGGCCGGACAGACTTTCTGGCAGACCATGCATCCCACCAGGCAGTTGTGCCAGGAAGGCTTGAGCCATGCTGGAAATTCCACCTGGCGTTCATTGTGAAAGGTGATGCAGCGCTCGGCGTGGAGCAGAAACCGATCTGAGCCGATGGCACCGCTTGGGCAGGCTTTGGTGCAGGTGTCACATTTACGGCAGTCGCTCAGAATTTGCGGCTCCCCCCAGCTGTCCTCAGCACTGGGAAAATCGGAGACAAACGCCACCAGCCGGTAAAAACTTCCCAACCCCGCAATATAGGTGATATTATTTTTCCCATATTGGACTCCCCAAATTTTAATTAGTCGCTTTTTAAAAGATAGGTATGAATTTTAAAATTTCATAACATCTTCTAGAATTTTCGGGTGTGGCTGCGAACATAGTCCCCAATCCGCCTCATCCGTTCCAAATCTTTTTCACCAAGGGGCCCCAGTTCCGGGACCTGCAGGGCAGCGCTCATCTGGTCCATGTTTCGGGGACCGCACAAACATACATCCACCGCCGGATTGGACAAAACAAAGCGGTAGCAGTCGCTGGGCGCCGGCACTGTATCTCCGTCCGGCATCTTTTTAGAATTTAAAAGCTGGCCCCAGCGGGTTGCGGTATAGGAAACAATGCCCGGCCGATCATCGCCCTGAAGGTGGGGAAATATTTCTTCTTCGGCTCCACGATGGGCAGCATTATATCGGACGTGAAACAGGTCGAACTGTCCCTCATCAGCCAGCTGCGGAAAAAGCTTGCGCTGGTGCCCGGACATGCCAAGAAACCGGCAAAGACCTTTGGCCTTCATCTCCTGGGCCCGCACTAAAAGCCCCGGTGAGGGCCGGCGGTTGTGCCAGCCCAGGATGAGAATATCGGCTCGTTCAATTCCCATGGCACGCAGATTTCTTTTAAAAAACCATTCTATCAAAAACCCGAATCGGGCGTAAGATTGAATGGCAACCACCAGACTGTCCCGCTGGCCTTGCCGGCAAAGATTGCGGACGGCCTGGCGCATGCCGGCTTTGTGCCGGCCGGATCCCAGGTAAAAATAGTTGCAGCCTTTTGCAAAAGCCTCCTCAAAGGCTTCAGCGGGTGCCCCGTAACTGGCCGCCAGGCCCAGACGCCCAACCCTCAGTCCGGTACGGCCCAAAATCCGTTCTCTAAAATTATCCATGTCGTATTCAACTCCTAAATTTTGTGATCAGGCAGGTGAATTTTCAGGAAGCACGACCGTGAATGTACTGCCTTCGTCGAGCGAACTAATGACGGTTATACTCCCGCTGTGGGCCCGGGCAACGGTTCGGGCAAAACTCAGGCCCAGCCCCGTGCCGGCCTGGGATCGGCTGGGGTCACAACGGTAAAAGCGCTTAAAAATATGTCCCAGATCTTTCCCGGAAATCCCCATACCGTTGTCTTGGACCGCTATCTGAACCGACTGATCTCCGCCGGTGGAAACGGTCACATCGATTCTTCCATTCGCCGGAGTGTATTTAATGGCATTGTCGAGCAGATTGGCAACCATGCGTTGAATCAGCCGGATGTCGCCATAAATACTGATATTTTCAGGCCCGTTGTAAACCATAGTGAGCCCTTTATCCTCGGCCGGGGATTGGAAAATATCACAGGCATCACGAACGAGATGGGCGATATCCAGTTTTTGACAGTCCAGTTGATTCACACCGGCTTCGGTCCTGGAAATAATCAGCATGGTATTGATCATGTCCAAAAGCCGGTCGCATTCTTCAATGGTGCCGGCTGCCATGGATTCGTATTCTTCCAGGGAAGAGCCGGAAGTCAGGGATACTTCGGCGATTCCGCGAATCCGGGTGATAGGGCTTTTGAGGTCGTGGGCGATGTTGTCGCTCATTTCTTTAATGCCGGTTACCAGTTTTTCAATACGATCCAGCATCTGATTAAAGGTCAGCGCGAGTTGATCAATCTCATCTGCTCTTTTTTTCACCGGTACCCGTTTTTCAAGACTGCCTTCTGATATTCGGCGTGCCGTCCGGGTCACGGTTGCAACTCCCCCAAGGGCCCGTCGGGCCATAAACCAGCCGACCACGATTGCCAGAGCAAAGAGGATCACCATGGTCGTGATAAAGACTTTGCGAAACACTTCAATGATGCGGGTGTGATTTTCCATGGATTGACCCAGCTGCAATATCAGACCGGGTCCGATGACGGCATAAAGAATACGGATTTGGTGTTTCCGATCCGGTATATTGGTAGTATCAAAAATCGGCGCCCGGCTGTCCAGCAGGCGATTGACCGCTGCCTTGTTTATCCCGATATCGCGCCAGTAGGACATGTTGGATGAAGAGAACACCTGGCCGGTTATATAAAGCAGTCGAAAAAATATCTTTTTCTCCCCGGCCGCCTGGGCCTGTAAAAAGGCCTGCCGCTTGACGGCTTCGGGACCCTGGTTTGACAGGATCGAGGAAAAGGTCCTGACTTCGCTTGAAAGGCCTTCATCGATTTGCTGCCGTATGACCGAGGTGATCAACAAATAAAAGAAGAAAAAGGCCACACAGGCCGATAGCATGAATATGCCGGCATACCAGCACGTTAAACGAAAGGCCAGGGTATGGCGGATATTAGCTATTTTCTTCTTTAAGGACATAACCCACCCCGCGCACCGTGTGTATCATCTTGCCGCTAAAACCTTTATCGAATTTTTCCCTTAACTTATAGATCCGGGATTCAACTACATTGGTCAGAGGGTCAAAATAATAATTCCACACATGCTCCATGATCATGGTTTTGGAAACCACCCGGCCGGCATTACGCATTAAATATTCGAGCAGGGAAAACTCCAGCGGCTGGAGGTCAATCTTTTGGCCGGCCCGCACAACCTCCCTGGTAATAAGGTTCAGGGTAACCTCTCCCACCACCAGCTTGGTGGGCTCCGACACATCGCTGCTGCGACGAATCAAGGCCTGGACCCGGGCCAACAGCTCCGAAAAGGCAAATGGCTTGGTAAGGTAATCATCACCTCCGGTCTGCAAGCCTTTGATACGATCATCGACGGAGCCCTTGGCGCTTAATACGATGACCGGCGTTTTTACCTTTTCCTGCCGCATCTTTTTGATCAGAGCCAGGCCGTCCAGTTTGGGAAGCATGATATCGACGATCGCTGAATCATAGGGCTCGGTCAGCGCCAGATGCAATCCGTTTTGCCCGTCGCCGGCATGATCAACAGCAAAGCCCTCGGCCTTAAACCCTTTGACAATGAAGGAAGCGATTTTGGCGTCATCTTCAACCAGTAGCAGTCTCATTACATCTCCCGGATTATTTTATTGATAGGAGCAATAAACAATTGGCGCAAGGCATAAGGCCAGCGATCCGCGGCTCAAGGTCCAGAGTGATATTTATAGGGCAAGTGAAGCGAACGCTGCAAATGCAGTGGTTCACCTTGAGCCTTGTGCCGTACGCCCTGTGCCATTTTTTGCCTTTATCCTTGAAGCAATCGCCACCCACTCTTCTTTAACAGCCGTTTCGACAATTTCAAATCCAATATTTTGCAATGCCTCCGTCACCTGGCTCTGGTTCTTTTCTATAATTCCCGAACAGATAAAAATCCCGCCCGGATTTAGCACGCGCTTGATGTCAGCAATCAGGTCCAATACAACATGGGTAAGAATGTTGGCGACTATCATATCATAGGTTTCACTGGTTTCATCAACTAGATTGGCTGTTTTTACCTGAAACCTTTGGGGCTGAATTGAATTTAGCTTTAAATTGGCGGCAGCGATCTGGACGGCGGTCTCATCCTTATCGATGCCGCAAACCCGGGCGGCCCCCAGCCTGGCTGCTGCGATCATCAGGATTCCGGATCCGGTGCCCACATCCAGAAAACAATCACCTTTGTGTAAATAATTTTCAATCAATACTGCACACAAGGTGGTGGTCGGATGGGTTCCGGTTCCAAAGGCCATTCCGGGGTCCAGCTCGATAATAATCTCATCGGATGCGGCCTGGTACTCGCGCCAGGTCGGTTTTACCACCAGATGGCGGCTGATCTTCCGGGGCCAGAAATACGCCTTCCAGGCGTGGGCCCAGTCTTCATCGTCTCGTCTTTTATAGCTGATCCGTGATATTAAGCCGGACTCCTTCTTCAGGCGCAGCAATTTATTTTCCAGGGTCCGGCAGCGCATTTCGGCTTGACTGTCTTCCGGCAGATATGCGGTAACCGCATTGCACTCAGCGCGACCGACGGCATCTTCCGCCCAATCATCTTCCGGATCGATTGCGGGGTCTTCCACAACCACCCCCTGCAGGTCAAAATCGCAGAAAATGTCGGATATCAGGTCTGCGGCCAGGTCCTTGTCCGCCGGATCATTGCCCGGTGGGTCAAATGCGACTTTTACTTCGATCCATTTCATTGTGATTTTTTGTTCACCGCAGAGTTCGCAGAGAATTTTTTTTTCTTGGCCTGATTTTCTGAGAGGAAAAACCAGGCCAAACAATCTGCCTTCAGCGTTTCATTTTCCGTCCTCTCAACGGAAAACAAAAAAAGTGAGTTCTGCGTACCTCTGCGCCTCTGCGGTGAATACTAAAACTTCTCCTTAGGTGGATTGAAGTAGCCGAACTTTAAGTCCGGAAATTGTTTCCGTACCTGTTGCAGCAATATTTCCATCCCCATGGGCTTGCCGGACGACGCCACGGCATCCATTTTCTTCCAGTAGCGCACCGGGTCAAAGTTGAGGTTGCGCCACTGGATCATGTTGATCGGAAACTGCTGCAAAAATCCGGCAAGGGCGGCGGCTTCCCCAGGGGTGTCGCTGAATCCCGGGCAATTGAGGTAGTTAACGGCGACAAATTTTTTGCGGGCCAGCGCTGCCTCTATACTTGCGAGGACATCGGCAAAAGCGTAGCCCTGGGGCCGAAAGTAGGCCTCATAGCATTCTTTGCGAACGCTGTTCATGCTGATGCGGATGCTGTCCAGGCCGGCATCAAAAAGTAACTGCAGACGGGCTGGCAGACTGCCGTTGGTGTTCATATTGATGGTGCCCCTGCCCGTTTGCGAACGAATCAGTCTGATGGCCGGTTCGATGACATGGGTCGCCAGCAGGGGGTCGCCTTCACAGCCCTGGCCGAAACTGACAACGCTTTTGTCAACCCGCGTGATATGGGCCAGGGCCACTTCGGTGATTTCCTCCGGGGAGGGGGTGAAGGTGATGCGGTCCTGGCTGTGGTGGATGCCGGAATTTTGCTGCAGGGAGAGACAACCCAGGCAGCGGGCATTGCACTGTTTAGAGGTCGGCAGGGGGGCTTCATAGCGTCCGAGAAAAAAATTTTTGCCGGCCGGGCACCCGTAGGTCAGCGCACATTTGTCAAGATGGGCCCGCAGGCGGTTGGCCGGCATTTGTTTGCGCATCCGATCAACACCGGCGATCACATCTTCGCGCGGCATACGCCTCAGATCCTGGCGCGGCTCGGGATCCACCAGGACCACGGCCGATCGAAAGCCTTTTTTATGCCACCCGACGGCCCCGTAAGAGAACAACGGCAGGGTTTGCGACCTTTGGGTTTCGCGATAGGCGCTGATCCGGGTGATCACATATCCCGGGGAATTGAAAGCCGCAACAGGAAAAATCGCCTCACCGGGTTCGTAGGGGTTTTCCTGCAGTGTTTCGAGTTTTCCGGTGTTGATATTAAGCAATACGGGTTTTCGGTCCGGCAGATACATCAATTCGCTGCCGTGGGGCAGGTTGCGGGTTTGGTCCACGGCTAAGGGCGCTAATAAGGAACCCGCCATTCCCACCGCAGCATAGCCATCCAGCTCGAATATCTCACCGGTGCCGTTGGCCACCAGGGCGGTCAGCAGAATTTCTTTTGCTTTATCGGGTTTTTCTGATGCCACCTGTCCTCCAGGACCATTTCAGCTGATAGCTGATAGTCGAAAAGGATAAAAATCCTTATTACCATGAGCTATGAGCTTCATGGGCTATGAGCTATTTTCTGCCATAAACATCACACAGCGTGAGGTTCTGCCGTCCACTTTTAGGACAAACGGGCGGTCAAGAACGGTATGGGCCACAAAAGGGGTTTCATTGGCAACCGGCAAAGATTTGACCCAATCCCAGTCCAGAAAGTCTTTTTCATCATCAGAAACGGTTACATAATTGATCCCCAGTGTGGATATGTTATGAAAAAAATGGGATCCCTGGGACGGCTCTGCCCTTAGCTCTGTGGATAAGGTTTCAATCATGGCACCTACGCCGCTGATCTCAGCCCAGCTTACCGGAACCCCCAGCCAGCGGTCCGCCGAACCCCACCTGCCCGGACCGATGAGAAGATATTTACGCTTTTCTTGCAGCAGAACAGCATTCAGCTCGCCAATCTCGCGGGCAACCTCCGGGGTTCGCCCGGCATCAAAAATATCCGGCTTTACATAAAGGATGTCGGCAATATCCGTTTTTTCCGCATTGCCCAGGGCATTAAAAGAATGACAAAAGGCCCGGGAAACATCCGCTTCGCTGATTTCAACCTGACCGAGTTCGGCCCTGGCGGTCATGGGTCTTAACTGCAAAAATGCAAATTCCGGCTGGCCTTGCGGATCTTGCGGCCAATTTACCGAAAACTCAAGCTCCACCGGACAGCCCATTCCCTCCTGGCCCATATCCAGTACATCCAATAACAATTCGCTCAGTGGAAACAAATCGAATTTGAGGATCTGGGCAAACGTCAGGATCCGGTAGCCCGGGACGTGGGTGGTGTCGCGGATGCGATGCTCATCAGGAAAGTAAGTGCTGGCCAGCTTTTTCATTGGTGGGTCTTCGGTGACCTCATCAACCTCTCGTTTTGAAAGGTTGGCATCTTCATTGATCCCGAGTTCCGGATAGGGGCCGCCCATTTTCAGGGAAAAGAAATAGCGCTGGGAATTTTCCAGAATATCTTCCACGCTGGTCCGCTGGGGCAGGATCTGGGGATATTTGGGAGAAAACCGCAGGGCTTTTTCTCCCTCCATCACCGTTTTTCCCAGGCCCATAGCAATGGTGGTAATCCCTTCTTCCGGTTTCATTTTGGAAAACGGATAGTAATTGTAAGACTGGGCTACCCCCGATATGGCCGGATAGAAATACTCCCCATAATACTCGCCAACGAGCTGCTGAATGATAACCGCCATTTTTTCTTCTTCCGTGCGATGACCCACCCGTTTTGAGAACGCCCGCGGGCTCTGAAAATACGTGGAGGCATACACCAGCTTGATGGCGTGAATCAGCTGTTCCAGCCGGGTTTGCAGATCGGGATGGTTATTGGGAAGCATGTAGGTCCGGTAAAGACCGGCATAGGCCCGAAATTGGGCATCTTCCAGCAAACTGGAAGAGCGAACTGCCAGGGGATAGGTGATGCTCACCAGATAGGCTTTTAAGTCATCGGCAATCCACCCGGGAAAGTCCGCCTTACAAAAGGCGGCGGCAATTTCTTCATCGCCGGCCTCCGACTTGGAAAGCCCCTTTAAATCATTTTCCTCAACAAAGGCATCGAAGCCTTCAGTGGTAATCACCATGGTGCGGGGAATAAAAATATTGATATCTTCATATTTTTTATGAAGCGCGGCCGACCGCTGCAGCAGGTTGGACACAAAGGCCAGACCCCGGGCTTTTCCGCCCAGGGAACCCTTGCCGATTTTGAAAAATTCCGTATCCAGATCAAATTCGCCGGCCTCAAAATTTACCACCACGCCTTTTTGCCGCTGCCTGAGCCGGGCCTGAATAATCGAACAAAGATACCGGCGATGATTTTCGACACTTGAAAAATCCTCTTCCCGGATAGGGCGTACCTTGGAAGCCAGGTTTATTTCCGTGCGGGCAAACAGCCAGCGGGAAAAATCATTGCGGCCGGTGTGGTGCACGAAGGAATCTTCGGGAATTTCTTTAACACACTTCTCGAAGGAACCCAGATCGGTGGCCCGGGCGATTTCCAGGCCATCCGGTTTGCGAAATATAAAATCACCGAAACCAAGCTGTTCCATAAAAAAAGAGCGCACCTCGGCGATCAGGGACGGTGAATTTTTATCGACAAAAACAGCCGGAATCGATGCGGCCTTCGCGGCATTGGAAGATTCAGAGCTGGTCAGCAACAGGGGAATGTCGAATCTTTTATTTTTGATTTTGGATAAAAAGTTCACCCCGGCATCGTGATCCAGTTTGCCGTTGCGCGGAAAGCGCACATCGGAAATAACCCCCAGCACATAGGGTTCATGCTTTTGGTAGAGTCCGACGGCCTCTTCGTAATTGCGGGCAACCAGAATTTTCGGCCGGGCGCGCATGGTGAGCAGGCGGTGTTCTTCGTTGAGCCCCTTTTGTAAAAGGGCCTGGGTCTGGCTTACCAGTTCCCGGTAAAGAACGGGCAGCAAGGTTGAAATGTAGACGGGCGAATCTTCAACAAAGAGAATAACCCGGATGCCGGCCAGATCCGTGTCCCGGCCGACGTTCATCCCATCTTCGGCGCTTTTTACCAGGGCCACCAGAATATCGGTGTCCCCCGACCAGACAAAAGTGCGGTCGATTCCTGGCGGCTGCATAAATACCCGGCTGGATTCCTCCGACGGCAGGGCGCTGTGGGTCAATAGGATGACCGGCAGCTCAGGATCTTTTTCTTTAATTTTCTGCCCCAGCATAAAGGCATCCATGTCGGCCAGTTGGAGCATGGTGATAACCAGGTCAAACTTTTTTTCAGAAAGCGCTGAAAGGGCCTCTTCCGCCGTGGAGACCCAGGTAAACCGGGGCGGGTTGCTGAGATTCAGCCCGCGGTATTCATGAATGATTCTCTCGGAAAGACGGCAGTCCTCCTCCATGATCCAGGCATCGTAAGGAGTAGAGACCAGCAGGACCTGCCCGACCTTCTTGGCCATCAACTCATGGAATATTTTAAAACTCGGGTCAAAATCTTCAGCAAAACTTTTGATGTCCAGTTCCATGTAAAACGATCCTTTAAGAAATTATTTGCTATTAATTAAAACCATAACTTTTATTAGTATATCTCAATCAATTTAGCAACGCTCAGCGCAACTTGACTGTAAAAGAAACCATGATAAAATAGCGAAAACATCAGAATCATTTTGCTTTTGGAGATAAGGACAAAACAGAGAGGAAGACACCATTGGACATCTGGATGACACTGAAAAAAGCGCTGGATTTTTATCCGGACAGGGTTGCCGTGCTAGATGGCAACCGCTCATTTACCTATGCCGAAATCGGTGATCGGGTGACAGGCCTGGCACGGTTCTTCCAGGCACAGGCAATTCAGCCTGCAGATCGTATCTCTATCCTGGAGGTCAATTCCCATGCGTTCCTGGAGACCTATTATGCCGCCGCGGGAATCGGTGCCATTTTAAATCCACTCAACTATCGCCTGGCCGCCAGAGAAATTGCCTATATTTTAAATGATTCCGGAACCCGGTGGCTGGTGTCCGGATCCCGCTTCGCCTCCCTGGTCAGAGGAATCCTGGATGAAGACACGCCGTTGAAGGGGATTATCTGGATCGACGATACGCCCGGTGCTTCACCGGGAGTCCCGTATTTCAGTTATGATGAAGCCATAAAATGCCATTCCGGCCCCTTTGAACCTGTGGCCGTGGGGGAAAATGATATCGCCCATCTTTACTATACCAGCGGAACCACCGGACGCCCAAAAGGCGTCATGCTGACCCACAAAAATGTCTGCCTGCATGCCTTGGGAACCATTGCCGAACTCAAGCTGGTGGACAGTGACGTCTGGGGGCATATTGCGCCGATGTTTCATCTGGCCGATGCCTGGGCCACATTTGCCGTTACCTGGGTGGGTGGGCGCCATGTGATGGTGGGCCAGTTTGAGCCCGAAACGGTAATGGCAACCATTGAGCAGCAACGCATCACCTTGAGCAACCTGATTCCCACCATGCTCAATCTGATGATCAAACACCCCAAGGTCGCTGAATTTGATTATTCCAGTCTGCGTGTGATTTTAAGCGGCGGGGCGCCCATCGCGCCCCAGGTGGTCAAAAGCATCACCGAAGCGTTTAGCTGTGATTACATTCAAACCTACGGCATGACCGAAACCAGCCCCTATCTGACCTTCAGTATTTTAAAAAAGCATCTGCAAGAACTGCCGCCGGATGAACAGCTTAAGTACAAATCCAGGACCGGCCGACCCTTCATCGGTGTGGACCTTAAAGTCGTCGACGAAACCGGTGTGCCCATAAAGGCGGATGATCAGCAGGTGGGAGAAATCTGGGTTCGCGGGGATACCGTTACGCCCGGTTACTGGAACCTGCCGCAAGAAACCGAACAGGCCTTTGCCGATGGATGGCTTCGCACAGGTGATCTGGCGGTTATCGATGCGGAAGGGTACGTCAACATCGTCGACCGCCGCAAAGATATGATCGTCACCGGCGGTGAGAACGTGTATTCAACCGAAGTGGAAAATGTGCTCTACATGCACCCCAAAGTGCTGGAAGCCGCTGTCTTCGGCGTGCCGGACGATAAGTGGGGGGAAGCCGTAACGGCCGCTGTGGTGCTCAAGGAAAACGAATCGGCCACCGCAAAAGAAATTATCCAGTTTTGCAGAGAGTACCAGGCCGCCTACAAGACACCGAAAACCATCATTTTTCTGGATGAACTGCCCAAAACCGGTTCGGGCAAAATTACCAAGAAAGCCCTGCGGGATCCGTACTGGAAGAAGTAATCGCTTTCTTAAAAAGATATAACCGGATCAATCAACAAAAAGCTGCGGCTATGGGTATTCGAGCGTTTGTATCAAAGCCGGAGCTAAAAATGGATCGAGTAAGTCTCGAATTGGGACTTCCTTATCCACAATTAATATTCTTTTGTTGTCCACCACCAAATTTCCAAGGGTATGCTATTATATAGAGTCCACCCTTTTCTTAGCGCTCGTCCCAGATCATCACTCACTGGAAAACGTGCGTGTCTTCTATAAATATTTCAAGATTCGCTAGATCCACTTCAGATAATCGTAACACCACGGATTCAGGTGTTGCAGACAAGACCAATGATGATTCTTTACGCAAACCAATCCCCAGTTTGTGGCAGGTCTTGTCTGCCATTCTTACCAGCGCCAATAATAAGTTTTTGGAGTCAAATTCATCAGTGTGGTGCTCGCGAGCTATTTCACAATATTTTTCGGGTAAATTCCATTGACGCATAAGCTCAGATCCGCATTCGGTATGTAAACTATCCATAGCTTCGGTTAGCAGCGCATTGGAAATTTGAGCACCGGTCCCGTTATTTTTTTTCAGATTATCCGCGATTTTTAGAATATGAAGTTTTCCTACATCATGTAGTAGACCGGCAAAAAAAGATTCATGCTTAATCCCATGCAGGCCGCAATGGCCCGCTAACCAATGTGACCCGATGGCACATCCCACAGAATGTCGCCAAAGGTTTCGCATAATATCATTTAAAACTGGATCATTCGAGCGGAAGTGATTTTTATGGGTGATAAGCGTGGTGATATTAGAAACTTCATTTATCCCTAAACGTACCACTGCCTGTTGGATGGTTGTTATTTGTTGCAGGCCTTTGTAAAAAGATGAATTAGAGACTTTTAAGACTTCACCCGTTAGCGCTTGGTCACTTACAATCAATTTTTCGATTAATTGAACATCAGGTTCCCTTTTAGCGATCTCATTTTGTATTCGCATTGCTGTTTTGTTAAATACGGGCAGCTGCGCTTTATCCGAGTTTAACTGAGAGTTGATTATTTCAACAAAACCTTCTTGGTCGGCCATCATATTCCTCCTAAATACCTTCGCAAATCTTGTAAAGGCCTGGGTTTTTGGAGTTGAGGAAGGCAGCGGAAAACTTCATCAATAGTTGTAATTCCAGATGCTGCTTTAAAAATTCCGTCTTCAAACAAGGTTAAAAGGCCCGTTGATTCAATACTGATCCGACGGATTTCCTGGCTTGTTTTCAATTCAATTATGGCATTGCGCACGAACTCGTCGAGAACAAGTAACTCAAAAACCCCTACACGCCCTCTATAGCCGGTATGGTGACAAATGGAACAACCGCGGCCTTTCTGAAATGACATTCCGATGATATCATCTGCCGTGTAGCCTAAATTTTGGAGTTCAGCAGCGGTAGGCTTATAGGGCTCACTACAATTTGGACATACTTTCCGTACCAACCTTTGGGCCAACACACTTACAACTGTGGAGGAAATTAAAAACGCTTCGATGTTCATCTTTAATAGACGAATTAGACCGCCGATACTGTCCTCGGTGTGAAACGTCGTCAGTACTTTGTGTCCTGTTAAAGCTGCCTGAACAGCAACATCAGCTGAGAAATTATCTCGAATTTCCCCAATTACAATCACATCCGGATCTTGGCGGACAATGTGACGCAGGGTTTCTTCAAAGGTGAGATTGATCTTAGGATTAATGGAACATTGGGTGATTCCATCGATTACATATTCAACGGGTTCCTCGGCGGTAATAATGCTGGTCTGGGGGTCATTAATGCTATGGATGCAACTATAAACCGTTGTGGTTTTCCCTGAACCGGTCGGACCTGTAATCAGGATGACACCGCTCGGCTTATGAAGAGCGTCTTTTTTAAATCGCTCCAATATCTGCGCCGACATCCCCACATCTTCGATCTTTAATAGCAGGCCCTTTCGATTCAACAGCCGAATAACTATCTTCTCACCATGAATAGACACATAAAACGAAACGCGAAGGTCAAGCTCCCCCTCCGGGTACTCGAAAAGGATTCTTCCACCTTGATGTCTCCTCTTTTCCGTAATATCGACATTACACATAACTTTTATTCGACTTGTAAGGGATGGAATAACATTTTTGGGGAAATTTTCGAAGGGAATTAAAACCCCGTCCTGGCGAAAACGAACGCGCAAATTATCATGGTACGGTTCAATGTGTATGTCGCTGGCGTTTTTCTCAATCGCTGCCAAAATGATTTTATTGACCAGTATAACCGTCGCGCTTTCAATAGAAGATGCGGTTTCTTCTTTTTTATTTCCACGCTTCGCCCATTCTATCACTTTTTCAAGGAACTCTTTGCTAGCGATGGCAGGCAAGAGGTTATTGCCAAATACCTGCCTGGCAGCCTCCAGATCCTGCTTGTTAAGAGGATCTGCAAAGGCGATTCGAAAGACCTGCGCTTCACGCCGGACAGGTATCAAATTGTGTTTTTTATACCAATTGATTGGAGCCATGGATAAAAGCGTTCGATCGATATTCGACAAATCCGGCTCGATATAGGGTACACCAAGCTTAAGAGCCCTAGTTTGCATCAATGCCTCCTCGTCTATGAGGCGCTGATCGACAAGGATTTTTTCAAGGTCTTGTTTTGAATTTTCACTTGCCTGTATATCTGATGCAACTTGCAAGTCCGCTTGACGAATATGACCTAATTCCACCAGTAGATTACCCAAAGGCATTGAGATGGGTGTATTCTGCAATGCGTTTATAATTTGATCATGGGTAATAAAATTGAGCTCTTTGAATAAAACAGTCAGCGGCTTAGGAGTCTCTACCTTTGATGATACGCGCCGGGCATGCTGAACTTGCTTTGAGGTTACGATTCCCGCCTTCAAAAAAACTTCAACGAGTTCGCTACCATACTCTGATGAAGTTGCTTCAATATCTGGTGCCACCTTTTTTAAATTTTCAGATTCCAGCGGTACATTCAATTGCATACTCATTTTATTCTGTTTCCCTCTATCGGATATTAAAATGCATATAATTTAGCAAATAAATTTCTTTATTTAGCCTTGAGTGGATAAGGTTTTAATCGGCAATTTTATCCAAGACTTTAGTTTGCTGTTCTTTTCTAAAGTATAGCTGAAAGCGGTAATATCGCGCTATAATTACAGCCATATAAGCTGTAATATGGTTGAAAATAGAAGATTTTGAGCATATCACCAACTTTATTAGAGTATTTTGAAATAATCATAAAAATAGTAAAAATATATTGACAATCTCAACAGTTGCCATTAATCAACATTGAAGTGCTCGGATATAGCCTAAAAACGGGCATTATCTTCTATTTTCTTCAAGGAGGTATTCGCCATGGCGCCAAAGAAATGGGAGACCCACAATCCTTCCGGCAGCAAACGCGTGATTGTCACCAAGCTACTACCCGGTTCTCTGTGGCTGGAACGCCTTATCCGGGCGGATTGCAAGGTGGAAGTTTGCACCGTCACGGATGTCCTCAGTGTTGAAGACATCAAGACCGCCATGGGCCAAAAGTGCGATGCCGTCCTGGGGCAGTTGACCGAGGACTGGGGAGACGAGCTGTTTGGCACCCTCAAGGCCGGCGGCGGCAAGGCCTACAGCAATGTGGCCGTCGGCTATAACAATGTGGATGTGGATGCCGCCACCCAACACGGAATCCCGGTGGGAAACACGCCCGGGGTTTTGACCGAAACCACGGCCCAGATGGCCGTGGCCCTGACCTTTGCGGCTGCCCGCCGCACCGGTGAGGCCGAACGGTTTCTGCGGGCCGGCAAATACAAGGGCTGGCTGATGACACTTTTTCTGGGCGAGCTTTTGTGGCGCAAAACAGTGGGGGTTATCGGTGCCGGCCGCATCGGCGCCACCTACGCCCGCATGATGGTCGAAGGCCACAAGATGAATCTTGTCTATCATGACATCTATCCCAACAAAGACCTGGAAGACTACATCGCCGCCTACAGCGATTTTCTCAAATCCCGTGGGGAAGAACCGGTATCCTGCAAACGGGTGGAGAGCCTCGAGGAATTGTTGCGGGAAGCCGACTGCGTCAGCGTGCATACCGTACTGGATGACAACACCCACCACCTGATAAATACCGAGCGCCTGGCGCTGATGAAAGATAATGCCATTTTGATAAACACCAGTCGCGGTCCGGTGGTTGACGAAGCGGCCCTGGTTGATCATTGCCGCCGGCATCCGGATTTTCGGGCCGGCCTGGACGTGTTCGAAGATGAGCCGGACATGAAGCCGGGGTTGGTCGATCTGGACAATGTCGTCATTGTCCCCCACATTGCCTCGGCTACCCGCTGGACCAGAGAAGGCATGGCCACCCTGGCAGCCAGCAATGTCGCCGGGCTGCTGATGGGCTATCCGGTCTGGAACCACCCGGATATATTGCCGTTCCTCGAATCCGATTCACCCAAAGCTGCGCCCAGTATCGTCAACGCCGATGATTTGAAATTGCCGGTTTTCGAGGGTAGTTAATCAGTCAAATAGTTAAATCGGTTGAAATCCTATTACCCTAGTTAACCTATCAACCAATCAACTATTTAGCTAAAACAAAGAGGATAAAATGACACTAGCAAAACGCGTCGATCAGTTGGGTACCGAAACAGCCTTTGCCGTTTCAGCCGAAGCCGCGGCCTTTGCCGCCCAGGGCAACAAGGTCTATCCGTTTCACCTGGGAGACCTGAATCTAAAAACACCGGTCAATGTGCTCGAGGCCGGCATTAAAGCCATGCGAGACGGTCATACCAACTATTGCCCCAATGCCGGTGTGGCCCGGCTGCGGGAGCTGCTGGCCGAGGATATCGGCACCAATCGCAATGTTGAGTATTCAATGGAGAATGTGGCCATTCAGCCGGGCGGCAAGCCGACGATCGCCAAATTCCTCCTGGCAATGATGAATCCGGGAGACGAGGTCCTCTACCCCAACCCGGGCTATCCCATCTATGAATCCCAAATTGAGTTCCACGGCGGCAAGGCCGTGCCCTACGGCTACATCGAAAGCAAGGATAAATTCGACATCGACACCGCCATGCTGGCCGACCGGATCACACCCCGCACAAAACTGCTGGTGCTAAACGACCTGCAAAATCCCACCGGTGCGGAATGCTCGTCTAAGGAGCTGGAGCAGATTGCCGAACTGGTGCTCAAACACGATCTGTATGTTTTATGTGATGAGGCTTATTTCGACATCCGCTATGGCGGTCAAAGTAAATCCCTGGTAACACTGCCCGGGATGCGCGAACGCTGCGTTATTTTGTATACCTTCTCCAAAAAATTTGCCATGACCGGCTGGCGCCTGGGGGCCACCATCGGCCCCAAAAAAATCATCGATGTCATCATCAAGCTCAATGTCAACGAGGAATCCTGTTCCAACCATTTCGTTCAATATGCCGCCATCGAAGGGTTGACCGGTGACCAGACCGAATGCCGGCAAATTTTAGCGACCCTCAAAGAGCGGCGCGACATGACGGTGGATTTTTTAAACACCATTGAAGGGGTGCACTGCCTGCGGCCCAACGCTACATTTTACCTGTGGCCCAATGTTACCAGGGCCATGCAGAAAACAGGCCTCAGCAACTACGATGATTTTCGAAAAACCGTGCTGCAGGAGACCGGCGTTTCCTTTTGCACCCGCCTGCACTTCGGCCGCCCCCTGGAAGGTGAAGATAACTTTTACATCCGCCTGGCCTATTCGGGCATTGAACCGCCGGAAATCAAGGAAGGTCTCGGGAAATTCAAAGCGTTCATTGAAAGCTGAGTGTAAGGTTTCAGCGTTCAGGTCTCAGATCCCTAAGACAGGAACTATAACTCCAGACATCTGAAACTCAGCACCTGAAAATTTCAATTTTCACAAAGGGGTCAACAAAGGGGTCACAACAAAGGGGTCAAATCTGCTCTTGACTCTTAGTCTTAATTAGGCATGAATTTGAATTTCAACCCGCTTTTTTTCAGTCTTTGAACAGTGACTATTACTGCCTTTCTTTTCTCCCTACTTAACAAACATGTAACGAAAGGTTGAATTAAGAGTCAAGAGCAGACCAGATCATCGCGGCCACTTCCAGAATTCTGGGACTACCGCTGGTAACGTCAGACAGACAGATTTTGGAATTTTTAGAAGTTGAAACAATTTGGTAAATCTTTGAATGTCTTAATATACCCAGAACTATACTTAAGTTATAGCGGTTGTCATAACTATGTTCCGTTCTTATGAAAGCACACACAACTCATGTCCAATCAGAATCCTACAAATGGCTGGTTCTTACAATATCAACGTTTACATTCACATTTGTGGTGGCGATTCCGCAAATGTCCCTGCCGGTGCTGTTTGATGAAATCTCCGCAGATTTAGGCTTGAGCCTGGTGCAGGTCGGCTGGATATGGGGGGCCGGCTCGATGTTGGGCATTTTGGTGGGTCTCATCGGTGGTCCAGTCGGTGACCGGTTCGGACCCAGGCGGACACTTGCTGTTGCTTGTCTATTGATGGGGATAGCTGGTGCGGCTCGGGGTCTTTCGAACGGCTTCACGATGTTGGCACTTACCACGCTCATAACAGGCTTTGCGCAATGGTCGATCCCGATGAATGTCCATAAGGCGTGTGGTATCTGGTTTCCCAAAGAACAACTTGGCATGGCGAATGGCGTTGTTTCAGTTGGGATGGCGATGGGATTTCTCTTAGGGGCGCTTTTGGCGGCAACCGTCTTTTCGCCGATATTTGGCGGCTGGCGGAATGTGCTTTTCGGGTATGGTGCGGTAGCGATTCTGTTTGGTATGTTCTGGTGGTTTTCACAGGAAAATGCGAAGGCTGACGACCGGCAAAGCAATCAAATGATCGCCTTTCGACAAACCATCGGACACGTGATGCGTTTACGCAACGTGTGGATACTCTGTATAGCGACCGCGGGTGTGTCCGGATGTGTCAACGGGATGTTGGGCTTCCTGCCACTCTACCTGCGGGGCTTGGGCTGGGAACCAGCAATAGCCGACAGCACGCTTGCATCTTTTCACGCGGTGAGCATGCTCTGTGCGATCCCCATTGCTCTGCTTTCCGACCGTGTTGGAAGCCGCCGTGGTTTCCTGATGGCGGCAGCATTATTGATTGGCATAGGAACCGGTCTCTTAGGATTTTCCAGCGGGGTTTTGATCTCGGCGGCAGTTTTGCTGGCAGGCTTCTCACGTGACGGATTCATGGCCATCACCATGACGGCAATCATTGAGGAAAAAGGCATTGGCACACGGTTTGCTGGATCAGCAATAGGGCTGAATATGTCTGTTATGGGGATTGCCGGTGTCTTTGCACCACCAGTCGGGAATTGGCTGGCAAAATTTGGGACCGGATTCCCATTTCTGTTCTGGGCCTCTCTCGTATTTTCAGGGTCCGTGGGCTATCTTTTCATGCGGCGTAGAACGGCAGTAGGGAGTACCGGCAGTTCTCAGGCCGGAAATTAGGAGGGGGATACCCGTCTGCAGCTTCCAGGTGAGCTCCTGCTATCCGCCTATTTTGGTGTGGCGCTTTAAAGGGCCGATATTATTAAAACCTTTACTTTTATACACGCCTTCCTGATATATTGCAAACTTGCCCTTGTAATCTCTAAAGGACTTCCAAACCTGGCATTGTCCCATCGTACCGTATTCGCGCACTCGGGCAACAACATCCAGATCGATGACCTGGGTCATAACCCGCTCGCCTTCTCCTGAATTTTGGAGAATCCTTCCTTCAGGATCCACAAAGACCGATCGACCGATACCTCCGGCACCGACCCCGTTGAGGCTGAACCAATAATACTGATTGGCAATCGCATTGGCCTGAGCCATGATCAATTCCTGTGTCCTATCCGGAGTACTGGTGGCCGTCGGGCAAAAAACGGCCTCCGCCCCCATCAGTGCCAGAGTTCTGGCCAGTTCCGGGAACCACTGATCATAGCAAATGCAAAGACCGAATCGACCTTTTCCCGGAATATCGAAGACACAAAAGCTCTCACCGGGATCCGAAGTTTCCAGAGGCTGCCAGGGAAAGATTTTGCGATACCTGGCAATCACATCCCCTCCGGAGGATATCACTACGGCTGTGTTGTAAATTTTATTTTCTTCTTTTTCATAAAACGATCCGGGGATGACCCATTTTTTATTGTCCCTGGCCCATTTGCCTAGCTTTTCCAGGTAAAGATTCGGAATCGGCATCGCCAATTTCATATCCAGGCCGTTAAGACAGAGTTCACTGAAAAAAATAATCTCAACCCACGGGAACAGGGTGTTCACAGCATTCATCTTTTTCAGCATCATATCGGTGTTGTCCTGACCCTGAACCACATTCATTTGGATCCCGGCTATGCCCAGTAGTCGGCTCATCATTTATTCCTTTCATTTTCTAAGAGTCCTTTTTCCCACAGGGTTCTGTGGTCGTGGCAGCAAACCCAGTTGCCGGACTTGACCGGGTCGGCTTCCGGGACCTCATTTTTACATCTCTGAGTGGCATGCGGACACCTTGGATGAAACCGACATCCACCCGGCGGATTCAGCAAACTCGGAACCTCTCCTTTAAGGATGGCCATCCCGTCCTTTTTTGTCGGATCGGCTATGGGCACCGCATCACGCAGCGCCTTGGTGTATGGGTGCCGGGGAGACGAAAACAATGCATCTGCATCTTGAATTTCCATGACCCTGCCGGCATACATCACGGCTACCCGCTGGCAGATATGCTCCATTATGCTCAGGTCATGGCTGATGAACAGGTAGGTCAGGTTCAACCGTTTCTGCAGATCCGCCATGAGGTTGATAATCTGAGCCTGTACGGAAACATCCAGGGCACTGGTGGCCTCATCAAACACGAGGAACTCGGGTTGGGTGGCCAGAGCGCGGGCAATACAGATCCGCTGCTGCTGCCCACCGCTGAATTCATGAGGATAACGAAACAGGTGTTCGGGACGCAGGTCCACCATGTTCATCAGTTCCGTGGCCCTTTGCATATACTGCTTTTTATCGATTTCGGGACAAATGGCAAGCGCCTCGCTTAAGATCTGTAGTACCGTCATTTTGGGATTCAAAGACGCGCGCGGGTCCTGGAATACCATCTGCATTTTGGGCCTGAAGGGTTGAAATCCACGATCGTCCAGATGCTGTATTTCCTCACCGTTAAATCGGATGTTCCCCGACTTGAGCGGAGCCAGCTTTAAAATAGTTCGCCCCAGGGTGCTTTTGCCGCAGCCTGACTCTCCCACCAGCCCGAGACACTCTCCGGTGAAAATCTTCAGGGTTACCCCGTCGACCGCTTTGATCCATGTAGTGACCTTTCCCATGAACGTTTTTTTTTGAGGGAAATAGGTTTTTATGTTCTCTATGTTGATCAATGCGCCTGGCATCTTGTTTAACCTGCCGCCTTTGCATTGTATAGATGACACGTCACGGCATGGCCTCTGTCATTATTTTTATAAAGCGGTTTTTGAGTGCGGCAGATCGCCATCCGATGGTCACACCTGGGATGAAACCGGCAGCCCTGCGGCGGATTCGAAAGATCGGGGATCATCCCCGAGATAAACCGCAGCGGGTCTTTTTCCCCCAGCTTGGGGACCGCATCGAGCAGCCCCCGCGTATAGGGGTGCAGGGGTTTTTGAAAAATATCCATCGTGTTGCCGATCTCCACAATGCGCCCGGAATACATCACGGCCACGCGATCACATATTTGGGCAGCTATCCCAAGGTCATGGGTGATAAAAAGAATGGCGGTGCCCGTTTTCTGCGACATCTTTTTCAGGAGTTTGAGGATGTGGGCCTGCACGGTTACATCCAAAGCCGATGTGGCTTCGTCGGCAATCAGGATTTCTGGTGAGCTTAAAAGGGCCAGTGAAATTTTATAGCGCTGGGCCATGCCGCCGCTGATCTCATGAGCATATGACTTCAGCAGGCGGTCCGTTTCGGTCAAGCCCACCTCAGCCAGCTTTTCTTTGGCTATTAGGCGAATTGCTGTTTTTTCTTTCAAGTTTTGCTGCTTGCATTTTTGGTCGATTTCATCCTGCAGGTACATGCGGATCAGCCTGAAAATCTGTTCCCCCAGGGTAAACACCGGATTGATGCTGGACTGGGGGTTCTGGAATATCATGGCGATGGATCTGCCCCGCACGCGACTGAGTTCACGGTTGGACAGTTTGAGCAAATCTGTCCCATCAAAGGAGACACAGCCTGTGCGTTGACGGGAAAGCTGGGGGATCAAATCAAGCAGTGACTTGGCAGTGACACTTTTGCCGCAGCCGGTTTCACCGACCAGGGCCAGGATTTCTCCGGCGTAAAGTGTGAATTCGATCCCTTCGAGAATCCTCACCACACCCCGGGACCCCTCAAAGTTGACGGTCAGATCTTCCACGCTGAGAATTGGCTCTTGCTGTGTTTTGCTTGAGATATTCATCCGGTTTAATTTGGATCCAGGATCTCTTTCAGGCTATCCCCGAAAATGTTGAAGGCCGTCACCAGCAGAAACATGGCAAATCCCGGAGCGATGGCAATCCACCATTCTCCTAGAAGGTTTTGGGCGCCATTCCAGACCATGAGTCCCCAGTCGGCATTGGGGGGCTGGGTGCCCAGGCCCAGAAAACTGAGCACACCGATGGCGATGATAGCCGGACCCACATCCAGCAGCATCATGACAATGACCGGTGCCAGAACATTGGGCAACAGATGGCGCAACAGAATATAGACTCTACCATAGCCCAGCATCTGGGCGGCTTCGATGTAGAGCATGTTTTTTAGTGACAGCACCTCGCCCTGCACCAGACGGGTGTACCAGGGCCACCAGGGGATGACCAGTGCAATCAGTGCCGTCATCGTTCCAGCACCGATGACCACCGCCACGGCCATGGCCACCAGCGCTGTTGGAAAAGAGAGCACCAGCTCAACGGTGCGCATGATAATCGCCCCGGATACGCCCTCGCGATATCCGGCCCACAGACCCAGGGGTACGCCGATCACGGCGGCCATCAATACGATAAAAAAGCCGCCGAATACGGAAACACGGGCACCAAAAATAACCCGGCTCAAAAGGTCGCGGCCATAGATATCCGTTCCTAAAAAATGCTTTCTTGAAAAAGGCTGTAATCTCTCCTCGAGGTTGGTGGCACCCTTGCCCTGTTCCGGATACGGCGCCACCCACGGTGCAAAAATAGCCGACAGCATGATGATGATCAGAACCAGTGTCGAAAAAACCGCCAGTTTTTTCCTTAAAAACAGGCGCAGATTGTAGCCCCTTGCCTTGCGGTGGTCCTCGAGGGCCTCCTGGGCCAATTTATTAAAATCGTATGTTTTCACTTGCATAGCAGCACGTCACTTGATGCGTGGATCAACCAGCCTACGCATGATGTCGGTGGCTGTATTGGCCAGAACATAGATAGAACCAACGGCAAAGGTCACCCCCATCAGGGCCGGGAAATCGAGGCTGGTGATGGCGATCAAGGCGTAATAACCGATACCCGGCCAGTTGAAAATCATCTCCACAAAAAAGGTGTTCAGCATGGTCAGGGCCACCATAAGCCCGATCACGGTCAGGATGGGTGAGAGTGCGTTGCGCAGCCCATACCTGAAATAGAGCACACCTTCGCTGAGGCCCGACGCCCGCGCCGCCAGAATGTAATCCTGGGTCATCACTTCCAACAGCGAGGAACGGGTCAGGCGGGCAATAAACCCCAGAGGCCCCAGGGTCAGGGCGGCCACCGGAAGCACCATGTGCCAGGCCACGTTGAAAAACGCGGTAAAGTTTCCGGTGACCAGGCTGTCCACAAAACTGAAGCCCGTAATCAATTCGATGGGGTGTGTGAACTCCAGCATACTGTCCAGCCTTCCCTGCAGAGGGAACCAGCCCAGTTGATCGAAAAAAACCAGCTGCAGCAAGAGGGCCAGGAAAAAGATGGGTAGACTCACAGCTGCTGCCGTAAACCATTTGATCCATTCATCCACCAAGGTGCCCTGCTTTATAGCGGCGATACCCCCGAGAGTTATGCCCAGCAGGACGGCAACAATCAAGGCCAGCAGCACCAGCTCCAGGGACATGGGGATTTTCTCCGACAGATCTTTCAACACCGGACGGTGGGTTCTCAGGGAAAGCCCCATATCACCTTGAAGCAGTTTGCCCATGTAACGCAGGTACTGGGTGTAGAGGGGTTTATCCAGGCCCAGCTCCAGCCTGGCCTGTTCGATCTGTTCCGGCTTGGCATTTCCGCCCACATACAGGGCGGCCACATCACCCGGAATTGCCCGCGTAAAGAAGAAGACCAGTACGCTGAGAACCAGCAGCAAAGCCGCGAGCCCGGCAAAGCGTTTGAGGGTGAAAAGTATCAAATTCATGACAGCCGGTTAACCATTTTAATTGGTCCCGCTAAAAAAGCCGGGACCCTGTCCGTTATTCGTTCCTTATTTATTCTATATACATGTCATAAAAGAAGGGTGTATTGGGATAGGCCGGGTTGATGACCAGACCCTGCAGCTTTTCGTTCATGGGCCATTCTGCTACAATGTCCACCAGCCAGGCCACGGGCACATCCTTTTGCACCATGTTCTGGGCCTGGATGTAAAGATCCAGAGCCTTGTCAGGGTTGCTGCCGGTCATTTCATAGGCCTTGCGGATCATGTTGTCGTAAGCCGGATTAACATAATAAGCCAGGTTCCAGACCGGTTTGTCTTTTTCGTTATGCAGCAGTGTATAGAGGGTTTCGTAAGGATCGCTGTAGGTGGGCCACCACATCAGCAAAAAGATATCCTGAGCCTCTTTGGGGTTTCCCTTGGCCTTGGCCCACTGGGATGTCCAGACAATGCCCTTGACCTCGACCTCGATGCCCAGTTTTTTAAATTCACCCTGAATCAGGGGGGCAATGCGTCCCTCGGAGACATTTTCTGCCGCATAGGTCAGGGTCAGCTTGAAGCCGCCGTCGGGAAAACCGGCCTGGGCCAGTAGTTTCTTGGCTTTTTCCAGGTTGTATTCGTACTGGATGACCTTTTCGGAATAGCCAAACTGCCCTTTGGGCACCGGGCCGCGGGCCTGGGTGGCTGCCCCGTTCCAACCGATCTTGATGAGGTCGTCATACGGTATGGCGTGGGCCAGTGCCTTACGTACTTTCTGTTGATCCAGCGGTGGACGCGTGGTGTTGAAGAAAGCCATGTAGTTGACATAACTCGGCCCGGAGATCACTTTGGTGTTGGCTGCTTTTTGGACCTTGGGATAGCTGTCGATGGGTATTCTACCCGCCAGCATGGCTTCGTTGGATTGCAGCATTTTCAGCTGAACCAACCCCTCCTTGGTGTATTTCACCAGGATATTTTCCACATGCTTGCCGCTCCAGCCGCCCCAGTAATCGTCGAACTTGGCCAGAATCCAGCTCTCACCACTCTTGTAGTTTTTCAGGGTGTAGGGACCGGAACCGGCTTCGTTGCCCTGATCGAACCACTCCTGACCCTTGTCCCCGACCGAGGGACTCATAATGTAAGACCCATTGGCAGAGGCTGCGATCATTGGCAGGGGTGCCGGCGACTTCAATATCAGTTTGACAGTGTGGTCATCGACAATATTGACCTCTTTCAGGTCTCCCCAGATAAAGGCCGCACCTTTGCCAATTTTTGTGGTGCGTTCGATGGAAAATTTAACGGCCTCAGCGGTGAAGGCTGTACCGTCGTGAAACTTAACCCCCTTTCTCAGGGTAAAGGTGTACTCCAACCCGTCATCGGATGCCGTGAATCCTGTAGCCAGAACATAACTGAACATTTCCTTACTCCCTGGAGGATTGACCTTGATCAGGGTTTCATACATGTTGGCCATGTATTGCACTTCCGTGGAATAGGAAACACTGGGATCCAGCGTGGTGATGTTGTAGGGCGAAGAATAAACCATGTTCTTCTCCATGGCACTTGCCGGAACGGCCATAAAGGCCACGGCCAGGATTACAGCCAAGCATTTCATCATCTGTTTCATTTTTCATACCTCCTTTTGCGGTTTTGGGTTCTGCAAACTTGCCTTTCTTGCCAAAAAAATATCTAACTTTTGAGATAAAACTCCACTGATAATATCAGTATGTGGTTAATATTTACTTGATAATTCATCGTTGGTTTCACCAATTGATGACACAATGCACGTCCCGCATATAATCTGCCGCTTCAACGGCGTTGCCTTTTTCAAAAAGTTCAATCATCGTTCGATGCTCTGTATAGTTCATCTCGCGCATCTTGCGACTCCAGTCCTTTTTACCGAATTCAAACAACCGTTGGCGTATGATATTAACTTGGTGTAAAATCGGTATATTGAAAGATAAATCGAGATAGGTATTGTGAAATGCGGTGTTTAAATCCCAGTACCGGCTGAAGTTGAAATTGGAAATATTTTCCAGCATATCCTGGTTTAGCCTATTCATGTTTTCGATTTCGGTGGGACCGACAACAGGAAATACCGACAGCAACACGCGCGAATCCAGGGCACCAAGCATCTCGTACATATATTCGATATCCTGTTGGGATAATTCATTAATTTGAATTCCCCGCTGGGGCAAAAAGGTCACAAATCCTTCGGTTTGAAGTTGCAGCAGGGCATCCCTGAGCGGTGTGCGGCTGAGCCCCAGGTTTTTCATGATCTGGTTAATGCTGACAAACATCCCGGGTTTCAAATTTCCTTCTTTGAGTTCATTGCGTAAATACTCATAGACCTGTGACCGCAGAAGGGATCCAAAGGAATTTGATCTATTTAAGTTGGATGGAAGTGCCATTCGCGGGACCATTTAGTCGAAATGAAACTGGTATAAGGTAAAAGCTGGGTAGAACGAGAACCCGACAATTGATATACTAGTATACTAATATATCTGTCAAGCAAAAATTTTATACTGTTTCAGTCAGCCATCTGCTCCTAGTATCCTAGATATTCGCCAACCAACTTGACATGAATACGGTCTTTTATCATGTGGCCTTCGATCGTGCTCCACATGTTGCAGATCCGCTGGGGGGTTTTGCAATCGCTGCACAGGCCGGTTTCTACACAGGGATTCTTGAGCCCGTAGCGGATGTTGTTGACCGGTGCAGCGTAGTGCTTTACCCGGGCTACAGCTGATTCCAGATCGGGAGCCACCTTGTTCATGCCTACCACCAGGATCACCTTTTTGGGACCGAAGGCCATTGCCGCCACCCGGTTACCCATGCCGTCGAGGTTGACCAGTTTTCCGTCCAGGGTAATGGCATTGGTGCTGGCGATCATGACGTCGGCCATCATTCCCCGGCGCCTGAGTTCCATGCCTTCCTCGGATGACAATTCAGGCCGATAAGGATCAATCAGGTTGACTTCCGGCAGGGCCGCAACGGCCTCCCACAGCCCCATGCCCACGGCGGACATCGATCCACAGCGAAAGACGGTCGCGCCCGGCGGGATCATTTCAAGAATCTCGTCTTTGGCCTGGTCGGCTCCGGCAGCGTAGCTGCCCGCCATCCGGCGTTTCTCAAGGCTTTTAATGATTGATCGGGCCACTTTTTCGTTCCACTCTGCCTGGTGTTGATCCATGGGATACCTCCTTTTGAATTAGCATGGGGTTATTTTAGAAAAGAATTAAAACTCATCATACTTATTAGTGCTTGAAGATCAATTAAAAAAGTGGAAAGAAGAATTCAACTACCTGATCAACCCGCTGCATCCTGATTTTAAAATACTGTCCAGCGGAGACGACAAAAATTCGTATTTGACCCCCGAATAAAAATCTGACAGATCTTTCAAACTGCCGCGGCGCAGCCACAAGGCGAAGACGGGCCGGCCAAATTGATATAAGTCCTTTGACATTTTGCCAAATTCCTCGATTTGCGGAATATAAAAAAACCGGAGCATAGCCAAATTGCAATACCCCGGATTTTTATCCTTTCCACACAGAGGAATTCGCTACTATTTATTCTTCCAGTTGGCTGATAAATTGATCCACCGATAACGTCTGCCCCAGCAGCGGGAATATTTTCTGTTCGGAGTGATTTTGCTCTTCCTCTGAATTGGTAGCGGTAGCATCTTTTATTACCGTAACCCCATAGCCCCTGTCATAAGCTGTACGGGATGTGCTTTCAACACAGA
>JBATKU010000651.1:0-3874 GCA_049669725.1 Desulfobacterales bacterium
ATCTTTCACTTTTTAAAACCTCCGCGAATGCGCTATTTTCGGATTTAGAATCCGTCTGTGATGATTGTTTTGGTTTTTCCTTTTTGGGCTTTTGTTTAGACATTTGGCTACTAAGATTTAAGCTAAGTTCGATGGACAAAAATTAGGATGAGCCAACGACCAACCATCCGACCGCTTCGTGTTAATTTAAGGCCGATTTATTGTGAAAAAAAAGTGTGGATAAAATTTAAGCCCATTTCACTTTGCGATAGATGTTATCCGGTTTGATTTTATTCTTATGCTTTAGAACAAACTCCATCATTTGTGCTAACACTTCGTCAGTCAGATAATGCGGCTTTAAACCCAACTGGATTAAACCCGTATGTCGCGGATTATAGTAATGTTCTTCTGCTTCCAGGCGCGGATTTTCTACGTGCTGAATTTCGACCCTTAATTTGAGTTGATTGCCTGCCGCTTTTACCCTGTCAGCCAGATCGTTGACGCTGAAGGTTTCGGTGAATTGATTGAAAATGCGCAATTCCCCCTTATCGGCAGGGCTCTCCAGGGAGAGCCGCACGCAATTTAAAGTATCTTTTATGTTTAAATAGCCCCTGGTTTGCCCGCCTTTGCCGAACACCGTCAGGGGATATCCGGCAACCGCCTGGACCACAAATCTGTTGAGCACGGTACCAAAGATTTCATCATAATTTAGAAAGGGCAGCAGGCGGTCGTCATTTTCTGTCTCATCGGTAAATATCCCGTACACGGGTCCCTGCATCAGATCGGTAACCCTTAATCCCCAGGTACGCACATAGAACCACAAAAGGTCCGTGTCCATGATTTTGGTTGTATGATACAGGCTGCCGGCCTGGCGCGGGTAGAGGAAATTATGCCGTCGCCCTTTGTGTTCGACTTCCAGCCAGCCTTCTTCGATATCAATATCGGGTGTGCCGTATTCGCCCATGGTCCCGAGTTTCACAATGTGCGCATCCGGACAAAATTCTTTGACGGCAAAAATCACATTGGCAGTTACCAGCAGATTATTGCGCAGGGTCAGGGTGGCAGCCTGCCGGTTAAGCATGGAATAGGGTGCGGCCGGCTGTTCGGCATAATGCACAATGACATCCGGTTTGAATTTTCTGAATACTTTTTCAACAAATTCCCATTCTGCCAGATCTCCAATATAAAATGGGACCCTGGAACCGCTGACACTCTCCCAGATTGCGCACCTTTCATCCAGCCGGGGCACTTTAAATAGCGGCTCCACCCCGACTTCGTCAAACAGCTTTCTGCGCAAATAATTATCCACCGCCACCACGTCATGCCCTTTAGCGGTAAGATCCATGACGGTCGGCCACCCGAGGTATCCATCTGCGCCTAAAATGAGTATTCGCATTTAAGAAACCTCACCTTAATTCCCCGAATCCGCCGATGGCGGAAAACCAAAAAGGATATTATTTTCCTTGAGAAAAGCCGCTAATTGATCTTTTGAAAGTGGAACTTCATTGTTCGACTGATAGGAATTGGTCACTTGCCTGGATTTAATATCGGGATATTCATAATCGATTTGCCGGTATATGTCCGTAAAGGCCGGTAAAATTACGAAATATTTTTCAAGTTCCCACGAGCGTCTCGTTTCCTCGATGTTCATCAATTCTTCGTACATTTTTTCGCCCGCTTTGTGTCCAATGATTTGAATTTGAATATCTTTCGGGCGGTGGCCGCAGGTCGGTGCCAATTCCCGGATCATAACATCGGCCAGGTCCCCGATTCGAATGGCCGGCATTTTGGTAACAAATACCTCGCCTCCGCAAGAAAGCTCACCGGTGTTGAGAATCAAATGCACGGCTTCTTCAATGCTCATGATAAAGCGGGTCATCTCCGGGTCCGTCACCGTGACGGGTCCACCCCGGCGAATCTGGTCGGAAAAAAGGGGGATTACAGATCCCCGGGATCCCAGCACGTTTCCAAATCGCGCTGATGTAAAGGCGGGACCGGCAGTTCGCAGGTTGCTGTTGGCCGCCGTTATCAAACGCTCCCCCATCAGTTTGGAAGTGCCCATAACATTGGTTGGATTAACCGCTTTGTCCGAGCTGGTAAATATAACCTGCGCCACCTTGTTTTCAATAGCGGCGTAGATGACGTTTTGAACACCGTGAATATTGGTTTGGACGGCCTCAAAAGGGGACCGTTCGCATAAAAGGACATGCTTGAAGGCGGCGGTATGGAAAACCACATCAATGCCGTTCATTTTGTCGCACAGCCGATCCCTGTCGCGGACATCGGCCAGAAAAAAGGATGCCTGATTATGATTGGCAAACTCCTGTTCGATGAAAAATAGCTCGCTTTCATTATTGTCAAGACCGACAAGCTCTTTCACCTTGCATTCTTCCAAAAGCTGGCGGATCAATTCCCTGCCGACGGTTCCGCAGGCTCCGGTGACCAGAATACGCTTTTTAGTTAACTTCACTTTGCTTCCTTATTTTTAAAATTTGAAACGCTCAATTTCGGTAATATAAGATGCCCCAGTCATCATCCGATTAAAATTCACAAATACTTTGGTGTTCATCCGGATTGTAACCATTAAAATGGCCAGTCTGTGAGAGGGCTTATCGACGAGAAATATCACACAACCATTTTTAATTAAACAAAAAAGTTCTCAAATGGTAAGGGAGCCGAAAAGCTTTCTATCCTTCGAGCCTCCCCGCCCTGCCCGGGCAAAGCTGCTTGACTTGGCAATCAAAAGCCTCTATGGATTGGGACTATCCGATTTTGGATTGCGAATAGCGGAACGGTTTTTTGACAACCGCTATAAAAGGAACGGATCCGATTTTCTATTTTTGGATATCAATATTTTATTGGAGAAAGTTTTTTTCACAATATGCGGGCCCTTTGGAATGAAAAAAAATAAAAAAGTGTCTTTATCCAAAAAGCCGTTTCTTGTGTTGAGCCGCAGGGCCATTGCCGGCTGGCTGGGGGTCATTTTTATAGTATGCGCCTGGATGTTTATCATCGGTGTTCTGGTGGGGAGAGGTACTGCTCCGGTCAAATTCGATATTGACGGTCTTCAAAGTAAGCTGGAGGTTTCCAATCAGGATCAAAAAAAAGGGGCAGGGGGACAGCCCCGGGGCGAATCTTCTATTGTAAAAGATAAAACCAAGCTTGATTTTTATGAAGCATTGCCGGAAGATCGCAAAGACACCCAAATTGATGAAAAAAAGTCGACCCGGGTAATCAGTAAAAAAGTTGAACCGTTACCCGATAAAAAACCCCCGGCAACCACTGGGAAAAAGGCCACCAATAAGAGCTCGTCTAAAAAAGAGACCGCTGTAAAATCCGGAGCCGTCAAAAAGGAGCCGCCCAAACCGCCGATTGCTTCGAAAAGCGAGGCCAAACCATCCGGGAAAGTTTACACCGTTCAGGTGGCTGCCGTAAAAGTTGCTAAAGATGCCGATCGTCTGGTGGGGCAACTCAAGAAAAAAGGCTACCCCGCCTACCGCACCATCAGCAAAGTTCAGGGCAAAGGCATATGGTTTCGGGTAAGGGTCGGGGAATATAACAGCAGAACGGATGCCAGCAGCACGATGCAGAAATTGAAAAAAAAAGGCCTGAAACCAATAATAGTAGAAAAATAGCGGCATTCTTTGATCAATCACGAAAACACGAAAGTACGAAAGCACGCAAAAATCATGGGCTATGATCGATTTTTCAAACTTTCGTGTTTTCGTGATAAAAAATTACGAGCTTAAAGTGAGGGACATAACAGGCACAGGGAGTTAGAAATGAAAATCACCAAGGACGAAGTTTTGTATGTGGCGGATCTGGCACGGCTGGATTTGGATGAGGCAGCGATTGACAAGTTTGCCGGGCAGATCGGGACCATTTTAGATTATGT
>JBATKU010000652.1:0-37658 GCA_049669725.1 Desulfobacterales bacterium
TGATCAGTGCGACCCAAGTCCAGGTTTATAAAATGTGGTTTTAATTTTTCATGGGTGGTTTGAATGTGTTCTGGAATTACCCTGACATCTGCAAAAACAGTCAGGGCATTGGTATCGCCGAACCACCGGGGAACGATATGAAAGTGCAGGTGCTCTTCAACACCGGCTCCGGCGACCTTTCCCAGATTCAGTCCGACATTAAAGCCGTCGGGATTCATAACCTGTTTTAAGATCTCCACCGACCGATCCACCGTTGCCAGCATTTCGCCCATTTCGTATTTGTTAAGTTGATCTAGGGCGGACAGATGCCTGACCGGTGCAACCAAAAGATGACCGTTGATATACGGAAATTTATTCATCATTACCAGGGTATCAGGTCCCTGATACAGGGTCAGTTCACCGTTTTGGGAAAGGGCGTCGCAGAAAATGCATCGTTCTTCATTTTCGGCCAGAATGTATTCCATCCGCCATGGGGCCCACATTGTTTTCACGCTGGTGTTACCTCAAACTAAAGAATCTGCCTGCTTTAACAGGTAGTTGTCTTTTTGAAATTTAACTTACGCTGTTTGAAATTAAAACTCAACCCTTTTTTCTCTCTTAAAGATGCCAACCTTAACGCAACTGCACTACTAAGTCCTGTCCTTTAGCGCAATAACTTCCAAATCGCCCCACATCCCGATTTTTTCGCCCACAATTACCACTATTCCCTTTAATTCTCCAATTCTCCGGCCGGTTTTAATTGCGCTATCGATATCTGCCGGCGAGTCAATTAGATTGCCGATGGATGTGGCTGCTGCATCTGCAATCGGACATGAGTCGGCAACCACACAGACGGCATCTGCTTTCCCCTGGCTATGAGAGTGACCAATGGTACCCGAAGATGTGCAGACGGCTTCCGCCTTTGATCTAGTATTCAACCGGATACCGATGCGTAAGCTCAGAGGGGATTTCCCGGCAAATATTCCAACTGTTACGGAGGAATTCGTTTTTATAAATACGTCTCCCCCGTTTTCGATAATAACTTGATTCGTCAGTTTTAATAGCCCGTGACCCACCTGCTCAGCAACAGCACCGGCGATGGCAGCCATCGGACCGACGCCTGCATTCCGGGCGGCTTTTATCATATCCACAATAATGCCCGGTGCCGGACCGTCAAACTGCCAGGGAACGAGGGTTTTGGCAAAATCAGGATGTGATCTGATAAAAGCCTCGACATAACCCCTGTGTTCCAGCACAAGTTCTCTGGTCTCGACTTCCAGCTTTGTTGCTGTATACACCATCAAATCGGTTTCTTTTACGACTACCTTGTAGGGGGTCAGTTTCGGGGAATCAATTAGATTACGGTAGGTACGCTCTTGATGCATTTTTTTGGCCTATGCAAAAACAGAATAATTTTGTCTGCTCTTTAAATGGGCTCTAACTGTGGCCTCATCTCCTCGGGGCATTGATCCAAAAAATATTGATCGGTCATGCCGGAGATAAAATCCCTCACGACTTCGGCCGGCCGGTGGCTTTGTGAGTATTCATCCGTCATATCTTTCAGAAACTGGCCGAAGATCACGGAAAATTTTCGATGTTTGCGGAGGTCTTCGAGATAGGTTTCGAAAAGCATCTCAAACAGCATTTCAATGCGCCGGGTGTGTCTTTTTATCCTGGAATTCAAATAGATGTGCTCCAGGTTAAACTTTTTTAGCTTTTTCACAGCGTCGGATACTTCGGGACTAAAAGCGATGTAGGGTTTTTGATAGCTGTTGCGGATGATGTCGGTCACCAGATTAAAAACGATGGTGCCGTTGGTATCTCCGAGTATGGTCACACTTTCAGCCGGCAATTCATCCCGGCGTATCAGACCCAGACGAATGGCATCTTCAATGTCACGGCCGATATAACTAACCGTATCAGCCATCCGGACGAGACAGCCTTCTAAAGTCATTGGTATAAGCGTCGTTTGGGGATCAGATTTTTTGGCAGCGATCTCAGCGTCAAGGTTTTTAAAGGTTTTGCCTGTTGCCGGCAATAATCGTTCATTATGTATTTCGCCGTCATGACACAGAATGCCGTCTAAAGTTTGAAGGCAAAGATTCCAACCCAGGCCCTTGCGCTCAACTTTTTCCAGAAACTGAACGCTTTGCAAATTGTGATGAAAATACCCGATACCGTTTTTTTTACATAAATTTGAGAGAAAACGTTCTCCATCGTGTCCGAATGGTGTATGGCCGATATCATGTCCCAGGGCGATGGCTTCGAGCAAATCTTCGTTTAATCCTAAAAATCGTCCGATGGTTCGAGCAATTTTTGAAACCAGCTGTACATGAAGAACCCGATGGGTAATGTGGTCATTTTTTATCAAATAGAACACCTGGGTCTTATCAATATAGCGCGCATAAGACAATGAATGCAAAATACGGTCGGCATCCACAGAAAACGCCTGGCGGTACCCGGCTTCGAGTTTAGTGTCAGGTCTCCGGCGGGTACCCGTTGCATTGCAAGTTGCCCGAGGAGACAGGGTTTCCGATTCAAGCCTGTCCAGCAATGCTTTTAATTCGACCAGCGTTTGGTCGTTTTCATATTTCTTCACTTTCGATCATGTCTCCAATCAATTGGATGAAATCTATCCCGGCCTGCCGGAAACCTTCTTTGCCGTATTTCATATTTGCTTCCAGCACGTAGTATTTCCCGTTATGTCGACATATATCGATGCCGACGTCGTCCCAGCGGCAGGAGTGTCCGATATGCAGGGCCAGATCAAGGGCCTCGCTGGGCACCGAATCCAGACTTATTTTTCCTCCGATAGCCACGTTGGTGCGAAATTCGTTTGGAGGTGCAAGGCGCCAGTAGGCATGCACAATTCGGTTTCCGATAATGACGACCCTGATATCACGGTCAACCGGCAGATATTCCTGGATATAGGCAATATCTACTTCCCGCAAGAATTCTTGGAGATCAGCTGGATTCTGAATCAGGTAAACCCCACGCCCCATGGCGGAGCCCCGTGCAATCTTGCCGATAAATGGATAGGCAAAATAATCAGCAATGGCCTTTTTCTGGCGTTTGCCATAAAAGACCCGGGTACGCGGGTGCGAAATATTCAAAAGCTCAAAAAGGGCGGTTTGTTTAATTTTGTCCTGCACAAACTTATAACAGTGATAGCTGGGAAAGGTGGGTTTACCTATGGTATCAAATAACTCAGCGTAAAATGATGACGGATAGTATATTTTGCGTGCATCACGGATTAAACCCACTTCCCATGGCTTGTAATCTGAAAAATTGGGTCGTACACCTAGGGTGATGACATTTTTGCAATCCCTCAAACGAGCTTCCAGGGCAATGGCTTTGGGGCTATGACTCATAATTTCACCAGATTGGCTCCTCGGTTCAGAATTTTAAGCTAAATCTGTCAATCGTATGAATCAGTATCAACTAAAAAGCTGGTTAATTCTTTCCATGCTTTTTACTGAGTGTGTTCCCGACCAATAAATACGCCTGCATTGGCTGCACTCATTAAAGCTAGCGTGGGTTTCCCAAATATAGTCGGGTACCCGGCCATAAACTCCTTCTTTCTTGACTTCGCCAATGGTAAGGTTGCATTTGATGCATCTTGAAAACGGCCTGATGTCGGATGGGTTGATGCCGATTTCATCGACAACTTGCTTGAGTTGATCAACCAGATAGTTGGATGTAATGAAAACTGTTCTATGGACGGCAAACTTTTTTTGGATTTTCCTTGTCCGGGTTAACAGTATGCGGTCGTCTTCCAGGTTTTCAAAAACCGATTTGCTTGAACTATCCGATTCGTAAACCGTGTCATACCCCAGAATACGCAGCCATTTGGCCAATGTCCCCAGGGTTCTATCTGCTGCGAAACAGAAAGCCATAATTTTTAACTATCATTGTTTGAGGGGTCCGGGAGTTTTTCAACCGCCGTTGTGTCCGCCACAAGGCATTGGGTAAAAAAACTCCCCGACCATCAATTATTTAGGACCTAATTCCTGATAGGCCTTTTGAATATCCTTAAAGCGTTTTTCGGCCAGTGCTTTAAATTCATCTCCCAGATGCGCAACTTTGTCAGGATGATATTTCCCGGCAAGAAGTCGGTAAGCGTGCTTTATGCTTGCTTGAGATGCACTTCGATCAACACCAAGGATTTTATAAGGATCCCATACATTGGAAGATGCACCGGAATTTGTGTCTGTGCGGGACCCCTTACCACTGCCCGAATTTGCATTGTTGTTTTCATAAGCGTTCTGATCGCTTTGATGGTATTTTTGAAAAGCCTCGCGTTTTTTCTTTAGGGTGTATAAATACCGCCCCAGTAGCCCGAGTACCACAAGGTCATCGAGCCATCCCCAACCGATCATAAAATCCGGCAAAATATCATAGGGATTTAAAGTATAAAGTATAGCCAATATGATGAGAATAATTTTCCACATATTTTCGATCAAAAACTGCTGAGGGTATGCGCTGCACAGTATAGATTAAAGTCAAAGCAGGGTCAATGGCAAGGAGACCTTACGATATGGAAGATGTCAACCACACGCCCCCGGCAATTAAATTTGAAATTTGCACGGATTGGATGTAAAATTCGGATATAGACGCTCAGCAGTCTGGGAATTAGGAAAAAATGGGGGCACCGGCCCCTAATCGATTCCAAAACTAAGCAAATTCCAAAAGCAACTAAAGTTCTTGAATTTTTTACCGATTTATACTGTTTAAGGCCATAATTGCTCATAATTTAATTCAATTCTCTCAATTTCGAGAAATATGAAAACTTTTATTAAATTATTTATCATATTGTCCCTGTTAACCGTTGGGGGAACCGCTTTATGGGTCCATTTTACCGACCAACAAGTTTTGGTCTTAAAAGATGGCACCACTAAAACAGTGGACGAGATCTGGGAGTCAGGCGATTCCATTTTTTATGAGATTGAAAACGAAATATTCCTGCTGGATCAAGATGAGATAAAAAGTTACGGAAAACGCAATTTTGGCCATTTTATCCAGAGAGTTAAGACGGGCGTTATAAAAGGTTCCAAGGGCTTTGAAACTAAAATAAATATGTTTTTCAAAAAAAATAACATCTCTGTTAACCTCAATTTAACACAATACATATTCTTGCTGGGCCTGCTGCTTTTTCTAATGATTCTTTTTGTTGCCGGTCGTTTTGCTAAAAAGAGACCCAAACCCGTTGCTGAAAGGCAAGAGGTCCTTCCACCCTCGGAAGTAAAAGATGAAGTTCCCACCCGGATCGATATCGTCCGCTTTTTTTTAAATCTTTTTAAGCAGCAACTTGATGCGGACCCGGACGCCCCGGTGGAATACGTAAAGCTTACGTCAAAAAACTCCGGCCCCAACCATATTTATGAATTACGTGTCAAACAAATGGAAGACTGGACCAAACGTCGAATGACCATCGGCCCCCTGGGGGAGGAAAGCGGCAGCAAGAGCAAGTGTTACTTCGTGATCTACGATGTGCACATGGTAGTCAAAATCCCGACCAAACCAATAACCGATTTTGAACGTTACATCGAGAGCATCAAAAAGGAAGTGCATATCGTCAACAAACTCATACCCAAGGAGTGCATTATCCCCAAAGTGTCCGTAGTCCTGGGTATGATTCACACTTTTCCTCACAGCGAAGGTATCCCGCCGGATCGCCTCGAAGAAAGATACATCGATTGGATGCGCCGGTCGCCGGAATATCAGGAATATTTAAAGATTGACAGTACCTTCGTCTATATTATGGACTTGTCCAAATACTATTTCCTGAGCCATATTCTTGATGAATTGCATGATATAAAACATTTGATCGCCAAAGAAATTTCCGAAAATGCCACGATCATATGGGAACCGACAAAATTCAAAGGCCGTTATGGAACGGAAAACGATGCCCTATTTGAAATCCGGGACGTATACAACCGTTGTGCGGTCAACATCCGTCGTCTGGTGGACAGGGCCGGTATTACAGCAACGATTTCCGATTATCAGATTCAGTCCTGGTTCATCATGCATCTGGCCAACGGAGAAATTTCAGCCAATGGTAGCGGTTATCCGGAAAATTTCATTTCTGATCTGAACCGTCTGATCACGAAAGCCATCCGGAACAATTCAACCGTCATTGAGGTCTACCACAAAACGATAAAAGATCACGTCTACATGTCATCTTTTGAACAAAACAAGGCTCAGATGGCAGCCATCAGTGTCAACCTGCTCGATATTCTGGCATGGTTTCAAAAAAAGCGCGTGTCCATGCGCGATCTTAAACCGGACAATTTGTTCGTGGCCGGTGATCCCCAAAGATACCCGCTGTTTTTACGATCGGCCCAGGAATTCTCGTTGGGCATTATTGATGTCGAAACGGCTGTGGATTTTGAGAAATCCAAGTATGTCAAAACCAGACAACCTTTGCTGGGGGGCACGCCTTTTTACGCGACGCCATCGCATTTTATCAAAAATGATATATTAATACACAGTTTCGGCAATCTGGGTAAAATCCTGCATCTCCAGGACTGGCATGCCACCCTGGTAATGATTTACAAGGTAATTACAGGGGAGCTTTTGTTTGATCAAACTGCCAAGCTTTTCAGCGAACTCCGCGATATGATGATCCGGGCCAACAAAACAGATGCCGATCAAGCCGAGGATATTGTCAAGGAAGCCAGCCGCATGTTCTGGCACAGCGCTGTTGTTGAATTTCAAGTAAAAACCGCTCAGTCCGCCAAAGCGCTGAAATCCATCGTACTCGCGATTCCGGAACCCGTTCAAGAGATGTTCGGCAGGGTTTTGCAGAAAGAAAGAAAATCGATTGCCCGATCAATTCAAAAAAGTTTGGAGACACAGAGTATATTCGAAAAAGACCAAATTCGCGAGATCCTGCTGAAAGCCTCGCATTCCAAAATCTGTCAATTCAGGGCCGATCTGGAACGCAAGTCCCAAGATTCTGATAATCTTGCGGGGCTAAGAACGGAAGCGATCACATTTTTACACGAACTGGCGGATCGTAAAGCCCAGTTAGGGCAGCATGCCCATCTGCAAAAACTCTTATCGCAACCGGATGCCCGGTTGTCCGCCTACGGCATTCTAACCTTTATGTTCAATGTGGTGGTCCGCAACATGTACAAACCCCACTGGACGCCTCTTTTCGGCGAAACAGTCGGCGCCTGCGAGCAGCCTGACGGAACAACCATTTTAGCAGACGCCGTTTGAAAAGACGGCCCTGTCCAACCTTCAAATCTGATGCCGGGTGGCTACCCAATTCTTTAGAGAGTCAGAAACTGTCCTATCCGTGGTTCCGTTTTTATTGACAGTTTATCACATCCGTTGTAATTACTGTGAGACTAGGCATCAGACAATAGACTAAACGTGCCATCTATCGCACTCCCTGCCCCTGGTCCTTGCGCCTATTCGACAGCGGAACTGAGCCGGTTATCGGAAACGACTTTTGAGATGGCTGCTAATTAATTTCGCTCACATAATAACCTGGCAGGTATAACTTGATCCAACCAGTCTTCAAACCTTTAAGTTTAGTTTTACTGGTTTTTGGGCTGGTAATCTCATTCAGCTGCCACAAGGCATATGCAGAAGTTGTCCGCAAACCGGTTAGAGCCGGCAGTTTTTATCCGGCCGACCCCCATGAATTAGCCCAACTTATTGATCAACTCACCCACAAGTCTCAAAAAACCCGGGTAAGCCTTCCATCCAACAAGCTGCTTCGGGCCATTGTCTTGCCCCATGCGGGCTATATTTATTCGGGCTGGACGGCGGCCCATGCCGCACTGGTTTTAAAAGGAAATCGGTATCCCAAAGTCATTCTGCTCGGACCTGACCATTTCATTGGAATTAAGAACGGCGCCATTTGTAATGTTGCCGCTTACGTAACCCCGCTGGGGAAAATCAACCTCCATCCAGATGTTGCCAAATTGCGCCACCAACCGGCATTGTTCCAACCACTGCCGGTCTCAAGGGATAAGGAGCATTCTCTGGAAGTCATTCTGCCCTTTTTGCAGACCTATCTGGGTTATTTTGAACTGGTTCCGATTATTGTCGGTCGGGCCGAGATCGATCCCATGGCAGATGCTATCAATCCGCTTATCGGCGACGATACTCTCTTGGTGATCAGCTCGGATCTCTCCCATTACCTCGCGTATTCAGAAGCGGTCGCCATTGACCGCCAAACCATCAGCGCAATCATGCATATGACCCCGGCAAAGCTGGTCGAGAAGGATAACCGGGCCTGCGGACTGATCCCGATTCTAATTTTAATGGAAATTGCCAAGCGACATCACTGGCAACCTGTACTTCTCCACTACACCAACAGCGGCGATACTGCCGGCGGCCGTTCCCGGGTCGTGGGATACTCAGCCATTGCTTTTTTTGGAGATCAACTAATGGAAAACAATCACGATTCGAATGTGAATTTTAGCGCCGAGCAGGGGCAGATGCTGGTGAAACTGGCCCGTCACACGATCATGAACAAACTGGGCCGCACGACATCCGGCTCTGATTCTGATGCCCTGGCCCGCGCCCGGCAAGACGATGGATTTAAATCCCATTGCGGCACCTTTGTCACCCTGAAAATCCGCGGCCAACTGCGTGGCTGTATCGGCAACCTGTCATCCACGGAAACCGTCTGGAACGGTATCAAGCGCAATGCGATTAATGCCGCTTTCCATGACCCCCGGTTTGCGCCGTTGACGGATGCGGAACTGGATCAGACCGAGATTGAAGTCAGTATTTTGACCCAACCCCGCCCCCTTGAATATCGAAGCGAACAGGAACTGACCCAGAAACTTCGTGCCAATGTTGACGGCGTGATTATCCGCCAAGGCCAGGCCAGTGCCACCTTTTTACCCCAGGTGTGGGAGCAGCTGCCCCGGCCAGAAGCGTTTCTTTCCCATCTGTGTACAAAAGCCGGTCTGCCGTCCGATGCCTGGCAAAACACCGAACTGGAAGTCCTGACATACCAGGTCCAATATTTTGAAGAAGAATGACGATCGTGCCATACTCCGGGTCGTTATTGCCACCGGAATTTCATCCGTCGTAACCCAACTGCTGACCATCCGCGAATTTTTAACCCAATTTCAAGGCAATGAAATCGTCATTGCGCTCATTCTTTTCAACTGGTTGATCATGGGAGGGACGGGGACCTTGCTGGCCCGTGTTGTTACCCGTCGTTTTCAGCCGGCCGCCGCCACCCGGCTGGCCTGGATGTCGCTGGTGTTGGGCGGCCTTGCGACCCTGCAGATCCTGGCTATTCGACAATTTCGCAATATCATCTTTATCCACGGCAGTTCGGTGGGCTTTTATCCTACGTGGCTGTTCACGTTTTTTGCCATGGCACCATACTGCCTGCTGCTCGGTTTTGTTTTGCCATACAGCCTGTTTGTGCTGCGTGCCGATAATGCCCAATACCCCGGTGCCCGCATTTACATTACTGATAACATCGGCGACGTATGCGGCGGCGCCCTGTTCTCCTTTGCCCTGGTTTATCTGGTCAGCCCCCTGCAGGCCGTATTGCTGTCACATTTGCCGCTGTTGGGGGCCGTCTATCTTTTGTTTCCGGCCCAGGGCCGCCATCGCCCGGCCGTTATCCTGGCGCTGGGCATCCTGGCTGTCCTACTCACGGCGGGCGCAATCCTGGAAAAACGATCTTTGGCACCTGCTGAAGGCAGCCTGGTGTATTACCGAGAAACCCGCTACGGCCGGATCGAGGTCCACAAAGATCAGGATCAGCATACCCTGTTTACAGACGGGGTGCCGGTTTCCAGCAGTCACAATGTCAGTCGGGCTGAAGAAATCATTCATTACCCCCTGGCCCAGCTTGATTCATCCAACCACATTTTGCTGATTTCCGCCCAGGGCGGCGTGATGGCCGAATTAAAAAAACACCCATACAAAACAATCGATTATGTCGAACTGGATCCGGCCGTTACCGGCGTTCAGTTCCAGTTCGGCATGCTTGAAGCCATCCCCGGGCTAAATGTCATCCATCAGGACGGCCGTTCTTATCTGGCGCAAACAGAAAAAATTTACGATGCAATTATCGTCAATTTGCCCGAACCCGGTACCTTCCAAACTAACCGTTTTTACACCGATCGATTTTTTGCGATGGCCAAAGGACATCTTGCCGTTGATGGAATATTGAGTTTTTCCATGCAGGGTTATGACAACTACCTGGCCGAAGCCCAACGGCAAAAGCTGTCATCCCTATACAATACTGTGAGCCCATATTTTAAAAACATCTTGCTGCTGCCGGGACAAAAGGTCTTTTTTCTTTGCAGTGACCAACATCTGGCTGTCGACATCCCGGCTGCTCTGGAGCAAAGAAATATTCCCACTGCCTACATCAGCGCCTTTTTTTACGGCAACCTGACGCCGGAAAGAATCGAGTATCTGAACCAACGCCTCGATCCTTCCACCCCGGTCAATATCGATACCGCCCCGCATTTGATGCGCTTGATGTTTTCCCAGTGGTTTGCCAAATTTCAAACATCACCGCTTGTATTCTTCCTGGTGCTGACGGTCCTGGCCAGCGGTTATCTCCTGCGGATTTCCAGAGAGGAGTATGTTCTTTTTTCCACCGGATGCCTGGCCATGGGATGCGAAATCCTGGTTATTTTTGCATTTCAGATTTATTTCGGATATATTTACCTGCAAATCGGAATCATTATCACCGTCTTTCTGGCCGGTCTCCTTCCCGGGGCCTGGCTGGGCAATAAATTGAACCAACCGGGCAGGCAGATCCTGATACTGACCGATGGAATTCTGATCAGTTTTCTGGCCCTGTTTATGTTGGCAATTGTGAGTTTCGCAGACCGCCTGGCAGTTTCTTTTTATCTGCTCTTCGGGTTTGCAGTTTCTCTGGCCTGCGGATTTCAATTTCCGGTGGCGCTTTATCTGAAGGGCGCCGATAACGCCGCCGCCGCCCGCACTTTCTCCGCCGACTTAATCGGCGCGGCCTGCGGCACACTGTTTACCAGCGTGGTTTTGATCCCCTATGCCGGCCTCCTGTGGGCCGCTGCGGCATTGATAGGTTTAAAGCTTACCAGTTTGATTCTGATGGGAACGAGCCGATGGAATGAAGATTGAATTTAAAATATTTAAACCAACAACCTCACCTAAAACATTAAGTTTTTACAAAGCTTGAGGTTTCACCATGAATAAAATAACCAGACGCCGGTTCCTTTATTGCAGCGCCGCCTTTCTGGGCACTACACTTCCCAACCTGACACAATGGCCGCCAGCAGGCAAAACCTGCAATGCCGCTGTAACGAAAGACATCGCCGGCAGGGTGTTTAAAGGGGATGCGCCGAAAAAAGTTGGGAAGTGGTCTCATGAGGGGTTTTTATACAAAAAATTGGAAGATCAAAAGGTCATCTGCGAAATCTGTCCCAATCTTTGTCTTCTGGCATCCGGTGACCGCAGTGTCTGTCGCTCTAAAGTCAATCTGGGTGGCAAGCTTTACAGTCTGGCCTACGGTAACCCGTGCTCAGTAAACACCGACCCCATTGAAAAAAAGCCCCTCTTTCATTTCAAACCCCGCATCAAGGCTTTTTCCCTGGCCACCACCGGCTGCAATTTTCGCTGTTTAAATTGCCAGAACTGGGAGATCTCCCAGGCCAAGCCCCACGAAGTCCCATACACTTACAAGCTTTATCCGGATGATGTGATCAAGGCAGCCCAAAAATCCCGTGCTGAATCGATTGCCTACACCTACTCCGAGCCGATTACCTTTTTTGAGTACATGATCGACACTGCCCGCCTGGCAAGAGATGCGGGTTTATTTAACCTGTGGGTGTCCAACGGTTATATCAACCGCAAACCCCTGCTGGCACTTTGTGAAGTGCTGGATGCGGCCACCATCAACCTCAAATCCTATAGTGATGACGTTTACCGCGCACTCAACGGCGGTCGCCTGCAGCCGGTGCTTGATACCTTTAAGACCCTGGATGATCAGCGCATTCATTTTGAGATTATCAACCTGGTGATCCCCGGCTATACCGATGACGATGAAATGGTCAAACGCATGTGCGGATGGATTTTAGAAAACATCGGTCCCGATTATCCGCTGCACTTTCTGCGGTTTTTCCCGCGCTATAAGTTAGACCGACTGCCCCCCACCCCGGTGTCCACACTGAGCCGGTACCGGGAATTGGCCATGCAGCAGGGAATTCATTATACCTATGTCGGCAACGTGGCCCGCCACCCAGGCAACAACACTTATTGCCACAACTGTAAAAAACTTCTGATCGAGCGCCGGGGATATTTTATTCCCACCTATAACCTGGCGGGAAACAAATGCAAATTTTGCAGCACGGTGATACCGGGGGTATGGCATGAAGCGTCTGCGGCGCCAGTTTAAAGTCGCAGATCCGCCGACCAATTTATTTCAATTAAACCCAATGCCCCCAGCAATTCCGGTACCCGCAAACGTGGAAGAGGCTTTCAGCCGCGATAATATTGCTGATGTCCTTTTTCATCGCGGCTGTCAGTTTTCTTATCTTCGGTCTATTACATTATAATTGATGTGGCTCTGGCAAAGAGAATCATGAATTTGCGGTTTGCACCGTATTGTGCTAAACATATTTTATCTGAATTCATCGGAGTCGACCACAGGAAACTAATGCGATGGAAGGTTTAGACAGAATTTTCAAAAAGAATGAAAACTTCGTTTTTCGAAAGATAGAGGATGAAACCATATTGGTCCCGATTAAAGACAACGTCGGAGACATGGGTTCACTCTATAATCTTAATGAAGTGGCGGCGTTTGTGTGGGAACAGATCAATGGCAAAAAGACCCTGCAGGATATTAAAAACAAACTGTTGGAAAAATATGATGTCCCCGCTGAGGAAGCCGGAAATGATTTGTCTGAATATATCGCCCACTTAAAGGAAATCGATGCGATCACCCGGGCATAATGATAGCATAATTGATTGTATTGCGAAGTTCGCGAACTTGGAATCAGGTCGATTACCTTAATCTCATCTATTCCGGGTGCTGCATGCAAATTCCAGGACGCTTGACTATCTGCATAGCCGATGTCCCAATTGCTATCGAAAGCGATGCCCGACTGCCTGATTGGGAAATCTTACCGGCCTATCGTCCTTTTATCACCGGTGGCAAAGGAGACCTTGTTTTGGGTCTGCATTCAGGGATTTCTGAAATGCCAACCGGGAAAAAGGTTTTTGACAGCTCACCTATCTGGACCCTTCATCGTTACCGCCATACATCCGTGATCAAAATTTTTGACCATTTCCCAGGTCTTAAACGAATGCTGGTTCTGCCCCCTGATTTCAAACGGGCTGATCTATATTTCGACGAAAAATGCGATTATCTCATGGGCCCCTTTGTGGGCCCTGCAATGGAACTGCTGATGATCAATTACCTGGCCGGGACGAAGGGTATCATCCTTCACGCCTGCGGTATCGAACGCCAGGGTAAAGGCCATTTGTTTGCCGGCGAATCCGGGGCCGGCAAAAGCACCCTATCCAGATTCTGGGATCAGGAAAAGGGGGTGGAGGTGCTCAGCGACGATAGAACCATCGTGCGTAAACAGGACGGACAATTCCGGATGTATGGCACCCCCTGGCATGGTGACGCGCCGTTCGGATCTTCCCGGGGCACTCGATTGGAATGTATTTTTTTCCTGGGTCACGGCAGCAAAAATGCCGTTCGAGAACTCAAAGGGGCCGGTGCCATGCTGAAGTTTCTCAAATGCTCGTTTCCACCCTATTGGGATGCCCCAGGAATGGAATCGGCAATGGAAATATTTGAAGAATTGGCAACCCGGGTATCTTGCTATGAACTGTCATTTAAGCCGGATCATAGCGCAATTGAATTTTTAAAGGATATAAGATAAGGCGAACAATTATGTCACCCATCCGCAGAAAAACCATCCGGGGATTAACCGACGGTGACAGGTTTATCGTATCGCGACAGTTCACCGAAGAGGACATGTTGGCGTTTGCCGACCTTACCCGTGACTACAATCCGGTCCACTTTGAGAAGCGTTTTGCGCAAATAAAAACTTTCAAAGGCCGAATTTGTCACGGGTTGCTGGTGGGCAGCATCCTTACCGAGATCGGCGGACAAATCGGATGGCTGGCATCAGAAATGAACTTTCGTTTTAATCGACCGGTCTATTTTGGCGATACAATTGAGTGCACGTTCACCATCACCGAAATTAACGCGTCCAATCGTGCCAGGGCTGAGGTAATCTATCGCAACCAGGACGGCGCCATTGTTCTGGAAGCGGATTTAGCAGGCATTCTGCCGGGTCCCCTGGAACGGGAAGTTCTCGAAGAAATGGTGGCGGCGGGCGATCCGACAAATAAGTTGGGGGGAATTAAAAATTGCAAATCAATTGTCAATTCTTAGTGTTATCTGCCGCCGGGTTTGTCGCCGGTGGTTGAAGCCGGCGATTTGATCATTTTGGAGCGGCCTTCAAAAATGGCACCCTCATTGATGTGGATAGACTGCGCCGCACAATCGCCCAGTAATTTGCCGGAGGATTGAAGCTGAAGTTGCTTGTGGGCCATGATATTACCGGTAACTTTTCCCTGTACAATAACGTTGTTGGCCTCTACATCAGCTTCGACAATACCCGTCGGACCGATAAAAATATCACCGGTAATCTTGATGGAGCCTTTAAAATGACCCTCAACGTGAAGGTCTTCGTTTCCCTGGATTTCCCCTTCTATTTTGACCTTTTTGCTCAACAATGAGGTCGAGCCGGCTGCTTTGCCTCTTTCCATTTACACGTCTCCTCTTATCGAAAAAGCAAATTACTATAAATTGGGATATAAAAAAAATTATAGCTCCGTTTCTTTCTTGTTGGGCACAGCAGAAGCAGGTGGAGGCTGGGTTGGACCGGGTGTTGCCGGTTTAGAAACCTCAACAGTTCTATCACTCATTTTGATTTCGCCGTCAAACATAGCGCCTTCAAGAATCGAAATTTTAGGAGAAACGATGCCGCCTATAATTTTGGCGGTATTGTCCAGTTGAACCCTTTCGCTGGCCGCAATTTCACCCTCAATATTTCCACTGACATATACGTCTGTGGCTCGAACATTTCCTTTTATTTTAGCGCCTTGCGCAACTTTCAGCCGGCCTTTTAAATCAAATTTCCCTTCCAAAGAACCCTGAATAATTATGCTGCCCTCACCGGAAATAGTCCCCTTTATCTTTAGGTTCTTTCCAACATAGGTCGTATCCAGCGACGTATCTTTCCGGCTACTCTTGGGCTCAGCCTTGGCTTCAACCGGAGTTTGAACCGCAGGAGGCCTTACCTCATCATCCTTTTTCCCGAATATAGCCATTCGATAGACTCCTTTGCAAATCATTGAATATGGTGATTGAATATTTTTAATATATAGTAAAATAGCCAAAAAGTAAAAAGATTTTGTAAAATTTATGGTTTATGCCGCTTTTCGGAAATAAGTTCCGAAATTAGGTCGTCAGAACCTTTGATCTCCTTTCCTGACATTATATTTTTTTTATGCTATATTGGGTTTCGCCTTTTTTTGCTGTTTTTTTTCCGGTTTACCCGGGTTAGGAGTATCGTCATGCAAAAGACCCTCCTTATCCTTTTGTTCCTCACTTTTTTCTCTTCAACCCTATCTGCTGAAATCGTTGCCGACTCAACCAAATTTAAAAAAGACAAATGATGCTGGTTTTGCCGCCTTTATGCTTTCTTTTGCAGGTTATTCCCAAGTCAATCATCTGGAAAAAGTCCTGTTGATCCAGCAGGGAGGAGGATCAGCAGTGCCCTGTGCCATCGCCTCCGGCGCAAACAACATATCCATCATCGAGCAAAACCGAACGGTTGCGGATATGCTGCGCCGGCAATACCGCCTGCCGGTGATTAACCGTGACCCGAGACCCTTTCTGGCTCAAGACAAGAACCGCTATGACATCATCCATGTGGAAAACTGGGGAGCATCTATTCCCGGCACCGCGGCCTTAAATCAGGAGCATACCTTTACGATTGAGGCGTTTGGTGAGTATTGGAATCATCTCACACCCAGCGGTGTAATTATTATTTCGCGAAAACTTCTTCTGCCGCCGTCAGACTCTCTGCGCCTATGGAGCACGGCTTACAAGGCACTTCAAAAGAATGCTGTAAAGCAGCCCCAGGTCCATTTGGCCCTTTTACGCAATTTTGACACCTTTACACTGCTTGTCTCAAAACCGCCTGTAAACGCGAAGAATATCACAGAATTTGCGCGGCGCAAAAATTTCGACCTGGTTTTCGTTAAAAATATTTATCCGAATATGGCCAATAGATTTCATGTATTTGAAGAACCCTATCACTTTCAAGAGATCAACAAACTGGCCGCTTCTTACGCTTCGGGCCGGCAGAATGAATTTTTCAAAAAGTATCTGTTGGATGTTAAACCCCAGTCGGACAAACGTCCTTTTCCGGGCAGGTTTCTAAAATGGGCAAAGGTGCAAACGCTTTATAAAACCCTGGGCAGCCGATTTTATGCCCTCTTAATGTCCGGTGAAATTGTGGTTTTACTAGTTTTTATCGAGGCCCTCATTCTATCAGTTTGCCTGTTGATTATTCCCCATGTTCTCGTCACCCGCAAAATTCAAAAACCGACGTTTTTCCAGGCGACCTATTTTTTAGGAATTGGGGCAGGTTTTATGTTTGTCGAACTATATTTGATCAAATGCTTCATTTTAATCGTGGGCACTCCCGTCATCAGTTTTACGCTGGTTGTCTCAGCCGTACTCATTTTCTCAAGCCTGGGAGCTCTATGGGCACACACCAAGGCGAATCGGAATATCCGCCCCGTTCTGATAACCTTAATCGGCATGCTGATTCTGACGACAGCCGGCATTGAATTGCTGACAAACCATATCCTGAAGGCTTCCCGGGTCATGCGCTATTTGATTGCGCTTTTTTTAATATTTCCAACCGGCTTTATGATGGGCTTGCCCTTCCCGCTGGGAATGCGCCACATTTTGGAAAGTCCGCTTCAGAGAGCATACGCCTGGTCGGTAAACGGATGCGCATCGGTGCTGAGCGCCATTTTTGCGGCACAGATGGCGATCAGTTTTGGAATACCGATGATTGCGGTGGCTGCGGTGGGGGCCTATTTATTGGCATTGGCAGGAGTAAAAAAGGGGTATAAGGCAGAGGGTTGAAGGTGGGAGGTAAGGGGTAGAGTCTATCGAAAGGGTTAAACATATAAGGTTTGGAGTCAAGGCTAATCAAGGCACGCTCCTGACAATGTTTTCCCCTAAAACCTCTCAATCATCATGCTCATCCTCCTCCCATTCTGCATAGGCTTTCCTGCGAACCAGCACCCGGATGAACCCGACAACCGTTAAAACCGCTGCCAGAAAGAATAGGATGCCGTATAGGTTGTTGGCCAAAAATACAAGCCAGCGGGGAGTGCTTTCGATGTGCTTAAGCCATTTTTTTTCCAATTCGTAGATGGATAGGGATAGCCTTTGGAAAATTGCTTTTTCTAAAGTCTCGCCATTTTTCAGATCTTCCAAAATAGTTAAAATTGAGGTGCTTCCGTATTGTCTGTCAATATAAGTGACCACACTTTTGCTTTGTTCATAAGCAAGCATCAAAGACACCCTGTCCCCTGGAAACCTCTCTGCCAGCTGCGAAAGGCGGAGGGTTTGACCGGCCAAAATGGCTGCATCGAGCCCCGACCAGCTCTTGTCTATCAATATTTCTCCGATTCCATCGCTGACCCACTGGCAAACCCCCTCATCAAGCCATTTGGCAAGGCTTCCGGAATTGATGTGATCATGAAGTAAAAGATGACACAATTCGTGCTTAAGGGTGATGCTCAGATTAAAAGGTCGGGTTGACATCCTGGAATAATCAATGACGATCAGGTTTTTATCAGGGACTGCAAATGCGACAATCAGGTTATTGCGGGCTATTTTCTGAAAAGTTTGATTGGTTTTTACCAAAACCACCTGGGGCCTGGCATTCATAGGCCATCCGAAAATATCTTCCAGTTCTTGTTTGAGAACCGGATACATCCGAAGAATATCACCGGCAGCAGCCTTCAAAGGCGGTTCATAGATGACCATAATGTCGTCATTTTGCAATATTTGCGTTTGAGCCACGACGGTGGAGTGTAAAAAAAATATTACTATCAAGCCAGTTAGGAGCCCGAAGTACTTTATTATGGCAAGTTTTAACACGAACCGAATCCTATTACATTTGTTACTTGAATTCAAATAAAGCTTTTTTTATTGATAGATTATCCTATTTTAGGCATGCTGTAGGTTAAAACGCTATGGGGCACCAAGGACTTCAACTTGTCATGCAAATTCGTGTAGACTGCTATGCCGGATATCGGGGTGAAGAAACACCTCGCTACATTAAAATGGCTAACTATAAAATAGAGGTCATACAGGTACTTGATCGATGGCTGGCCCCGGATCATCGCTATTTTAAAATCCTTGGTGATGATAAGGCCAAGTATATCATTCGCCATGATAGTGTATCCGGGCAATGGGAATTGGTGTTTTATCAGGCGGCAGGAATATTCACCGGAAGCGGCGGTGAAATCGGAGAAAGTTAAAGATGTCGGGTGACAATTCATTTCAACCCTCCTGGTATTTGCGTAACGGTCAAATTCAAACCATTCTGGCCAGTATTCCATTTCGGGCCTGGGGTAAAAATCCGGTACACAATGCCGCCCGGAAAATAATCATTAAAACCCCGGAAGGAGTTCGGCTGCAGGGGTATCATTCATCCCGGGGATCGGAAATTTCCCGGGGGCTTGTTATATTATTGCACGGATGGGAAGGCAGTGTCGATTCCACCTATATAGCCTGCACGGGCAAGGCGCTTTATCAGCACGGCTATGATATTTTTCGTTTGAATTTGAGAGACCATGGCAGCAGTCATCATCTAAATCGAGGACTTTTTTACGCAGTACTCCTTGAGGAAGTGTTCCAGGCCGTCCAGCAAATTTCCCGTATGGGGAAGGAAAATCCGGTTTTTCTGGTAGGGTTTTCTCTGGGAGGAAATTTTGCACTGCGGATTGCCCGCGAAATGCGCCATATAAAAATCGATGCCCTCCGGCATGTGGTTGCCATCAGCCCGGTGTTAGATCCTGAAAAAGCAACAGTCAGAATTGACCGGCAGGCCATGATTCGGAGATATTTTTTGAAAAAATGGGTTCAATCACTGCAAATTAAGCAGGACTTGTTCCCGGATGCATATGATTTTTCAGAGATGCTCCAACTGAGCACAATTATGGCGGTAACCGAAAAAATGCTTGATGAATACAGTGACTTCAAATCAGCATCCGATTATTTCAAAGCTTATTCGATTTTAAATGATTCCATTGATGATTTATCGGTTCCGACCACAATTATAACAGCCGCAGATGATCCGATCATACCCGTTGAAGACTTTTATCATTTAAAACTCAATCATCTCACCAAACTGATAATCCATACCTATGGCGGACATAACGGTTTTATTGATGGCTTTTTTTTGAACAGCTGGTATGAACAAAAGCTTGCAAATTTGTTTGATGAAATAGGGATCAGGGCTGGGATGCCAGGCGGCTTGAAAGCTTGAGAGCTATAAGGCCTCCTGGCATCTTAGTCTCGAAAATACTTGTATTTTTCGCTACAGGTCCTAATCTATCAAAATACTATTAATCGTTACGGGGAGGTTAACAATGATCGAAGACAGAACAGTCGAAATTTTAAAAAATGCTATATTGCTGGAAAAAAGAGGTAAAGCCTTTTACAACAAAGTTGCCGAACAGGCATCCGGCAAAGCAGTCAAGGCATTTTTTGAAATGATGGCGGATGAGGAGATCAAGCATATAAAAATTTTGGCAGATCAATACAAGGCTTATCAGGAAAATCAACAATTTAATCCGGGTGATTATAGTGAAAAACATGGTGAAGAAATGGCGTCCAAAGTTATCACCGCGGAGTTTAAGAAAGAAATCTCAGCTGCAGATTACGAAGCAGCAGCCATATCGGCCGCCATGTCCATGGAAAAAAATGCGATAAGCCTTTATGAGGACCGGGCTGAAGAAGCCAGTGATCCGAATGAAAAAGCGCTGTACAAATGGCTGGCCGAATGGGAGACCCAGCACCTGCATTTTCTCTCTGAAATTGACAAGGAACTGCGAGAGCAGATATGGAATGACAACAGCTTTTGGCCGTTCTAAGGTTCAAAGGTTCTGGGTTCAACGTTCAGGGTTAATTGGACAAAGGCCTTACGGCGTGAATTTTTTAACCTCTTAACGCTGAACCCTGAACCCGGAACCTTACGTTCTATTCGCACAGAGGTACCAGTATTACCGGGCAGGGTGCTTTTTCAAGAATCGTCATCCCCACATAGTCGATGCGGCCCATACACATTTTTTCCGGCAGTTGATGACAACCCAGAACAATGAGATCAGACTTAATATTGCGCGCCATTTTGCAGACTTCCAGTGCGGGATCGGCCGGCAGGCACTTAAAGGATACCTTTTTCAAGTTTCCTAGGAGCGGCTCTATTTCTGATTTAAAGCGATGTTCTGCTCCATGCTTGACTTCAAGCAACCTGGGATCATTATCGTCAAGATCCTGCAACAAATAGTCCAGAGCATGAAAAATTTGAAGTTCGGCGTTGTTCAGTCGCGCGATCTCCAAACTTTTGTTCAATGCATGCATGCTTGCAGGACCAAATTTTAATGCAACTATTATGCGTTCAAACATCTTGCATCCTCCCCCTGTATTTGCATAGTCTCTTTCCCTCTTGGATGGATTTTCTACAAGAAGATGAATGGGTCCGGTATGCGATTCGACGTAGAAGGCTGCAGCGAAGTATGCTCGGAGTGTGAATTAGGGCAATACACTCGGCCCAAAGTATGGCGAAAGCGAAAGAGTTGTCTTATCCTGCCATCTCATGTATGGTTTAGTTAAGCCGTTTCCGACTTATACCCTTTTCGAGCAACCATAGTCAAACGATATTTCTCCAGAGGGCGAGTATGAAGATGCCATTTCCATTTGATTCGATGTTGCTATTCGGCAGTTTGGCAATTATGCTTTTAATGGGTGTGCTTCTGAGGGCTAAAATTTCTATTTTTCAACGCTTTCTCATCCCGAGTTGTCTGATCGGCGGTGTGTTGGGCTTGATAATTATAAACGGTGGTATTATAAAATTATCCGTGACCGACCTGGAAACATTTGCCTATCATTTCTTCAACATTTCATTTATTTCTGTGGGATTGACAAGCAGCGCAAATCAATCGGACAATTTCATCAAGAAAAAGGGATTTATTAAAGGGCCTCTGTGGATGGCCTTTTCCCAGACGATCGCCTTTAATTTGCAAGCCATTATGGGTGGCCTTTGTGTAATTTTGCTTGGTGTTTTGGGATTTGAATTGTTTCCAACTTTCGGGTTTTTTGCTCCGCTGGGGTTCGAGGAGGGACCGGGGCAGGCGCTGGCCTTTGGAAAAATCTGGGAAGGGTTAGGCTTCGAAAACGCCGCTACAATAGGGTTGACATTTGCCGCCATCGGTTACTTTTTTGCATTTTTTGTCGGCGTTCCCCTTGCAAACTGGGGCATCCGGCGCGGTCTTGCCGTTAATGCCCCCAAAAAGTTGCCGCGGGAATTTTTGACCGGTGTTATGACGCGCAAAACACTGAATCGACCGGCCGGCACTCAAACACTGCATTCGGCAAACATAGATACCCTCGCCTTCCAAACAGCGATGGTCGGGCTGGTGTATGTTTTAACATATGCATTTATAAGGTCTGCAGGTAGTTTTTTGCCGCCGGATGCCGCATCGCTGTTGTGGGGCTTTTTCTTTTTCTTCGGCTTAATCATTGCGTTTATCATAAGATGGTTGATGGGCAAGCTGCGCGTGGATTATTTGATCGATCCGGGTGTTCAACGGAGAATTACCGGTTGGTCGATCGATTTTTTAATTGTAGCCACCATAATGGCAATAAAACTGACAATTGTCTGGGACTATATATTGCCCATTTCACTAATTTCTCTATCCTGCGGCACTTTAACGACGGTAGCCATGATATTTCTTGGCAAACGGCTCTGGTCCTATAATTTAGAGCGAACCGTCGTTATTTTCGGCACGGTTACCGGGACCGTATCCTGCGGTCTGCTGTTGCTGAGAATCGTTGATCCTGATTTCAAAACACCGGCAGTTATCGAAATTGCGCTGATGAATGTGATCATGCTGTTTCCGCTTGCCGGGCTCCTGGTACTTGTCAATGCCCCTGTCTGGTGGGGCTGGCATCTTGGTCTGACCCTGATGGCCTTCACTGCCGTTATGATGATTGCCGTTTTATTAATGAAAATTTTTAAGCTTTTGGATACTCCGAAATTTTAAAAATAGTTGCCGGAAAATGATTTACCGCAAGTGTAGAAAAAAATATGTTAAAATCAATCACAAAAGCACGAAATTTGGAAAGCACGAAATTCTATGTTCTATTTTTTCGGGCTTTCGTGATAATATCTATGGTTACATGCTGAATTGGTAGCGGAGAGATTTCAATTGAAAGAACCAAACAAACTCAAACAGGAAATAAGCAGGCTGAAAAGCGAAAAATCTGCCCTGCAAGTCCAGAGTAAACTGCTTGAAAATTTTGTGACTTTTGCAAGGTCTTCAGCCAAAGAGCACGTGTTGTCGCGACTTTTGAAAAAAACCCTGGAGGTTTCCGCTGAACTGACCGGTGCGGACAAAGGCAGTTTATTCCTGGTAGATAACAAAGGGGCTGTTACTGACAGCATTTTAACCCGGATCGACCCCACACCTGAACAACGCTCCAAAATTATCGGCCAGGTGTTTGACGAAGGACTCGCGGGTTGGGTCAGACGAAATCAGAAGGTAGGATTAATCGTTGATACCCGTGATGATGAACGCTGGGTGAGCCTCCCCAATCAACCTTATACTGTCGGATCGGCACTGGCCGTACCCGTTCTCCGCGCTGACAATTTGCTGGGCATAATCACCCTGCTGCATGATAAGCCGGGCCATTTTGATCAGGAGACCGCCGATTTAATGCTGCTGACCGCCGATCAAATAGGCAGTGCCCTCGAAAACGCCAGCCTCTACTCGAAGCTGAATGAATCCTACCGGTCCCTGGAGCAGGCCAAACAAAAAATCGAAACCTACTCCAAAGCCCTCCAGGCAGAGATGGAAAAGGGCAGAAAAATACAACGGGATTTTCTGCCCACCCAGATCCCGCAGCTCCCGGGTTGGGAAATCGCCTCCTACTTCCATCCGGCCCGGCAGGTTTCCGGCGATTTTTATGATGCGTTTTTACTGCCCGGGGGTCTGGTTGGGCTGGTAATCGCCGATGTCTGCGACAAGGGTGTAGGATCAGCGTTATTCATGGCGCTGTTTCGCAGTTTAATCCGTGTGTTTTCAGGCCAGATCAATTTGCAGGGGGTTTCTGTGCCCGGCAGCGACAACCAGCCGCCTGATTCAACCGGTGATCATCTTTATCAAGCATTGCATGCCGTATCGCTTACCAACCATTATATCGCCCAGGAGCACGGTGAGGAGGGTATGTTTGCAACCCTTTTTTTCGGGGTTCTGGATCCGCAAAGCGGGAAAATGACCTATGTCAACGGCGGACATGAACCGCTTATTCTCTTCAATCAATCCGGGATAAAAGAGAGTCTAAAAGCAACCGGACCGGTAGTCGGTTACATGATCGATATGAAATTTGAGGTGCGCCAGGTTCAAATGGAACCCGATGACTTTTTAGTCGGGTATACGGATGGTGTGACGGAAGCACTGTCGCCTGAATCCGAATTGTTTTCCAAAAAACGGTTTCTATCTCTTCTGGAAAAACCTGCCGCAACGGCGGCTCAACAAATCGAGCAGATTAAAATAGATATTTTCAATCACATAGGTGATGCCCCCCAGTTTGATGATATAACCATGATAGCTCTCCATAGAAAAATTGATTGAGTTGTTAAGTATCTCAGTTTGAACAAAACTTTGTGGGTTTGCGCCAATACTTAAATATCAAATAAAGAATAATGACCGAAATTCAAAATCCGGAACATTATTTTCAGGAATTGAACATGGTTCATTCAAAATATCCCCACCTATTAGCTCCTTTGGATCTTGGTTTTACTAGATTAAAAAACAGAGTCCTGATGGGCTCCATGCATACCGGACTCGAAGAAGCTCCCAATGGATTTGAACGAATGGCAGCTTATTACGCCGAGAGGGCTAAGGGCGATGTGGGCCTTATAGTCTCAGGGGGAGTAGCGCCCAATGAAGCCGGATGTGTTGCTCCCGGAGCCGCCAAATTGACCACCGCCGAGGAAGCCGAGAAACATCAGGTCATAACCAGGGCTGTTCATGTGGAAGGCGGCAAAATTGCGATGCAGATTTTACACGCCGGACGATATGCTTTCCACGAAGATCTGGTAAGCGCTTCAGCTATTAAAGCGCCAATAAATTTTTTCAAACCCAGAGCATTGGACGAAAAAGAAATCGAGGATCACATAAATGACTACGCCGACTGTGCCCTATTAGCCCGCCAGGCAGGCTATGACGGTGTGGAAATAATGGGCTCTGAAGGATATCTCATTAATCAATTTATCGTATCTAAAACCAATAATCGCACCGATGCTTGGGGCGGTAGTTTTGAGAATCGAATTCGATTTCCCGTTGAAATTGTCCGGCATGTCAGGGAAAAGGCCGGATCTGATTTTATTATAATTTATCGGCTTTCCATGATCGATCTGGTAAAAAAGGGAAGCTCCTGGGAGGAAGTCGTCAAATTAGCCGAAGAAATTGAAAAGGCCGGTGTGACGATCATCAATACCGGGATCGGATGGCACGAAGCCCGGGTACCGACCATTGCCACGGCGGTGCCGCGGGCAGCCTTTACCTGGGTAACGGCCAAATTGAAAGGACAGGTTTCCGTGCCCCTGGTAACCAGCAATCGCATCAACACCCCCGAAGTGGCCGAAGAGGTCTTGGCACGGGGTGATGCCGACATGATATCAATGGCCCGGCCTTTTTTGGCGGATGCCGATTTTGTAAAAAAGGCCTCGGAAGACAGGGGCGATGAAATCAATACTTGCATTGGTTGCAACCAGGCCTGCCTGGATCACATTTTTCTGGGTAAAATTTCATCCTGCCTGGTCAACCCGCGGGCCTGCCACGAAACCGAACTTCAATACCTGCCGGCAACAAAGAAAAAGAGAATTGCTGTCGTTGGTGCGGGGCCGGCCGGACTTTCTTGCTCAACCGTCGCCGCCCAAAGGGGCCATGAAGTCACGTTGTTCGAGAAAAATAGCGCAATTGGCGGACAGTTTAATATGGCCAATCAGATCCCGGGCAAAGAGGAATTTAATGAAACCCTCCGCTATTTTAAAAAACAGCTTGCGCTGAAAGGCGTTGAAACCCGCTTAAACTCGACGGCTTCGGCCAAACACCTCCTGGACGCAAAATTTGATGAAGTAGTCCTGGCTACCGGTGTAACGCCTCGAAAACCTGACATTGAGGGCATCGAGCGGCCCAACGTGCTAAGCTACGTGGACGTATTATTGCACAAAAAACCGGTTGGCCGGCGAGTTGCCATAGTGGGGGCCGGTGGAATCGGATTTGACGTCGCGCAATTTATCACCCAACAAAATGAATCCACCAGCATCGACCGGGATGCATTTTTAAATGAATGGGGGGTGGATAAAGACTATCGTCATTCCGGCGGTTTGACACCCACTCGCCCCCAACTGCCTCCCGCCGAACGCGAGGTCTACCTTTTGCAGCGTAAAACAAATAAAATCGGTGAAACCTTAGGGAAAACCACCGGTTGGATTCATCGCATCACCCTAAAGCAACGCAACGTTGCCATGATCAATGGCGTAACCTATAGGCGGATCGGGGACCGGGGCTTGCATATTATACTCAAGGACACCCCAAAAGTTTTAGAGGTTGATACCGTTATCATCTGTGCCGGACAGGAACCACTGAGAGATATCAAAGATGAATTGGAAAACGAAGGGATGCCGGTTCATTTAATCGGGGGCGCAGAGCTTGCCGTTGAGCTGGATGCCAAACGGGCCATTGATCAAGGAGCGCGGCTAGCAGCAAGGCTATAAAAATCAATCCACGTTTGGGATTTGTTATTTTCGCTATGCGCTTATTACATATTGGACTCTATTTATTCTTCCACACCGGTTTCCTCTTCTCCATAAACGCCTTAATTCCTTCCTGTGCATCTTCCGCCACCAGGTTCATGGTAATCGTGTGTTTGGCATAATGCATAGCGTTTTTATCGGGCTGGTCAACCTGGGCATAGAACCCCTGCTTTCCGATTGCCAGAACAAACCGACTGGCTTCGGCGATCTCGTTGGCCAGTTTGTCAGTTTCAGCTTCTAATTCTTCCAAAGGCACCACCCGGTTCACTAAACCAAGTTCTTTGGCTTCCCGGGCCGGAAAATAACGACCGGTGAGCAGCATCTCCATGGCCGCCTTGCGTCCGATGGCCCTTGAGACAGCCACACTCGGTGTGGTGCAAAATAATCCTATCTTGACCCCTGGGGTTGCAAATTGGGCGCCTTCTTCAGCCACTACCAGATCGCACCAGGCAGCCAACTGGCACCCTGCGGCAGTGGCAACCCCCTGAACCTGAGCAATCACCGGCTGGGGGATGTTGTGTATCATTTGCATCATGTGGGTGCATTGGTCAAAAATTATTTTGTATTCCCTGACACCGCCGTCAACCATTTCCGCCAGAAAATGGCCGGCACAAAAATGTTTGCCGGCGGCACGAATAACCAGCACCTTTATCGTTTCATCAGCAGCAACTTCACCTAAGGCATAAATAATTTCATTAATCATTAATTTTGATAGCGCATTGATTTTGCCTGGATTGTTTAAAGTCAGGTAGCCAACGGGTCCTTTGGAGGAGTACTTGATCTGTTCATAGGCCATTTTCGATCTCCTATTAAACTTCAGCGTTCCGGGTTCCTTTAACTGGATTTTTTTCAGCTGTTTTCTCCATACACGGTATCCAATTGGCGGTTACGTGTCAACGACCACCTCGGCGTTGCACGGGATGACCTAAATTTCCTCGGCAGAAGGTAGAAACATAAGATCGGCTGGATAGATGCAGAGTGATCGGGATGATAGTGGCTGATAGGATGCTGGTGGTGCAATTGTTTTGAAAGCCCATTTAAAAATCCGTGACTTCGAATTTTTGAATGGGCATTAATCTTGCGAAAAAACTTGCGGCGGATTATCTCAGGATCCAGCCCTACCGTCATCACACGGCTCGTCCAGGTCATCGAACCGCGAGTGTTCGGCCGTGGTGCTCATCTCGCAGGCATCCAGTCCTTCAACCTGCATGGGTTTTCCGCAGCATTCCGGAATATTCGAGTCTTCGGTATTTTGCTCTGTTTTGTTGCCGCAATTCACACATTCGAAAGTTACCTTTTCTGCCATGAATTCCTCCCCTAAATTGATCAGTTATATAAATTTCTTTAAAAGTAAGGGATTATGGGTAGTATGTCAAGCTTGTTCGGCTAGCGCCGGGTTCAAATTTAACAAGCGCTGTATATCGCCGATTGGTACCCGTTTTTCATTTCTTAACAAACCCCGAATACGGAACGATTTTTTTAACAACCATTCGTCAATCTTCATTTGTCAATCGCCATTCTTTATACGCCGATGATCCCTACAACAGCGCCTGTCATACAGGTGGCAAGGGTTCCGGCGATAATGGATTTAAATCCCAGTTCAACTATTTCATCTCTGCGCGTCGGCGCCATAGTCCCCATGCCGCCGATCATGATTCCCAGGCTTCCGGGATTGGCAAAACCGCACATGGCATAAGTCATGATTAATATGCTTTTGGGACTCAGGGCACCGGGGGACAAACGACTCAATTCCAGATAGGCCAAGAATTCGTTAAGAATAGTTTTGGTTCCCATCAGGGCGCCGGCGGTTGTGGCCTCTTTCCAAGGCACTCCCATCAACCAGACTATCGGTGCCATGATAATTCCCATGATACGCTGCAGGGTAATTTTTTGTCCGCCTATATCCGGCAGCAGCCCCAGAATTAAATTCGCCAGGTACACCAGCGCTATCAGAACCACGAGCATAGCAATAATGTTGATCAGCAGATCGACACCCTGCAGGGTCCCCTTGGTAATGGCATCCATCGCTCCCGAAGCCTCTTCCGGCGTGCTTAACTCTCCGGATGTCAACTCCCCGGTTTCCGGTACCATCAATTTGGAAATTGTGATTGCTGCCGGAACACTGATTATGGATGCCGTCAGGATGTGCCCCATGACATCGGGAATTGTTTTGGAAAGAATACTGGCATACAGTATCATGACGGTACCGGCAATGGTTGCCATGCCGCAGGTCATCAGGGTGAAAATCTCACTGCGGGTCATATTTTGAAGATAGGGCCTGATAAATAGCGGCGATTCCACCATTCCGACAAAAATATTGGCAGATACGCCCAATCCCTCGGTACCTCCAAGACCCATGGTTTTTTGTAGAGCCCATGAGAATGCCTTTACAATCACCGGCAAAATTTTCCAGTAAAACAACAGGGCAGACAAAGCACTCATAACCAATACAAGGGGAAGCGCCCTGAAGGCCAGAATAAAGCTTGCCCCTGGAAATTTTTCGGTAAATGGCAGATCGCCTCCGCCCAGGTATCCGAATACAAAAGATGTTCCCGCCGAAGTTGCCTCTTCCAGGGACAACACAGCCCGGTTCAACAATAGAAAAAAATCCCTGAAAAGGGGAAGCTTTAATAAAATAAGCCCCACCAGTAGCTGCAGGACGATACCGATTACAGCAATTTTCAATTGGGCCTGTTTGCGACTTTCACTCATTGACCAGGCAATGGCGGTAAAAATTACCAACCCGGCAATACTCTGAAAAATCATTGTTTTGTCCTTTGTGAATTGGGGATCTGAACCTTAGCCCTCTGAAGATCTACAAATCTTACATACCAAAACCGTTTTCTGTTGTCCATTAGGGATCAACATAAGGAGATAGCCGGAGTAACAAAATTGAACTATTTTCCTTTACGGATAACTGTCCTTGCTGATAAACCCATTCATATCAGTAATTTTTCTTCCTGCAGACTCAATTTGAGGTTTAATACCGTGCCTACTCTGCTCAAATTTATTTTCTGGCCCCTGCTCCTGTATGCCGTATACTGTGCCCTGCTTTTTGTCCTGCAGCGTCAGATTTTGTTTCCCCGTTATCAAATTCCACAAGCGGTTCAGACCGAACAACCAATCGCGGGCCTGGAAAAAATCTGGTTGGATACGGATAGTGGAAAGGTTGAAGCCTGGTTTCTTCCTTCTGACGGTTCTCCATCGGATAAACCGCGACCGGTTGTAATTTTTGGTCATGGAAACGGAGAAATAATCGACTTCTGGCTCGAGGAGCTTCAAGAATTCACCCGCCGGGGTATCGCCCTAATGCTGGTGGAATATCCCGGATACGGGCGCTCGTCGGGATACCCTTCTGAAGAAAGTATCACCCAGACCTTTGTTACCGCCTACGATAGGTTAACATCACGAGAAGATGTAGACCCCACCCGCATCGTTTTTTTCGGCCGTTCGCTGGGCGGTGGTGCTGTCTGTGCGCTGGCCCGTCATAAGCCATCTGCGGCACTGATTTTAATGTCAACCTTTACGAGCGCAAAATCTTTTGCAAAGAAATTCCTTGTACCGCCCTTCCTTGTAAGGGATCCGTTCGACAATCTTGAGGTGGTCAAAAACTATCCCAATCCGATGTTAATCATACACGGCAAGAATGACACCCTCATACCGTATTCCCATGGGAAAGCTTTGCATGCCGCTGCGAGACGGGCAGAGATGATTACCTATAACGCCGGACACAATGACTGTCCGCCGGATTGGAATGTCTTCTGGAAAGATATGGAAGAATTTCTACGAAAACATGAAATAATTTAGAATGCTGTCATGATGCCGTTTCCAATAACCATTAACTGAAAACTATGCTTCTTTGGGTTTTTGCCCGACGGCCAGCATGCGTCGATTCATAAATCCGAAATCACCTTCAAACCGATGGGGAGAAAAATCGGTGTGAAGTTTAATTTGATTGAATCCAGTCGATTCCAGCAGTGAAGCAAGGGTTTGAGACTCGTACAGACGAACGGCATAGGTCCGGTCGCGGATTAAACCCTCCTTTTTATTGATCACCAATTCACGGGCCCGGATAATATTTTTATGGATTTCACGTTGCCGGCATACCACCGTTTCTTCCCCGATTTCATGCCAGGCATTGGGATTAAATATTTTTTTTGCCGCCGTCCCGTCCGTGACATCCACCAGAAGCCAGCCCCCCGGTCGGAGCACTCTGTAGGCCTCGGATAAGATTGTGCGGTCAGCATCAAACTGCTGTATATACCCCAGCGAATTTCCCATAATCAAAACATGGTCAAATTGTTCGGCAGCAAGATCAATCTTGCGGGCATCACAGCGCATGACCTTCATGGGCGCTTCATTTTCCCGGGCCTTTTTTATGGCAATATCGGTGAGCGACTGCGAATAATCCAAAAGGGTACAGGCTGAGAATCCTCTTTTGCATAGCTCAAAACTGTGCCGTCCCTGTCCGCCGCATAGATCTAAAATTTTATGATCAAACTCCATCGGAAGCAATTCACAAACGACATCAACTTCCAGCCGGGTCAAGCTTTCATCGCCCACAGATCGGGCGTCTGTCAGCAGGTAGACATCGTCAAACAGGGTTTTCCACCAGTCGGGGTCGACCTCAATAGACATGATACCTCCTTAGGAGGAAATTCGAAAAACTAATAATCTCTGCTATAGATATCCAAGGAGCCTATGGGCGGGGTTCCGCTCCAAAATTAAATAGCCCGTCTGATGCAATAATCGCGGCTGAACCTTGCCAGGGATTCATACGCGCGATCTCAAGCTCTTCTTCATCAATGTTTATCATGTCATCCAATTGCCCGGCTTGCCATAGTTTTTCCAGTGTCAGGCAGTCGGCCCACATTTTCCGGCCGTAGTTTTTCAGAGCATCGATTTGGTCGGCGGTAATCACCCTTGGTCTCAGGGCTATTTTTACCGGTCCCAGCAGGTAAGTAAAATCACAGTCCATGGCCATTTTTTTTTGTTTTTCGATCACCTCAAGGAGATCGCCGGCATTCATGCTCATGATGGTATCGTTGATGTGATCAACGGCATCTCTTACATTCGTATCGGACGAAAGGATTGCCAGGGGTTGAAATCCGCCTCCGCTGCCGACATTCGTCGGTACCCCGCCGTAGCGGCCTACAAACCCGACCAGCCCGGCAGCTCCCATCAGACAGCGGAAGTCCGTCTGGTACTGTTTGATGTGAATGCTCTCATTGTTCACATACGGTATTTCTTCCGCCCACAGGGCAAGCGGAATTTTGTCCTGGACAATATAGTCCCCTTCTTTGAGCGCCAGATTTACGGCCTCCTCCATGTCATCGTTGACGGTACCCACCCGGACACCGTGGCCGGAATAGCCCCTTTCCGGTTTGAGGACCAGATCGTTCCAGTTGCTACGTGTCCATTCCATCAGATCATTGATCATTTCACCATTCGGCCCCTGGGTTTGGCGGTTATAAAATTGCCGCGTCCAGGGAGTTCGTTGCACAATTTCCTTGTGGAAACGACCTTTGAAAGGACCGGTGATCACTTCAAACATACTTTTAACATTGAAAGGTTCCGTGCCCCGGGGATTTATGACACGATGTTCTTTAACCGCCTGCAATACCGGGGGTAAATTTTGTTTGCGATGGAGCGCCATGAGGACATCGGTATTAAAATCCATAAACATTACCGAAACCGGTTGACCCTGCCAGCAAACTTTGCCGTTTTTTAGTTCGAGTTCATGGGGAGCGGACAACACACCGTTGATTCCATCGATCGCGTCCAGACGTTTGGCAAGATTTATATTTTCAGTAACATCCGCCAGGGTCTCTTCTTCGGCAACGACAGCGATCAAACCGGAATTGCTGCCTGATAAAGACCTGTGCGCCTCGACCAGAATGCCTACCAATCCGTCCACGGGAGAAAAATATGGATGGTCAAAGTTCAGTTCCACATTGATAGGCTTTATTTGGTTGATTTGCTGCCAGACGGCTTTTCCGATGACCTGGGTTAGCCGTTGATAATCCCATCCGCCCGGACTGCCCAAGTTCCATTCTGAATGGTAGCCATTAAAATGTTCCATGTTTAATCCCTTGATATTGTAACCTTGATTTTTGCTCAGTTTTCTTGGCCACTATTTCCTGTTTTGGAAAAGAATATTCTGAAATCTTCTTTCAATTAAATGAAACGGAAGCTCACCACCTTCAAGCAATAAGTTATGAAATTGGGTTGAATCCATTTGACTGCCATATGCGGCCTTCAGTCGTTTAAACTCATGACAGCCGAGACTGTAACACAATTGATATCCGGGATTCAAACGAAAACGATCCACCTGCCGGCGAGCTTCTTCGGGCGAAAACCCGCAAACAATTAAAAGATGAATCGCATCATCCAGACGGATTTTTCCTGTGGTTAATCCGACGTCCACCTGACAGCGCGCGGATCTCCATAACCGCCGTTTGTAATCTACCAGCAAATCCATTGGACCGGAAATATAGCCTGAATCGATGAGCATGTATTCAGCATAAGAAGCCCAGCCTTCGTAAAAAAGCGGGGATTCGATTTGGCGTCGCACCGGATTGGCCAGTTTACGACGTACGGTATCCAGATAGTGATGACCCGGTATGGTTTCGTGGGCAGTAAGTAGTTTGAACTCACGATGGAAGCGTTTTTTTAGCAGGTTATCTGACGTAGCAGTATTTTGGCCGGCAAGATGGGTTGTGATGTAAAAATAGCTTTTCTCTTTAACATCCGCCGTGAAAGCCGCAGCGAAAGATGCCGCGCCCCGGACAGATCTCAGATAATCGGGTGTTTCGGCGATCTCTACCGGTGTGTTTAACTCTTCGGCATTAAGTCCCTGACGGCTGAAAAAGGATTTTAAGCGGTCTATCTCTTCTTGATAAAGACTCATCGTATCGGCTTTGTCAATGTCGGAGGGGAAATACCCGTGATACAAATCCTGCCATAACGCTGACGGGTCAATTTTGGACTTTAGTTTCTCCAATAACTCCAAATTGGTATTCCAGTCATCAACCGCCATCTGATATATTTCGTTCACCCCGCGAGCAGACAAAAAATGGTCCTTTAAGGTTAACGGCAGCGTATTAATTGCAAAGTCCTGATCCGGCTGGGGTGTTAAAGAAGATAAAAAGTGATCAAAAACATCCAGGGCGGTCGCGGTCTTTTCCAAGTATACCGGCAGCATGGTGGCCGGCTTGCCCGAGATATGTTCAGTCAACTCTTTTGCTACCCGTTTAAGGTACCGCCTGCAATCTGCTGCCATAGATCGAGATGCCTGGTGATAGGTTTTCGGCACCGCAGTGATATTTTTTTGCGCCTGTTCGAGCAACCGGTGAGCATCCGACAGACGAGCCAACACCCGATTGACCCATTCTCGATCCTCATCAACCGGTTTGTTTAGTGCATGATCCAGGCCGATAAAAGCAATTTTCAGATATAGTAAGGGATTAAATTGCCAGGTGCGCTTTTTATCAAATTCAATTATAAAACCGGCGATGTTAGCCTTTAAAATTTGAAGATCGATACGGGTTTCAAGAACATTTTCTGATTTATCCAGGCGGCTAAAGTCTTTCTGAAAGCTTTTTATTTGTTGAATGCTTTCATCAATCGCCACCGAATCAAGATTGTCCAATTTGTCATAGTAATTCACCGCCGCCTGAGCCCGGGGAAGAAAATGAAATTCATCGCTGGCACACATGACAGGAAACCTTCGCGCCAGATCGTCGAAGTATTCTTTGGCCAATATTAAGTGTGAGTCCTGTTCGGGCATTTTCACCCCTTTTTGAAAATAAGTTCCGAAATACGGAAGTGTGGTAAAAGTAGTTGTAGAGAAGAAAGTTCGTGTTACGGAACGCTTTTTTGGCGACCGCTTTATAATCTCGAATTCACTGATATCGAGCAGGCTGATGTGATCTATCTTGATAAACTTAATGCAGGTGCAGGAGACGTCAAGCAAACCAGAGGGCTGTTTTTTCAAGCCGCCTTTTTTACTTTTATTGACCTTCTGCCAGGCAATTGATAACTTTATAATAAGAACTAAACTTACGGCATATATTTTCGACAAAAAATGGTGTCAACACCCCGGAGCAATCAAACTACTGGTGAGGTTGGATAGGATGATAACGGATTTTTCTTTTGGCAGAATTGTCGCCAACGGTCAAATTTGTAACCATGACATTAAAATTGTCGAGGGCACCCTATTACCTGCCTGGTGGCGTAAAAGCGGTCACACCGTCGAAATTGAAGATGTGCAGGATGCTTTGGACACCGACCCGGAGATTCTCGTAATCGGCACGGGACAGCCCGGATATATGAGAATAACAGACTCACTGAAGGAACACCTGGCCGAAAATAGCGTAAAGCTTATCGAAGAGCCCACCCCCAAAGCCATTGAAACCTTCAACCGTTTGTTTAAGAAAGGGAGAAGGGTTGCGGGCGGTTTTCATGTCGGGTGCTAAAAACGTATTGAAATAGCAAATAATTTATTTGGCATAGAGAAAGGATACAAATAAATGCTATCACAGTTTAACAACGAGGTTTTGTCTTATGGTCCAACAGCGGTTTTGCCGCAGAATTTGAACAGCACTTGGATTAAAAGACTGCAGAAGATGGCCGATGACTTTCTCGACAGTAATTTTGTCCAACATGAATGCAAGGATCCCAGGGATATCGGCGATCCGATCTTAATGGCCTGCGTTTACGAGATTTTAAGCTTTCAGCAGAAAGATAGTGCTGGGTTATCGCCTAAAGACATGGCCGAAAAAATGGCAATCTATTCACTATCAATTTTGATGGAATCAGTTCATAGAGAGTCGAATATCGGGCTGGAACCACCGGATCTGAATAATGTTCTTTCGATGGACAGAATTATTGCATTTAAAGAAAAGAATTCCGAATTCGTCAAGGTACTTAAACAGGCCTGTATCATTCAAAATTCCGAAAAAGGCTGGTTCCAGAACATCAAAGATAAGCTGCTTTAAGCACCAGCATCAATCTTTACACTTAAAGGGACAAAAGTGATGAAAACAATAACTGGCCGGATTTCCATAAGGTCTTTTTTCAGTCTCCATGCAGGCTGAGATCATTTCCCTGGTCATGTCCTCGTAATCCGGCTTTTTTTCTTCTTCTTTTTTGCAGGTCATGCAAATGGGCTGATGGTCATAAACCGATAAAAGCCTCCGATCCTTATTGCCCAGAGGCGTGCTGCATCTCAGGCAAATCTCGGCACAGGCAAGTTGCTTCTCCCAATTCTCTTCCATGTCTACCCTCCGCGGAATTTTTTATTCGAATAATCCCCAAACTGCCGCTCTCCCCTGAACACAATTGAACATAATACCAATTCGTTGTAAATTCAAACAGTGAGGCTTTTTTTTAATGCAATATAAAGATTTTTCCCTCGAAAATGGTATTCCTTAACCAGTTTGGTAATAAAATTTGTAACTCTTTCATCGATACCGATGAATTCAATTCCGCAAAGATACGTTCCAATGGACGTTTTTTTTGAATATATTAATTTGCTTTTCACTTCGATGAAATTTTTCTCCTTATCAGTAGCCGTTAAAACCAGTAAACCTGATTTAATAGGATATGGGGTCTCAAGTAATATTCCGCCTTTACTAACGTCTATGGCTATCCCCAATCCATGAGAACTCAATTTGCCCTTTTCATCAAAGGAGAAGTAGGAAATCAGATTTTGCGTATTAATCCTTTTGTGTTTTCTTCGGTTAACATCAGACGGTGGGTAAACTTTGAAGACTTCTCTGCATTTCGAACACCTGACCAGGGATCCACTGGGTCTTACAAGCTTGCTGTCTAATTTAAATCTGGAACGACATGATCCACAGGTGATTTTCATTGGATTCCACCTTAAATATTAAATCTGAAAAAAAAAGGTTGTTCGATTATATATCGGGATCTTTGTAATAATTCTTAAATCTTATCCTTATGAACATTTTGTTACAAATTTATATATTGTTTTACATATTTCTCGGGTCAGGTCTTTTTTGTTATTCCCATATATCACTGAATTTATAATATTTTGACAATCAACCAACGTGTGGCATATCTCTTGCTAATAGATAATGTTGCCTGACCAATCATTCATAGACCATGTTTCAAGCTTTTGTCATTATTATTTCTTGAAATTACAATTCAAAATATGGTCAGGTCTTCTTTTGCAACGGGGCGGATTAAAGTCCGCCCCTTTTCTTACCGAAATATCGCGAAGGAATTAATATTGACAATTGGTATTGAAAATAGATCAGGAATTGAGAGACGCTTGTCTAATAGTTTTAATATTCGATCACTGATCTATGGTGGGAGCAGGATAATAGTAAGACGTCAGGAAGATAGCGAGGGGCTATTTTTCGTTGATCAATACAGCCCAAAGTTATTTTTGGCTATTGTGGCCATTCTTTTTTTATGTGTTATTGATGCCCTGTTAACCTTTTATTTGATTGGTCATGGAGCGTATGAAACGAACCCCATATTTGCTTTCACACTTGATGTCAATCCTTATACATCCATTATACTTAAATATGCATTTACAGCTGTTGTAGCTGTCTGTCTGCTGTTGTTTAAATGCGTTGTTTTTAAGAAATTCAACATTAGTACCCATTCATTGCTGTATTTTATTGCGGGTTTATATTTAACTGTTGTCGCATGGGAGCTATATTTGCTCTCGAATGTCATCATCTGAGCCTTCTGTTATATATTCAAAAGGGATTCTGATGGAACGCACTGAGGAAAAAAGGCGGGTAGTTATTGAAAGGGGCCCACCTTCTGAACCATACGCTAAAATAATTCTGCCAGAGAAAAGAAGGGGATCGAAAGATAGGCGAAAAACCAAAACGTTCATTGCGGATGATAGACGCAGTGGGATCGCTGACAGACGAAAACTGCGATGATGTATCGTCAAGCTGCGGACAATTCGGATTGTTCTCCGCCTTGTACACCGCCTTTAAATTTTAGCCGGTAAATTCCATAAGGTGTTTCTACCTCCTTGCCCATAATCATTTTTTTGATTTCCGGGGTAACCTTCGTATAGGTTCTGTAGAGTTGATCCATAAGTTCAAGTTCTGAGATCTCCATCCACTCGTCCGCTTCATGATATTTGGCCTCGTACAAAGGCATTGCAAACTTCAACATCCCTCTGAATCCTCTCTCAGCTCATGTCAAAATTGAGTTCACAAACAAAAAAGCCGGACCACCAAATTGGTTGCCCGGCTCAATTCTGTATCCCTTGGCAACCCAGCCACCTTTTATCAAGGCCTGTTGGCTTTCCGCCCCTGCCTCACGGCAAGTTTGGCTTTTCGTGGACTTATTTGTGCTCGATACATATTAAGCCTACCAAACACCAGCACATTCGTCAATTGCCATCTGTAATAATGATTGAACACTTTGCAAAAAATGGCATCGTTGCACAAAAAAAAGGACATCGGGGAGAGTTTCCCGATATCCTTTAAAGTTTTATGGTGCGCCAGGCAGGATTTGAACCTGCGGCCTACGGATTCGTAG
>JBATKU010000653.1:0-2161 GCA_049669725.1 Desulfobacterales bacterium
AATCTCCTGTAATTCTCAGAAACAAATTCCTTGGTGCCAATGATGCCGGAATCGGCAAAGTATCGGGTAAAGCCTACCTTTATTTCACGGACAAACTCGGAGAGACTGGATAATTTCTCGCGCAAAGATGGAATCCAGCCGGCCGCAAATACCCTCTAATCACCATAAAAGTTCTCATAGCGTTTCTGAATGTCTTCGTCCGAAAATTTGTACTTGGGAAACATCCTTACCAGAATGTGGAAGTGGTTGCCCATTAGGCAAAACCCTAAGACTTCAACGAAATACAGCGCAGCATAACGCCTGAGCAGATCCAGCATAAAATCCTTCTCAACATCAGCATATGCGATTTCTATCCTTGTCAGGTAAAAAGTAGCTGTCCCTGTTATTTTTAGTGTGCCCAACCCTCAACCACCATTTTCGCCGGGACTTATAAACTTATATCCCCAAGTTTTCTCTTGCAATATAATGTTAAAATAATTATAGTATCATTATGAAATCAATATCGTTTGTTTGGGATCGGACAAAAGCCGAGTCAAATCTAAAAAAGCATAAAATATCTTTTGAAGAAGCCCAAACTGTCTTTTCAGATCCAAACGCAAGAATGATTTTTGACCCGGAACATTCCGGTGATGAGGACAGATTCATCCTCCTTGGAATAAGCTCTGGATTGAGATTGCTTGTTATATGCCATTGTTGCAAAGAGGATGACATGGTCATTAGAATTATTTCGGCTCGAAAGGCAAATAAAAACGAACAGAAACAATACGGGAGTTTCCTATTATGAGAAAAGAATACGATTTTTCAAAATCGGTAAAAAATCCTTATGCCAAACACCTTAAAAAGCAGGTAACACTGCGATTAGGTATCGATGTTATCGATTATTTTAAGAAACTGGCTGAAGAAACCGGGGTTCCCTACCAGAATCTTATCAACCTTTACCTACAAGATTGTGCTCATTCTCAAAAAAGAATTAGACTAAAATGGGCCTCCTAATATTCCTGCATCTGCAGGTAGCGTTTATAAAAAATCTCACCTGTGGTGAATCTGTTGGCCGTCAAATTTATCGCAAGAGGAAAAGATGTTGATTTTTCAAGTCGCCCAAAACAAAGCTCCTTAAATTATCGAAAAACATAAGCCCGACCAAAATTATTATAAAATATTGACGTGTCCACTATGAACATGCAGTTTGGTAAAACATACTTTGAGCGGCATTTTGCCTCCCTTCTTTTCCAGCCAGCCTTTAGCCTCTATCCTCCCACCTCAATCCACTGCAAGCGCTATCTTTGATTCTTTTACCTTTCTAATTAAGGTGGCCCGACCCCCAACCACCATTTTCGCCGGGAACTTATAAACTTATGTATCCTAACGCCGCTCGTTAACTTATAAACTTATGTCCCTAATCCCATTTTCCCTTTCGTACAATTTTGGTTGACTAAAAATGTAATTTTTGTAATAAAATATGGGTATTAACGATTATCAACCAAGTTTTATTAGTAACTATCACTTTGGTAGGTTATGAAAACTTTCGAAAAATGGGGATACAAATCGCAGGAAACCTCCAGTCTCTTAAAAAAGGTTCAGGACAAAGTCCATTCGTTGCTTCCTGGGGCAGACATTATACTATATGGCTCACGAGCCCGATTAGAGGCGGATTTGGAATCTGATTGGGATTTTCTGATTTTATTAGACCGGCAGCCGGATCGACAAATCGTGGCCGAATTACGCGATCGTCTGTACGAGCTTGAACTGGAATGTGATACTGTATTAAGTACTATTGTCAGAAGCCGGACTGAATGGAATTCCGAACTTTATTCTATATTGCCGTTTAAAGAAGTAGTCGAGCGTGACGGCGTCGTTTTATGACGGATAAATCCACACAAGCCTTGATCAAGTATAGAATCGAAAGGGCTGAAGAGACTTATAAAGAAGCGCTTCTCATGCGAACTGAGGATCACTGGAATGCATGTGCCAACCGACTCTATTACGCTTGTTTCTATGCCGTATCGGCTTTATTAGTCAAATTCAGTATATTATCAAAAAAAAGATTCTAGATAAAAATAAGGGAAAACTCTACAATCAGCTATTCGAGGCCAGGCAAGAGGGTGATTATGTTGACTTTGTATATTTTGATAGCGATTTAGTCGAACCCTGGGTACTGAAG
>JBATKU010000654.1:0-6906 GCA_049669725.1 Desulfobacterales bacterium
TTGGGGCTATCAGATTACTCGAAAGAATGATCCCTTTATGGCTCAATTTCTCATTTCATTAAAATGCATCCACCTTCATGTGGAATTAGTTCATGTGATTTCAAATCCACGTTTTCCGCCACCTCAAATCCGCAGCGTCTATATAAACGTTGGGCATCAGTATTATCGGCAAGAACCATGAGACTCAAAATGCCAAAATCAGCTTCTTTAGCCTTCTCATTCGTTAAAGAAATTAGTTGTGTACCTATTCCTTTACCTCGGAATTTTTCATCCACACATAGGGTATCCAATAGAAGACTATTATCAACACGGGCAGAGAAAAAATGCTTTAAATACTAAAGCCTTTCCTCCGGGAAAAATTCTTTCATCTCCTCCGTTATCTTATGAAAATGTGAAAGAATTGAAAGCGCCATTCCTACAATCTTTTCGCCGCTTTCAGCAACAATTGTATTTTTATATGAACGGGGGTATTTATCGCTTTCCAAATTATGGGCCACCACTTGAGCGGGAGTCACGCCGGAAATTATATCATGAAACAAAGACTCTATGAATCCTTCAGATGCAATACTGACTAACTCAGCTAAAACTCTACAATCTTCTTTTCTTCCTTTTCGAAAAGATACCTCCATGATTGGTGTGTGGCTGTGGTTAATGAAAAGGTTTAGATTGTTAGGTTCGTTAAATTATTCGGAACAGTCATAAATAGCGCAGGCGCGAGTTCGGACGGGCTTGCTTGAAATTGGCGTACCATCGGCAGAGCGGATACAGCACCAGCAAAACAGCCAGGGTAGCGAGGAAGGTCTCGGTTAGACCACCTTTCCGATGCATCTTTAGCAGCCAGGCGCTTGCTGAGAGCAGATGAACGTGGAGTACGTAGAAGAATAGCGGCGTGCGACCAAAAACATGCAATGGGTTTGACAGTGCTGCGATTCGCATGCGGTACCATGAAAACAGAAATGATAAAATCAGAAACATCAGACCCAATTCGAGAGCAGAAAATGTGAGACTTGGCGGGTACTTGCTTACATGCAGCCATTGAATGATAGAATTGCCATAGCGGTAAAGCAGCATGTTGCCATACTGATTGAAACCGCGTGCAATAAGAAATACCGTTATAAAAATGACTCCGGCCATCATAAAAAAATGGGCCGGGTTAAATTCATCTTTTCCAAGCATATGTTTTCCAAATAGCCATCCTAATATCATGTAGGCCAGCCAGGGAATGACTGGATAAAGAACAAAAACAACGCTATTAACAGGCCCACCAGTAAAGAGCAGTGTACCGATCAGCCCTGATTTTTGACCTCCACCAGCCCAGACTGATAGTCCCGCAAATCCTTCGCTGAAAAAAAGGATAACCAAACATATGGCAAGCAGGCTTCGCATTCCGAGTCTGCGCAATAACGCCATTATGCATAAGCTGGCCCCAATACTATAGAGCACCTGTAGTACTATCCCTTCCCCAAAACCAAAACTCATCCACAGGGGATCCAGCATCAAAATGAAAATCCCGCGCTTTATAATATCTGCGTCGATGCTGCTCTCCGGGGCACCTCGGGCCTGTCTTCTGGCGACGCTAATCGCCAAGACGAGACCGGCAAGAAACAAAAATGTGGGGGCACACAAATGAGTCACCCAACGGGTAAGGAATTGGAATGCTGGAATTGCAGAGCCTGCCGGATACCATAGGAAAGAATCTTCGGTATACCGACCCTCATTAAATGCGTGGGAGGCATGGTCCAGCGCCATTAGGACCATAACGATGCCACGCATAGCATCGATCGCGGGAAGTCGTGTGCCGATGAAAGCTTTCGACGCGATTTTTTTTGGCTCGGACATAATATATTGATGTGAAGAAGTTATGATCTTATTGGACACATAGCCTTAGATCTCAAAGATGGCGGATAGGCTTTTAGGATACGTTGCTGATGGTAAAGGTTTCTTGATAATCACAAATCTCCCAAAATTTCAGATAGGTAGATGGTACCACCACCGTGGCATAAATACAGATATCATCAAAACCGGCCGCCAAGTCAAGAAAATCCTAAATTTAATTTTCTGAAAATTATTTTAGCCGAAAGGCACTTTAATTTTAGAATGGATTTTTGGGGCTGGGATATCATAAAAGCCACTTAGCATATCGCAAGCTTTTCGTGACAGCAAAATAGTTAGGTACATCCAACTTTTTCACACATTTGAAATCCCAAAAAACCTGTGATACACAAATGATAAATTCAATATTGGAAAAATAAACAGCCTCTCATATCGCAACTTGAGGTCAAACTGGAATATTGGTGTTAGTAACGAATATTAAGCCGCCCGAACCAAAAGTCAATCGAAAGGAGAGGTTACATTTGCTCGGTCTCGGAGCTCTGGTTAAAGGTAGCTTTTGAAACACTTGAGCTGACTTTTTGGTTTTCTGAGTATTGTATTGACTTCTTCTGATTGCAGATGATATTTACAGCTTAAGTTCGGGAAGAAGCTACCTCCCTGAGCATAACGAAGGTAAGCCCAATCAATGTCCTCCAGGAAATGTCACCAGAAATAACCATAAAAAAGGATTATATTTTAATAGAACCCAAAAAGGGTACTGATTACTCGGAGATACATAGAGGGGTTGCAAGGTTATTTTATGTGGATGAAATTCCAGAAAAAAATCGCATTTGGGTATTCCGTGAAGGCCCAGAAAAGTTTTCCTACGATGATTTGCATAAGCTGAGAGACATTATTAAAGAAAATTACCCCAACGACCACAAAATAAACAAAACCGCAATAGTTATCGAATCTGAGTTCCAGTCAAGTATGGCAGAATCTTTTAGACAAGTTGCAAAAGACCTTCCCTTCGAGATTAGCATTTTCTCTGATATTCAAGCTGCTGAAGATTGGGTTAAATGTAAAAGTTGAAACTTGATCTTGCATTTAATAATTCTGATTAATACCAAATCTGACAACAATTCAGATATCTAATAGGTTATCTGCAAAAAATCTACCTTTTCAAAACTTCATGTATCTCTCCAACGAATCAAAGATTTTTCAAGTTCTAAAAAATCTGTGATATCCACTTTTTCAAGCCGGCAACTCAGCCACAAATTGCCTGGTTGCAATGAACGGTCGGATAACCGCGTCAGATTAAGATCATGTGGAGAAATAAAATTGTGAGTCTAAAAAGACAAAGATGTCTGGCTTTTCTTGTATGCCTGATAGTAGCACCTCTTTCAGCTTTTGGGGGCGATTTTGATGGTTCAAAATCTCTATCCGGTTCTGTTGATAAGATTCTTGAAATCTATCCATCACGGATCAACAACGATGCAGACCCTGACACTGTCGGTCTTCCACGAAATTTTCTCATCGATTTTAAAGAAAAAACAGTTCGGCCATCAAAGGATAGCGTCATTAGAAGAACCAGCAAAATAAAGCGTGTCGAGCACGTAGAAAACAAACTGATTCTCCAGGGAATCGAAGAGGGAGTGGAAAATGTTGATGACGGTTTAGCCTGGAGCATGGCCATCTCTAAAAAAACAGGCAAACTGGTGCTTTCTGCATCGGGTGATGGGGTGGCCTATGTGGTGTTTGGGACCTGCGCTGCAGTTGAGAATAATTTACAATGAACTGCGATAACCGTATTATAGTTTAAATGCTTAATGTTACATGTATTCTCATGCATGAGATTTTGGTAAAGCCGATATTGGCAAAATGTGAAGACGATATTAGCCTGATTATGTGCACAATTATAATTAACTGTTTCTGGAGCAGAGCCATTTTACGATGTCGAAGGGGTGGCGCAGAAGCAGGACAACATACCGGCTTTAAATGGTCATATACACGACCGACACGAGAAATCCAGATTATCAAGTCGATGGAAAGAAGTCTTATCCATGGCGGTGCCTAAAATAATTTCTATTTTTTCGGGTGTCCTGGCTTTTTTGCTGATGGTTGCCCTGTTTTTTTTCGTCTTCAACCCCCTGGGGCTGGGCCCGGAACCGGAGACAGTATTATCATCCGAATTCTTCGCAAATCCTGCTCAGGATTTGAGCGAGCTGGAACTCCTGGTGGACGGCAAAGAAGCTTTCAACGAGATATTTGCAGCCATCGATTCTGCTGAATCATCCGTGTACATCCAGACTTACATTTGGAAGGATGACGGTACCGGGCAGGCGGTGGTGGCGAAGCTCAAGGCCGCTGCCGACCGCGGTGTTCGCGTTACCGTTAGCAAAGACATGTTGGGAACCTTTTTCGAACTCGGTGACATGCTTCAGGGCAAACCGAGCCCGGTATTCACCAAGACCGGTTTGAAGAGCCCTAAAAATATCCATGTGGATACAGATCTATTCGCAGACACAGATCACAGTAAGTACTACATATTTGATGAGGGCCGCGTGATTTTCGGCGGGATGAACATTGGCGATGAATACCACAGGCAGTGGCATGATTACATGGTCCTGCTTCGGGGTAAAGTATGGACGGAGGCCTTCACAAATAAGGTTTTGAAACAATTTCCCTGGCCACGCTCTTCTGCACTGGTGCTGACCGTCAACAACAGCAAGGAAACAGAGATTCGCACGGCAACCATAGAGATCATAGAAAATGCCACCCAGCGTGTTGTGATAGAGCATGCCTATTTCTCCGATGACAAAATTATCGAAGCCGTCAAGAGGGCTGCTGAAAGAGGCGTCAGGGTGGAGGTGATCCTGCCGAAGATCCCCGACACCCACCTCTATGCCAACATGGCAACGATTAACCGGTTACTGGACTCGGACTCGGCAAAGGTTCCGAGGGTTCTGCTCTATCCGCATATGTCTCACGCCAAGGTGATTATGACGGACGGCCAAATCGTTGCCCTAGGGTCGGCCAACCTCACCCCGCGAAGCATGCTCACCAGCAAGGAGATCACCCTATTCGTTCACGGGGTTTCCACCGCTCCCTTTATCAGGGAGCTGCGAGAGCAACTCGAAACGAATATTGCTGTCAGTGAGAAAGTTGTCAAGCCTTTTAAGCTCGATCCGCCGGCGAAAGTCAAGGCAGTCGTGGGAAAATACGTCTGGTGATAGCGGTTGTCATCTTTTATATTAATTTCCAACCGTTATACTCCACCATGGCGCTTGTTAGGAAATCAAGCCAACCAAACATATTTATGACAACCGCTATAGTCGGAAAATGTCGGGCCATACCCCAAAAAGGAGAAAAAATGGGGTAGGTTGAAAGAACTTAGTATTGACTCCCGAGCGACTTTTTATTAAAAATCATCGATTATGGCAGCAACCGAAAGCGTGAATGTATTTGCCAAGAGTCCCCGCCGATCGCAACGCGGCCGGAGTCGGAATATTAATGATTAAAATACGGAAGGAGGCCCCGTGAAACGTTTTTCATGGCTTGTGCTCTTTACCCTTCTGCTGGGGGGTGCCTGGAATCCAGCCGGTGCCTACGATTACCCGTTTAAGGACCCTTACCTGGCGACGGTTATCGGTACCCCGACGGAGTTCCAGCCGAAGCTGCCGGAAAAGATCGACTACAAGATGTTGAGCTTCAAGGTCTTTCCCGAACGCGTCGTCCCCAGTGTCTTCTGGTATCAGCGGGACTTCCGCTATTCGCTGACCTACCAGAAAGGCGAAGCACCGCTGATTTTCGTGATTGCCGGAACCGGCAGCAGCTTTTACTCATCCAACATGATCTTTTTCCAAAGGATCTTCTATCAGGCCGGGTACCACGTGATCTGCCTGCCTTCGCCCACCAGCATGAATTTTATCACCACCGCCTCTGTGACGAGTTTGCCCGGAGCCATTGGCGCGGACGCGGTTGATTTGTACCGGGTGATGACCATGGCCTGGGAGCAGGTCAAGGACCGGATCAAGGTTTCGGAGTTTTACCTGACCGGCTACAGCCTGGGGGCTTCCGAAGCGGCCTTCGTTGCCAAACTGGACGAGGAAAAGCGCGTTTTCAATTTTAAAAAAGTCCTGATGATCAACCCGGCGGTGAGCCTTTACAGCTCGGCCAAAATCCTGGACGAAATGCTGTTGGCTGCGCTGCCCGGCGGTCTGAAAGACTTCAACGATTGGCTCAACCGCATTCTCGGCCGGTTCGGCGAGGTCTACAAAGAGATGGGTTACGTCGACCTGGGCCACGACTTTCTTTATGATGTCTACAAGACCGTAAACAAGACCCAAGCTCCCAAGCGGGAAAATCTGGCCACCATGATTGGTTTTGCGTTCCGGATGTCATCCAACAACATGATTTTCACCTCCGATGTGATGACCAACGCCGGCCTGATCGTCCCTAAAAACCTCAAGCTGGGAAGCGCGGATTCACTTTACGAATACTTCAGGGCCACCAGCACAACCACTTTCGTCGACTATTTCGACGAACTTCTCTTTCCATATTACAAGGCCAAGCACCCTGAACTTACCCAGCAGAGTAGGGAATAGGGGACGTTGTTGACTGAGTTGACTAACTTTTCGTCCCTTAGCATCTATTAGATTGTAAAATTAGATGAATTCTCTTCGAAACAAAAAACCCACCCAATATTCCATTCAGCAGGGACCTGCATTCTGGTCATATGCCCCCCGTTGGGATTCAACCGGAAGGGGTTTTGCCTATCAATTCTAGCTCATGGTAGTTTTTATTTTGCCAGAGGTATCAAATTGAAATGATACATCGGCTTAATGCTTGAATAGCGGATGGGGTTTCCTGGTTTTGTCTGTGGGAGATATTATTTGAGGGGATGCTTTTATCTGTGTTCCGGTGATTTTGATCACCATAACAGTTTGTTGGCAAAGGCTTTGCCGGAATGGGATTTTAGATACTTCTCGAAAGATAGAGTTGTGGTTCGGTCTTTGAAGGCGAGGTCGGTAAATCACAAACGTTTTATTGCAAAAGCGCGTCCGGATTGAGTTTTTAAATATCTCTCAAAAT
>JBATKU010000655.1:0-4088 GCA_049669725.1 Desulfobacterales bacterium
CGCATGGCCTGGGGCAAAACAATAAATCGAAGCTGCTGGTAATGAGAGAGCCCGGCTGCGGTGGCGGCTTCTCGCTGGCCTTTTGGCACGGCGAGGATACCGCCGGCGACGATCTCAGTGATGAAACTGGCCGTTAAATTGGTCAGCGCGATAACCGCAGCCGGGAAGGCTTCCAGTTCTATGCCGATACCGGGCAGAATAAAAAAGATGATAAACACCTGCACCAGAAAGGGCGTGCCACGGATGAGATCCACCCACAGGCCGACGATGACTCGGGCAGGCTTGTTGCGACCGGCCCTCATGATTCCAGCGATAAAGCCGATGATGGTCCCGAAGATCAGGCTCAACCCGGCAACCGCGACGGTCATCCAGACACCCTTAAGGAAAAAGGGCAGACTGCGCATCAGTTCATGAAAATAGAAACTCCACATATCTTATTCCCTTATCATCAATGAGCTTCCCGGAAGATCAGCCGTTTTTCAGACCAACCCGAGAAGGTTTTGAGCAGGTAGTAAAGAAGTAGATAAAAAGCCGCAGTGGTCAGGAACCCTTCTGTGGGCATGAATCGTTCCGATGTCAACATCTGCCCTGCACGTGTCAGCTCCATAATCGAAATCAACGAGAGCAGCGACGAGTCCTTAACCAAAACAATGGCTTGTCCCAGCATGGGCCGAATCGTCATACCAAGAGCCTGAGGAAGGATGATATAGCGCATACGCTGGAAATAGTTCAAACCGGAAGCGATCCCAGCTTCGATCTGCCCGTAGGCAATGGCCTGAATGCCCGCTCTAATGATCTCGGCATAATAGGCCCCACTGTTCAAGGTCAGGGCAATAACACCGGTAAGCCATTCCGGAAGCATAATACCCAAGGTTGGAAGACCGAAATAGAAGAAATAGAGCTGCACCAACAAAGGTGTGGAACGGATGCTTTCGATATAAACACCGGCGGTTCTGGAGATGGCCCGAGATGGACTCAATCGCATGGCGCAGGCAATTATTCCCACCAGGATAGCTCCGATCAGTGACAAGACAGACAGCCAAAGGGTGGCCAGGAAGCACTGCATATAGAGCGGCATGTATTCCAAGATAACTCTAAAATTGAAGGCTTCGAGCATAATTTTTACCTGTAATGTTTTTATGCCATGGGTTTGATTCGACGGGGTGCGAACCGGTATAACCGGCTCGCACTAGACAAAATGTCATCCGCCTGAAAAGCAAAAATTGTTTAATGATCTTTCTTCCAATCCAGAGAATTGACCCAGTAATTCAAGTTATCATCCAGACGACCGTCCAGGCTGATGTGCAGAAAGAAAAGATTGAGCCACTCGCGTAAATCCGGAGAGTCATAACGCACGGCAAAGGCCAGCGGAGATTTGGACAACTGTCCATCCAGAATCCGGAGGCTACCGGGCGGGAAAGAGGCAGCCTGTCCACGCACGGCAGACCCGTCATTCACCCCGGCATCGGTGTGACCTGCAACCACCGCATTGATCAGAATCGGTCCTCCGCCTTTATAGGTCTTCAATTGGGCCTCGGGAAATGCGTTTTTGGCATCGTTTTCACCGGTTGAGCCTAACAAAACAGCCAGTTTGGTCCCAGATTTCTTAACATCATCGATGGATTGGATGGGGCTGTCCTGCTTCACGAATACCACGCTTCCGGTGTACATATAAGGATCAACAAAAGAGATTTTCATGGCCCTTTTCAAGGTCGGGGTCATATCGGCCGCAAGCATGTCGGCCTTCTTGGAGAGCAGGGCGGGAATGAGACCGTCCCAGTCATAGTTGAGGAATTTAATCTTTACTCCCATTTCCTTGGCGATCATCTCAACAAGCGCTATGGAACTGCCGGTCCGCTCACCATTTCTATCCACAAAACTGAAAGGAGCGCCTTGGGTCTGACAGGCGACACGGATTTCTCCTCTTTGTGCAATTTCATCAAGGGTTCCTGCTGTGGCGATTCCCAAAACACCGAAAAAAATAGCCAATGAAACAAGAATCGTAAATACTTTAACCTTTTTCATTTTTTTCCTCCATTTTCCTTGTTGTTATTAATGTTTCAACCGATATTAGATAATCTTCTTATAAAACCGAATCACCCCCTTACCGAATCACCCCCTTGTTGATTGGATTCATGCTCTTATTCATGGCGTCATGCAAAGCCTTAAACCGATATGTTGGAACCTGTAATGTGGTGGACTTCCGAAACGACTGGCGCTACGACAATCGCGCGCCGGGCTGTACCAGACGCCGCCTCGCATAACTCGATAGGATCCTGAAGGTGGCCCTTTCGGATTGGTCACCTCGTCGTAGGGATAGACGCTAAACCAATCCTGGCACCACTCCTGGACATTACCGTGCATGTCATAGAGCCCCCAGGCATTGGGCTTTTTCCGAGCTACCGGCTGAATCATATTATTCGAGTTACCACAATACCAGCCGATGGAATCCAAATTATCTTCACGGTCACATTGGAGCTTGGTAATACCGCCGTTGGGAAAAGCTGTCGTGCTTCCCGCCCGGCAGGCATACTCCCATTCAGCTTCGGTCGGAAGCCTGTACTTATTGGTGCCTTCTTTCTGGTTGAGCCTCTGAATAAATTGTTGCGCATCTTCCCAGGAAACCTCTTCCACCGGGCACGTGTTCCCGCATTTTTTTTGACTGGAAGGGTTTTTGTCCATTAACGCTTTCCATTGCGCTTGTGTTACTTCGGTGGTCTGCATATAGAAAGGATTTGTCAAATTGACAGTGTGCAAAACTTCTCCGGAATACCGCCCGGGTTCGTCTTCAGGGCTTCCCATCAGAAATTTACCGGGCCTTATCAAAACAAATTTCATTCCCAAACTATTGATGATCCTTTCCTTGGGTTGTTCAGCGTAGCCATTAAAAGAAAGGCCAAATAAAACCAGGATGAGTTGGATTGGAATAATATATTTTTTCATCGCCTTATCCCCTCCGGCACTGATTTAATAATGGCTTCTTGCCGTTTCAGATATATTAATACTGAGACATAATCCCATGATTTCCTGCTTAAATGTTCTCAGCACCATCGTGCATGCGTATCCAGTTATGTCTGGATTTCATAATGATAAATGTTTCACTTCTAACCACATTGCCCATTTTGAGAATCGTCTCAGTGGTAAATCGATATAATTCGTCTTTCCCTCCTATACAAACAACCTCTGCGATAATATCGTAACGTCCAGTAACCACCCCAACCCAGACGACATTCGCTAATTGGCCTACTTTTTTTAATATTTGATCCATCTTTCCATCCGATTTGACGCTCATCGCGACCAGAGCCGTAATCATTTCTTGATGTTTGTTAGGATCGATAAGGCCTGAGACTTTAAACACACCACTTTTCTCGAGATCTTTAATTCTATTCCGTATGGTCGGGGATGTTACCTTGAGTTTTTTTGCCATTTCACCAATCGGCATTCGCCCGTTCTTTGTTAGCAGACGAATGATTTTGTTATCCAATGCATCAAGATTTGTTTTATCCACGGAACCTCACTATTTTGAATTAGAAGAATATTTGGATTAATAATATCTATATAAAAAATTTGTCAAGAAAAAAATGAGTATTTAGAAAAATTTGTCTTATATTATTTTCTATAGAAGTTAGGGGAATATCCATTGGGATATTCTGCTACGCTCGATTGGTGTGATGCGATGGATATACATTGGAGAAAAAAGCTTGAATGGATACTGTTGGTGGGACCTTTCACCACATTGCGTAATAGTAAGGGGAATTGATCTATTATTATTTATTCTGTATCAAATTTAGCAATTTGATATTTAATCCCGAGCGACGGTTAAGATTTTAGCGGTCTTGCAGATTCTCCAAGATTGATTGGAGATTATGTAACAAAATCTATAAATAATTTTAAATTTCTGGTGCTTCACCAACCACAAGATCTTGCGGCGTTCGCATCTATATATTCTTGTTTGACTACGGCTATAAATCAATCCTCGCCAAAATTTGCATCTTCCATCAGCACATCTAACAAATTTCCAGTCCCTCCCAATTTTCGACTCAGGAATGTAAACTTTGCCTACGTCCAAAACATACACAATATATAGG
>JBATKU010000656.1:0-1602 GCA_049669725.1 Desulfobacterales bacterium
CCGATTGGCAACGGCCACCAGAAACAAAAAAACGCCCGCACCGGATATATTCAGTGCCAGGATTTTTTTTACCAGGTGGGGATCAATCACCAGTCGGTAAAGCCCCATGCCCAGCAGCACAACTCCAACCAGGATATACAGTAAAGAACTATTCATCGGCTATGCTCCATTTTACACGCGACTTTCCTATGTAACTGGCCAAACTCTCCGTATTGATTGAACTGGCAGCCCAGGGTGACCAGCGTTTTGGTTGACAGCCGCAAACTGCAAAATTTACCCGTCATTGGTGTTTGTTGGATATCCTCCATCCGGTTTTCTGCCCATAAACAGTATCGTCAGTATGACCGCAATCGATATCGTCGCGGCAGCTTCAATGAATAGGATCAACGTACTTGCCCATGGCAACGGGTATTGCAGAAAACTGCGGCCACCGATCATCGACGCCAGCGCCACTGCGAGAAAGGTCAGCAGACCGATCGACAGGCTGATGGGTACGCTTCTAATGACAATATGATTCAACCGCACGGCCGAGGTCACCAGCAGCACGCCGCCGGCTGCCAGCACCGCCCCGGCCTGAAAAGCACCGCCCGGGGCATACTTGCCGATCCAAAGCAGATACGCGCCCACGATAACGATAAACGGCAGCAGCCGCAAAAGAAGGATTTGGATTTGAGTCGGAGCCGTTTCAGTCGGCGAAACCGAAGTCGGCGCCAGGGATAGCACCCCGACGGCTGCCAGCAGTAATACGCCAATTTCAAGCAGCGTGTCATATCCCCTGAAATTCAGCAACACCGCCGTAACCGGGTTTTCAACACCGCTGATCGATAGATGGGCAGCCACCAGGTTATGCATACGATCTGAAAACGGCGGCAGCGTCCACACCGTCCAGCCCAATATGACCGTCAATGCCGTAACGCAGAGGGCGGTTATCGCTTTTCGGGTCAGGTCAACCCGCCGGGTCCGGTTGAATTTGTTCTTGCTATCGCTTTTTTGCATTTCATTCTTCTTTAACGCTAGAATTGCTGGTTCGATCAATGACCTAATTCTTCCTCAAACGAAGGCCGGCGATCTTCTTTGAAATCGTCCTTTCGGCTGCTGCGCTGGATCCTGCTGAGCGTCGATAGAAACAAGGCACCGGTCAACCCGGCTCCGATGGCCGCTTCCGCCAGGGCGATGTCGACAGCCTGCAGGCGAACCCAGGCCAGGGACATGATCAAACCAAAGCTGATAAACAATACAATCGCCTTGAACAGGTCCGGGGAACCCAAAAGTGCCCAGGCCAGAACCAGCAGCCCAAGGGCCAATACGCCATCAAAAACGATAAGGTCTAAATTTAAGAGGCTTTCCATGGCTTTATATTTGTTTTGCGGGCCGCGTTGGCGATCAGAAAGCATGATACCGTGCTTGCCGTTAACACCAGCAACCAGATAAACAGCAGCTTTATGGCGACCAACCAATCATCTGCCAGAAACATCGACCCGGCAGTCACCAATCCGACTCCGAGGTTGTCGGCTTTGGTCAGGGCATGCAGCCGTGTGTAAACATCCGGAAAACGAAGCAAACCAAGACTGCCACCCCAAAAAAAGGGAATTGCCGCACTGA
>JBATKU010000657.1:0-3053 GCA_049669725.1 Desulfobacterales bacterium
AGATTTGAATATATAACTTTAGGAGAGTTGAAAACCATGTCAAAGGTTGGCGTATTAATCGAGATCGGTGAGGATGGGGTCAAGGAAGCGAATTTTGGGGTAATCACTGCGGCGCGGGGTGCTGAAATTTATGCATGTGTTTTAGGCGCCAATGCGGACGGTTACAAGGAGGCCTTGCAGACCTATGGCGTTCAGAAGGTTGTGGCCCTTGGCACTGATCCGCCAGAGGCGGATGATATGTCCTCGAGTCCCGACCTGCAGGCCGCCGCCCTGGCGGAAGCCGTCACCCATTTTGAGATCACATCATTTTTGGGATTGAGCAGTGCCGTCGGCCGGGACCTGCTGGCACGGGTGGCGGCCTTAATGGATGTTGCCCTGGTGCAGGATTGTGTGGGGGTAGACCTGGCCGCTCAAACGGTGACCAAATCGCATTTTTCAGGTAAAACCATAGCCACCGTCAAATTAAACACCACCCCGTTTGTCTGCGGTCTGCGGCCTAACGTGATCGAAGCCAAAAGTGCCCCGTGCGAAGCTGAAGTGATCGACTACCAGGCCCCGGTGCAGGATCCCGGCAAGCTCGTGGTAAATGCAGCCAAACAGAGCAAGTCCGGTGCCGTTGATCTGACCGAGGCCAATATCATTATCACCGGCGGCCGTCCGATTGGATCCGCAGATAATTATAAAATATTGCGAGAATGCGCTGATATTCTTGGCGCCGCCGTGGGGGCTTCAAGAGCGGCCGTCGATGCCGGCTTTGCGCCCCACAGCATGCAGGTGGGCCAGACCGGCAAAACGGTCAGTCCCAAGCTTTACATTGGCTGCGGGCTTTCCGGATCCGTTCAGCACTTTGCCGGGATGAAAACGTCCAAGATCATTGTGGCCGTCAACACGGATAAAGACGCCCCCATTTTTGGCAAATGTGATTACGGAATTATCGGTGATTTGTTTGAGGTGGTGCCGGTGCTGACCGAAGTGCTTAAAGAGCAGCAATAATAAAAGGTATAGGCTTAGGGGGATTTATTTATAAGGTTTCAGGTGTCAGGTTTCAGGTGTCAGGGCAGATGAGAGCGGTTGCGGACACCTGAACACTGACACCTGAAACCTATCTACTCCTTTTAGCTTCTACCCTCTGCCATTTTGCAGCAGCAACCAGCAGCTGATGGAGTAGACGATGGAGATATATTCCTGGACGAAGTCGATTGTGATGGCGGCGGCCCTTGTCGGCGGGTTTGGTCTTTTTTTCATTCGGGTCAAGGATCTGGTTTTGATTATGCATAGCGTCCAGGGCGAGTCGAACTTTGAGCTGGATCGAATCCCTGAACGTATCAAATTGCTGCTTACCGATATTTTGGGCCAATCCAATGTCCGCCGCAAGACCATGCCCGGCTGGGCGCACACTTTTATCTTTTTCGGATTTCTGGCTGTTCAACCCCACTCTTTGGAGTTGATGATCCAGGGCGTCTTTCCTGGTTTTCACGTCGCCTCCTGGATTCCCGGACTCTACGGTGCCTATCTTTTTGCGGCCGACATCCTGGCCTTTTTAGTCCTTCTGGGATTGGGCTACGCCCTTTATCGCCGTCTTTTTCTCAAACCCGGGTATTTGACGGACGGCCTCGATGCCCGGCTCATCATCTTATTCACAGCGGTTATCATCATTACCTTTCATTTAATTAATGCTTTTCTGATGCTACCCTCCATTGGCGGCACCAGTTTTGATTACGCCCGCTATTTCACCATTTCGAAAGTTATCAATCATATTTTGAATTTAAACCATCTGGCGCCGGCCTCAGCCAGGTCCGGATTTGAAATCGTTTACTGGATTCACGTCCTGACAATCCTTGGGTTTTTGATCTACATCCCGGGCTCCAAGCATTTGCACCTGCTCGCCGCGGTACCCAATGTTTTTCTAAAGCCTCTGGAACGAGCCCGGGCGATGCTGGTAACCGACATTGAGAATGAGGAAGCCGAAACTTTCGGATTGGGCAAAGTCAGCGAACTGAACTGGAAAAATGTGCTGGATCTGTATGCCTGCACCGAATGCGGCCGGTGTGAAGAACAATGTCCGGCGGACACAACCGGCAAGCCCCTGTCCCCCAAACGGGTTATCCATGACAGCAAGGTCGATCTTTTGGCCCAGGCTAAAGCAATTTTAGCCAAAGAGTACGAGTCTGTTTTACCGCTGGTACGCGAGGAATCACCGGTCACCGATGATGTCCTGTGGTCGTGCACCACCTGCCGGGCCTGTGAAGATATCTGTCCGGTCAATATTCAACACCTGGACATCATCCTTGAAGCCCGTAAATACCAGGTGTTGATGGAATCCAATTTTCCACCCGAAATGCAGGAAACGTTCACCAACCTTGAAAACCAGTCCAATCCCTGGGGCTTTGGCAGTGACACCCGTGCTGACTGGGCCAAAGGGCTGGACGTACCGCTGATGACCGATAACCCGGAAGCCGATATTTTATACTTTGTCGGCTGCGCCGGCTCCTTTGACGACCGCGGCAAAAAAATCGCCCGGGCCATAGCCCGGGTGTTACAAAAAGCAGGTGTGAATTTCGCAATTCTCGGGGAAGAGGAGCGCTGCAACGGCGATGTTGCCCGGCGGGCCGGCAATGAATACCTGGCGCAGATGATGATTGCGGAAAATGTGGAGATTTTCAACCAGTACAAACCAAAAAAAATTCTGACCGGCTGCCCACACTGCTTCAACACGATTAAAAACGAGTACCCCCAATTTGGAGCCAGCTATGAGGTTATACATCACACCGAATTTCTACTGGACCTCTTCCGACAGGGAAAATTGAGAACCAGCAGCCCTCTAGATGACAGTCTAACTTTTCACGATTCCTGTTATCTGGGCCGCTGGAACGGGGTTGTCGATGCTCCCCGACAGCTTCTGCAGATGGTAAATGGCGGTCGGCCACTGATCGAGATGGAGCGCAACCGGACCGAGGGATTTTGTTGCGGTGCCGGCGGCGCCCGGATGTTCATGGAAGAGACCATCGGAAAAAGGATCAACTATGAGCGCGCTGAAGAAGTAATTGCCACAG
>JBATKU010000658.1:0-2244 GCA_049669725.1 Desulfobacterales bacterium
AAAGAATCCTCTGCGAACTTTGCGGCTCGAATGAGCGCAGCGAATGGGCGGTGAAACTAACTCTCTGAAAAAAATTACTGATACCGCATCGATTCTTCCCGCAACCCGTCAGCCAGAAGGTTCAACCCTACGACCAGGGATGCGATTGCCAGAGAGGGCCACAGACTGGCCCAGGGGCTGCCGGTCATGATAAACTCGCGCCCCTTGGCGACCATGCTGCCCCAGTCCGGTGAGGGCGGCGGTATCCCCAACCCCAGGAATCCAAGGGTCCCCATGGCAAAAATGGCATAGCCCACGCGCAGCATGGCATCGATGATGATGGGGCCGCGCGCATTGGGCAAAATCTCCACAAACATAATTTGCCACGGACTCTCACCTCTTGTTTCAGCGGCCCGGATGTATTCCCGCGTTCGTATATCTAAGGTAAGGCTGCGTACCAAACGCGCGATACCGGGTGTTCCAACAATGGTGATAGCGATAACAACATTCAGCGCCGATGCACCCAGTGCCGCCATAATGATCATGTAAAGCAAAATGATGGGTACCGCCATCATGGCGTCCAGCAGGCGCATGATGATTTCATCGATCCAGCCGCGGTAATATCCGCCGATTAATCCCAGGGTGGCGCCGATCACCAGGGCCACGATTACCCCCCAGATGGCGGTTCCACCGGGTATCCAATAGTTTTCGGTTATCGGCATGAGCACCAGAACCACTCTGGCACCATAGATCAATCTGGACCAGAGGTCTCTGCCCAGCTCATCCGTCCCCAGGAAATGTTCCTTTGAAGGGCCTTGATTGGGGGCTTTCCAATCCTGTTCCAGTGGTGTGTAAGGGGTGAAGACAGGCGCAAAAATAGCCACAATGATCCAGAACATGACCATGCAAAGGCCCACCACCGCTATTTTGGATGCAAACAGAAAAGCCAGCCCGTTCTGGATGCGTCTGAAAATACCGGGTTTTGCCTCCACCGTAAGGGGTGCTGTGATTTCTTCAGCGGTTGCCATAATTTCTCCATCATTAGCATTGGTTATTTGTTAATCGTTATTAGTTATTTGAGGTGAATGGAGAATCATATAGTTTAAGAGCTAAGTCGGCTATTTCGAATAACGGATAACAATTAACTATTAACTTCTACCCATAACGAATACGCGGATTCAAAAACGTGTAAATTATATCGGCGAAAAGCTGGGTGAGCACGGCCACCGACACCAGGATCATTGCGCCGGCCTCCAGGGCGTTGATATCCTTGAACATGGCCGCATTCAGCAGGTATTTACCCAGACCCGGGTATCCAAAAACGACCTCCACGATCACGATGCCGCCCATCAGCCAGTTGACATGCAGCATAATGACGGTAATCGGTGCCATCAAGGCGTTGCGGATCGCATGCTTGAACACAATCCGCCAGTAGGGCAAACCTTTGAGATAGGCTGTACGGATATAGGGTGCCTTCATCACTTCTACCATGCTGGCACGGGTAATGCGCAGGATATACCCCAGTTCGATCAGTGTTAAGGTCAACACCGGCAGGATGAGCATGTCCGGTCGTTCCCAGGGTGCCTTTTCACCGATTACAGTGGCGCCCGGAACCAGATTGAGCCACACCGACATGATCAGGATGAGAAAGATACCGGTGGCAAATTCCGGGGTGACGGAGAACATCATGCCCCCGATGGACAGAAAGCGATCTCGAAAACCGCCCTCTTTCAAGCCGGCCAGCATACCCAGAAACAGGGCCAGGGGCATGACGATCGCAAAGGCAATTCCGGCCAGCACCAGTGAGTTGCGCAACCGGACGAAGATGCTGTCGGAAACCGGACGGCCGGTTCGAAATGAAATACCCGGATCCCCGCGGGTGAATCCCTTTTTCAGAGGGATATATTCCAGCGGACCACCTGAAGTTTTCATCCAGCCGGTTCCGATAATAAAGGTCCAAACCTCTCTGTCCGTTCCCTTTTCCCACAGCACCGCGTGGTTCTGATCATCAAGGCCCCAGAAGGTGCTTCTCCCGTTTGCGTCCGTATGCCACTTCTCATTGTTCTTATACTTCGTGTCGACCCCCGTTGATTGAAGCCTGGCGACGGCTATCAGGTCTTCACCCTCCAGTTTCCAGCGAACCAGGGCACCATCGTCCCGCACGGCCCACCATTCTTCAAACCCATCGGCGGTGGTGATGCGGTTTAAAGGCATGCCCACTTTGCGCCTGGCGGACCAGTCACTGCCAAAAAGCCAATAGAAATA
>JBATKU010000659.1:0-1635 GCA_049669725.1 Desulfobacterales bacterium
ATTTTGAGAGATATTTAAAAACTCAATCCGGACGCGCTTTTGCAATAAAACGTTTGTGATTTACCGACCTCGCCTTCAAAGACCGAACCACAACTCTATCTTTCGAGAAGTATCTAAAATCCCATTCAGGACACTCCTTCGCCAACAAAAGACTCTGGTGAGCAACCCCACCGAAACACAAATAAATGCATCCCGCCATTTCAATTTGACACTCAAACCAAAACTTGAAAAATTGGCATCAGAAAGAACTTTTTGATAATAACCCTTGAATTGAAACACAACGGGAGGGCTTATGCTCGAATTACTAAACCTCTGCTTAATAAAGAATTAGGCAGGGGTTTTGGTTTTTAGGGGATTTGATCTGATTAACGAATTATAAGTAGGATTATTACGTGTAATAATAAGTCAATTTAGTCAATGTCCCCTAAGTCTCGTTTGTCCGTGTTTTCATAGGCCGTCTCTTCATCGCACCGTTTGAACTGTCAAATGAATGCCTTCACGTTCCTGAAGATGGGCAATGATTTCAAAAAGATTGCGGGCTTGCGGATTTCCCTTCGGGCCAAACATACGCATCAGGCTTTTAGGTGATCTATCGGTGGCTGTGCCAAGGGCGTCAAACCCAATTGTGGCGTTTATATAATCACGCAGAACAGCTTTGCCGGTATCCACATCCCCGGTCAAAAGACATTCAATGCCTTCCTTAAGTAATTCTTCACGGAAAGACGGGTCGCGTGCAACCCGGTCTTTGATAGTATCTTTAAAATTTCTTGTAAGTGCCATTTTTAGCGCTCCTGTCGCTTTCGCCGTTTATATTCCTTCCATAGTTTTTTGGCGGTCTCTATGTCTTTTTGCTGGCGTTTCTTTGTGCCTCCGCCGAGCAGGATCACGAGGGTATCCCCATCTCTGCCAAAATAGATGCGGTATCCTGGTCCAAAATCGATTCTGCATTCTAAAATTCCCTCACCGATACCTTTGATGGTCGAAAAGTTGCCTTGCTCCATTCGGACCAAAGCAGTGGCGACCTTGGCAGCGGCCTGCGCATTCAACTTATTAAACCATTTGGCGTAGGAGCTGCGTCCCTCGGGGTCGATATATTCCCTGATCGTGATCATACATTAAATAAGTAACTCATATGTTACCATTGGTCAACAAGATAATTTAAGTATTTTGCGGGCAGTTGCTCAAAGAGTTTGGCACGAAAAAGAGTTGAGGGTTAGTTAGTTAATTTAGTCAACAACGTCCCCAAAGTCCGCCTTGTCTGAATTTATGCACCGTGCTGCTATGAATAGCGCGCTTCGGTGCCCATCTGTCTAATTAACTGTACTGGAGTCTCCCATTCAACAAAATGAAACGATTGATTCTATATTGAAAGCCTCGGTAAAATTTCTTTCCAATTCTGTTTGAAATCGAGCATTGACAAATATACACTGCACTGCGGATAAAATTCGTGGAGTGCTTTTAGATTTTCAACGGGATCATATTTTTCGGCCTTTTCATCTTTCTTTTTTCCAACACTTCTATAAAGAAGATCGATGTTTTTCGACATCCAAGCTTCAACGACGATAGTAATGTTAAGATCTTTTAACATGTCGACGCTTTTGTCTTTTCCTATAATCGGTTGGGTAACCACATACC
>JBATKU010000660.1:0-16098 GCA_049669725.1 Desulfobacterales bacterium
TGGTAGGGTTGGTGGGGATCGTTGAGAACTTGATTGCGGTGGACAATTTCAATCGGATGGTTCACCATCCGGTCCGCCAAGCTGCGGATGCCTCCCGGCACCAGCAGTTCTTCACAGGCCGCAAGAATCCGGCGGCAGATTTGCGTATCATCAACGGCCCCCAGGGTGAGGGCCAGCAGCTGGTTGGATCGCAGGGCATCATCTGCGAGGGCCTGGCCGGCCGGCTGTCCGGGTGACGCATGCAGGCAGTCCGAGAGAAACCCCAGATCATCGTTCCAGAACAGATTTATAATCGAAGATTTTACCATTCCAGATAGTTGACGCCATTGTTTGCGGTTTTCTTCACGATCCACCGCCGCCAAAATTTCCAGAGATGCATACCACAGGGCCTGGATTTCAATGGGGTATCCCTGCCGGGGCGTTCCGGCCGGATGGTCGGTGTCCATCCAGGTAAAATGGACCGGGCTGAATATAAGGCCGGTATCAGAATCCATGTAAATACCGGTGGGCGTTTGGGTCTTAAACGATTGACCGATGGACAAAAGGATCTGACGGATGGTTCGCCCGCCGCAGGTTTCCTCCAGAAAGACATCATCCCTTTCGGCCTTGATCAACTCGCCGCAGGCCTGAATGAACCACAGCGGGGCATCGGATGTGTCCCGGTTTCCGGCATCATCTCCATGGATCATATTCGGCAGGGTGCCCTGCTGCTCAAAGCGGCCGAATTGTTTCAGGATCATGCGGGCGTCCTCAAGTTTATCGGCGGCAATTAATCCGCGTACAAATATCAGGGCATCCCGTCCCCAGTCCAGAAACCAGGGATAACCGGCAATGACCGACTTGAGCTCCCCGCGGCGCACCACAAAATCATCCAGGGCCCGGGTTAAAATTTCCCGAGGGGTGCTCCATACCGCTGCATCAGATTCAACCGGCGTTGTCGGCTGCCCGGGCTTACGGATTGGGTCGGCAGGATTTGCCTCAGGGGTTGGAAATATTTCCGCCCCTAACGCTGCCTGCTGGCCACCTTTTAAAAAAACCGCGAAGTATCCGGGACTGAATAAATCGGAATCCGGATCAAGACCGCGACCGGCATCCGCGGCTCGGTGAACCATGTACTGCCATTCGGGTTCCAGGACAAATTGGCCGTCCGAGATTTTTATCCGCAGGTGATGATCGGCATCCGGGATAAATTGGAACTCCCGTTTGGTGCAGGTGACTTTCTGAGGCCATTCGTCTTGCGGTCCCAGATAGGCTTTGGTGGTTTGATGAAAATTGCGATTTTCGATATCCGGCCGCAAAATCAGCTGAACCGGCTTACTGTCATCCAGCCGACCGGCGGCTCCCCCGTCAGGTTGGCGATAAAAGGTCAATTGGGTAAAATTTTTATCCGGAACCATATTAAGCCCCAGGGTCACTAAAACGTCTTCACCCTGCCCGGTGGGGATGTGATAACACCAGGTCCCGCCGGTATCACTATCCACAGCAAACGTTTCCAGGCAGTCGGTGTTGAGTGCCTGGGAGTAGCCTTGGAACACCAGCCAGGCCCGGCAGCGGGTGAACATGATCCAGCGATCCTCCGGGATATCCGCATTGATGTTGGCGGCCAGCAGACTGTCGTAACGGCTGGTCAGCCTACCCCAGGATACCGGTATCCGCAGCATCCCTCCCCGTCCGTTGGTATCGATAAAGGTAAGGTTTTTTCTGAGCAATTCCGGCCGCTGAAATATTCTCTTGATCCGGATCTTTGCGGGTTGTGGCAACGCCAGCAGAGATGCTTTTGCATGTCGACTGCCTCCTGGTTCAAAGACCGAAAGTTTCAGTTCGTAGGTCCTGGTGGTTTCAGGTGCCTGTGGTAAAAACAGTGCAAAAAAAGATCCATCGTCTTTTTCCAGGCTGTTTTCACACGCCAGGGTCCGTCGGCCGTCGAAAAGGCGGGCGCGAAACGCACAATCAGCCCGCAGCATCAAAAAATGTCCCGACGGAATCATAACCTGCCGCCGAAGATCCCGCGGCCATTGCCAGGTGACGACCCTGGTTTCACTGCTGAACGGATTGATGGATTGGCAAAAGGATACCGGGTCTTTTTTCAGTTGTTTGGCCATGTGGTCAGGATCTGCATCGCCCATATCCCCGGTGCCCTGATAAAAAGAGGCCACTTCAAATGCTTTGGCCCGCAGACGTTGGATTTCAACTGGCGGCGGCAGCCAGAAAGGCTCGGCGGGCAGTTGTCGAAGCGAATCCCGGTCGCTTTCTTCCTGGCTAAGGCACAACACCTGTCCGGGTTCCAGCAAGCAGGTGTGCCGACCGTTAGACTTCGAAACCCTCACACCGGTATCGCTGAGAAGATCGATAAAATTTGGACCCGAGGTGCCTGCGGCAGCCGGATTCCAGGTGGCCGTGGTTTGGTTTTCATCATCCAGGTTGACCACCACCAGCAGCGATCTGCCGGTGGGGATATGGCAACGGTGTAGGACGACCTGGTTGCCGCTGTTTTCCTGGATCATTCTGGTTTCGGTGGGCCCGTGAAACACCGGAAGTGTTTTCAGCAGATGATTCAAGCGCCGAATCCAGTCTACCTGGTTGACGGGTGCCCCCCAGTTTAGGGAAGGACTGTTGTGAACATTTATTTTTTCAGCAGCATACCACTCCACTCCGTTGGCAAAACCATAGGCGCCCTGATCGGAAAAAAGGGCACATAGGGCCGTGCGCATGCGGGCATAGACCTTTGAACGGGATGCCAGGCGGGGATTATCATGGGTCTCTGCGAAATGAACCGTGATCCCATCGCTATTGGCAATCTCAATGGATTCCGGCAGATAATTTTCAACCTGGGCGCGATCATAATTTTGAAACAATTCCGAATAAGCCCAGTTTAAATTGGCTGTATTTAACAGATCGCGGGTCACCGAAACCTTACCCCCGAGGCCCTCCAGTAAAAAAACAGTGTCCGGATACTGATCACGCACCCTGGCAACCATGTATTTCCAGGCTGCAGCCGGTATCATGTAACCGGCGTCACAGCGAAAGCCGTCTACCCCGCGGTTGCACCAGGTCAGAAAAACATCCGCCATATATTGCCACAAATCCTTGTGGCTGTAATCCAGCTTGGTGAGATCTTCCCAACTCACCCCCCATGCGCCGGGCACCTGGATCTTACCCTCGGGTCCCCGGACCAGCCATTGGGGATGGGATTCGTGAAGACTCGCGGCCCATCCGGTATGGTTGATGGCAATATCGATAAAAACCCTGGCATTGCGCAAATGAACAGCATCCACCAGTTCGATAAATTGTTCCAGGGGAGTGGCGTGATGATCAAATTCGGCCAAGGCCGGGTCAACTGTGGTAAAGCTCAGGGCGGCATAGGGACTGCCGAATCTGCCCATGCGGCCGAAGGTGGTGGGAGTGGGATGAATCGGCAACAGCATCAGAATTCGGCACCCGAGCTCGCCCAGAATAAAATCAAGTTCGCCGATCAGGTCCCGGAACGTTCCCGAGGGCGGAATCACCGTGTAACCGGTTTTGTCAAGATTCGCGATGAGCGCTTGATCCGGGTCGGCCGGATGATTGGCACTTGCTTTGTTGGGGCCGAATTGGCGCACAAAAGCGTTGTAAATAATGTTGGCACAGCAATTGTCCGCCGAATCGACGTTAATGGCGGTATTGGTGCCCCGGGGCCAGATTGGGGTCGTTCCGTCTTGCGTTAAAAAGAAACATTTGGCTTCAAAGTGACCACTTTCATAAAGCGGCAGTATTGCCCTGAAGGTCTGCCGGTCAACCCGTTTCATCGGTATATCAAACCAGGCTCGGCCCAGAAGGGTTTCATCGGCTTCAATCTGCCGGACAATTTCCCTGCGGATTATTTTGGCCTGTCCGATATTGGTGCGCACCCAGGCCGAACCATCCTGCGATTGCGGCAGGGTCAGGGTGAAAATCATCCTATCACCGCAAAATTTCACCATGCGGCTTCCCGGGGTCGGGTCCTGTATCAGCTGTTCATTGATGGTCATAATATTAAATTCAGATCTCGCCTTTCAGGTAACAAATTATTCCAAATATTAATTTCACATCATTGTGTGCATCAAAAACCACTAAACGCGTTAATGGTTTCAGGTTACTGGTATATATATCATATTTGTGGTCACTTAACTAATTATCAAAATCTGAAATTATAAAAATTTTAAAAAGCGTGGGTGTTTTTACTTGAAAAATGATCATAATATAAGTATAAGATATTTCAAAGGAAAATTCGACATCCGACCCAAAAATCACAGGCAGGAGACTATGAAATACCCAACTTTAAGGTTGCTGATTCTTACGCTTGGCCTTTTGTTAATGTTTCCCTTTACTTCGGGGTCCCAGTCCGGCAACCCGATTGAGCTGGTAGAGGCGGTGCTGTGTGAAGATATCCAGGAATTCGTCCCCCAGAATCGAACCACCGTCTTTTCCATCGAAAGACGAACGGCTTTTTGTTTTACAGCTTTTGATCCGGTTCCGCAAAAAGCCATTATTTATCATCACTGGTTTCACAGAGACAATCCCAGCGCCAGAATTAAGCTGACCCTGAAACCGCCACGCTGGTCAACCTACAGCAGTATCCAGCTGAGAGTTGAAGACATCGGCCCCTGGCGGGTGGAAATCACCGACGACCAGGGAAATATTTTTCACGTATTGAGATTTAGTGTTACGGAATAAACGGCCATGGATAACTTTCTATTCCTGATTTTAAGCCTTCGATGGCAGGACATCGTTGATATCGGCCTGGTCAGTTATATTCTCCTCAGGTTCTATGTTCTGTTTCGGGGAACAAATGCTTTTCGGGTGCTGATTGGGATGACCATTCTGTGGTTCTTTCAGCAGGTCGCTGTTTCCATGGGATTGGTCGTCACCAGCTGGGTGGTTCAAGGGGTAGTTGCCCTGGGAGCATTTATTATTATCGTCGTTTTCCGTAACGAAATTCGCAATGTTCTCCTGGCGCGCAATTTAAAGTCCATTCTGTGGGATTTTTCTTCCAAAACCGTCATCACCGCCATCGAAACCATTGTCCAGAGTGTGCATGAAATGGCCCAGGACAAATGCGGCGCCTTAATTGTATTGCCCGGCAAAGAAGATCTGGAAGAAGTTGTGCAGGGCGGGATTTCCTGGAAGGGGGCAATTTCCAAAGAAATGATCCTGAGCATTTTTTGGCCGGATAATCCGGTGCACGACGGGGCTGCTATTATTCAGGGTGATCAAATCAACCAGGTTGCGGCCATCCTGCCGTTGTCCCGTCGCGATGACCTTCCTTCCTATTTCGGTACACGCCACAGGGCAGCCCTCGGGTTGGCGGAAGCCACCGACGCCCTGATCATTGCGGTGTCCGAGGAAAGAGGGGATATAGTGGTCGCCAGGGATTCTCAACTAAGGACCATCAAACAAAAACGGCGGCTGGGACAGATTCTGCAGGAACATATGGGCGTCGCCGTGAAAAAAGGCCGGGAATCGAGAAAGGAAAAACTGGCCTTTATTGCAGCTGCCCTGTTTTCGGTGGTTTTTACCACCGGGGTATGGTTCAGCGTATCCCGGGGGGTGGACACCCTGGTTACCCTTCAGGTGCCACTGGAATATACGAAGCGGGATCTGGCCATGGAGATCGTTAATACATCTGTAAATACTGTCAATCTTGAATTGGAGGGCTCAGGTGCCCTGATAAAGTCCATTCGGCCGGACCAGGTGCAGATCAGGCTGGACCTGAGTAAATCCAAAGCCGGACCGAACACATTTACGATTACCCGCAAAACCATTTCTCTGCCGCCCGGAGTCGTTTTAAAGGGCGTCACGCCGTCGGTGGTGGATGTCGAGCTTGATGTCCTCATCGAAAAAGAACTGCCGGTTCAAATTGACTGGGTCGGCCGCTTGCCGGACCATTTTATCCTGGAAAAAGCCACCGTTGAGCCCAAAATGGTGGCGATTATCGGCGGCAAGCGCATGCTTGAAAAAATGCTGACCCTCTACACCGAAAAAGTTCCCCTCAACAATTTGGAAGTCGAAGGTGTCATAGCGGCCAACCTGGCGCTTAACCCGGCCTCCTTAAAGATTGCATCCGGCTCCGAAGAAAAGGTAACCATCCGGTATCTGACCCGGTTACGGAATCAATAGGCGAAAAATTACCGGTCAGTCACAAATCAATACACGACCCCAAATTCACAAGTTCATCCTTTTCTTTCCCTATCGTCTCTTGCGGGGCCGTCTGCGACTTCCCTTCGACTCGTTCTTGAGCGGCAGGCGCGGCTCGCCGCCGCCGCGGGGGAGAATTTTCTTGTCCTCCGAAGCGACCCATACAAAACGGGACTGCGATTTACTGCTCTTGTAGGCGGAAACCCGGAATCGGCGCACCTGGAAGCTGCAACTCATCAAAAGCTGCTCGAATTTCTTACTCGGTTCAGCCGACCACACGGCCAGACACCCCTTTTCGCGCAGCGCGCGGCGGCAGGCCTGAATTCCTTCACGACCGTACAGACGGCGGTTCCCAGAATCTGTCATCGCACCGGGGCCATTATCAATGTCCAGCAGGATTGCATCGAATCTGCTCCTGGAATGTGAGATTAGCTCGACGATATCGCCCGTCTTGAGGTCAACGCGTTTGTCCGCCAGCGGCTGGCCGTTGAGGTCTCCAAGGAACTCTCGATTCCATTCGACGACAGCATCCAATAGTTCACCTACCACCACCCGGGCGTCGGAGCTGAGCATGTCGAGGGCCTGGCGCAGGGTATAACCCATACCCAGACCTCCGATGAGGATACTGGCCGCTTTGCGCCCCCCCAGATGTGCACAACCCAGCCGCGCTAGCTCCAGTTCCGACTCATGTTGGCGACTGAGCATCAAATCCTGACCGTTGATCGCGATGGAGAAATTATGGCCATGCTGATAAAGCACCATCTCGCCACCGTCCGGGGTCCGGGCGGCAGCTATTTTTACTCGCGGTTTCATTTGGCATCCTGGTGGTGAAAAGTGGTAACTGGCAGAGATCCGCGTTTTCCCGTCGGATCTCCAGCGAATTTTAGTCGCAAATTAATTTCAGCCAACGCCGCTAATGTATCAGCGGAATCATTTAGCCTCTATCCAATACGTTGTGCGCCTGACGTATTAAAAAACGGCGCGCTTATTTCTTCCGCTTATCACGAAGATAAAGGGCTTTTGACTTGGTGGCACCGATTTGCCTTGCTTCTATATCAAAAAGCTTTGTTGCAGTAACCAATTCGCCCAGCTTTACATACCCGTAATTACGCGGGTCAAATCCAGGTGATTGTTTCGCAATATTACTGCCGACAGGGGCAAGGTGAGCCCACCCACTGTCATCGGAGGACGCTTCCACGGCATTGCGTAACAGGCTTACCAGTTTTGCATCTTGTTTTAACTCGCTGCTGGATTTTTTGGCAATCGCCTTACTTTCATCGGTCTTCGCACGCAGGACCTCTGTGTAAATGAATTTGTCACAAGCTGAAATAAAAGCGGAAGGCGTCTTTTGTTCTCCAAAACCATAGACCAATAATCCTGACTCTCTAATTCTGGAGGCCAGCCTGGTAAAATCACTATCGCTGGTTACGATACAGAATCCGCTAAAGTTTCCGGTGTACAATAAGTCCATGGCGTCTATAATCATGGCGCTATCGGTTGCGTTTTTTCCTTTCGTGTACGCAAATTGCTGTATCGGCTGAATAGAATGGTGCAGCAGGACCTCTTTCCATCCTTTCAGGCCAGGTCCCGTCCAATCGCCATAGATCCTCTTGACGCTGGCTGTACCGTAATTTGCTATCTCTACCAGTAAACCATCCACAATGCTTGGTTGGGCATTATCCGCGTCTATAAGAACTGCTAACTTGTCGGTGTTTTCCATGGTTTTATAATTTCCCAATTTTTTCTAGTCATTGATTATCAGTATATTTTTTGTCCTGATAATAGGTCATTGTTGATTTATTGCCTTAGGCGCTCTTAGCTTCACTTCCTTGTTTGGCATGTCCGAGTACAGACATTAAAGTTGCTACCATCGCTGATATATCACCCATGTTGGCAGGGATAATCATGGTATTATTTTCTTTGGCAAGCTTGCCAAACTCTGCTATGTATTTTTCAGCGACTCTCAAATTTGCAGCGGTTTCTCCGCCAGTCAAACTTAAAGATTCAGCAATTTTCTTAATACCCTCAGCCGTTGCATGGGCGACAACTTCGATTTCTTTGGCCTGTCCTTCAGCTTCATTTATACGCTTTTGTTTCTCACCTTCTGATACCTCAATAGCTTCTTTTTTTAATCCTTCTGCGCGGTTTATCCGGGACTGTCTATCACCCTCGGATGTTGCAATAGCAGCCCGTTTTTCGCGCTCAGCTTTCATCTGTTTTTCCATTGCATCCATAACCGTTTTAGGTGGGGTTATATCCTTAATCTCATAGCGCAAAACCTTAACTCCCCAATTCTGAGCGGCTTCATCTATTGCAGCAACCACTTGCTGGTTTAGGCTCTCTCGTTCTTCAAATGTTCGGTCAAGTTCAATTTTACCAACCACTGAACGCAGTGAGGTTTGGGCAAGCTGGCTTGCCGCGACCCTATAGTTATCAATACCGTAGCAAGATAGCTTGCTGTCGATCACTTGCAGGTATAAAATACCATCGACGGCAACGGAGACATTATCGGTGGTAATGCAATCCTGTGAAGGAATGTCCATAACCTCTTCTTTAAGGGAGCGTTTGTAGGCGACCTTGTCAAGGAAAGGGATGAGAATATGGAAGCCTGCGCTAAGAGACGTGCTGTACTTGCCAAGTCGTTCGATAATGTATTCCGACCTTTGAGGCACAATAACGGCTGTTTTTATTAGTAGGAGAATTACAATGACAGCTAATACACCCACAACAATCAATGACTCGTTCATTTTTCCCTCCTTATAAAGGTTTAACCTTAAAAGTGAGTCCATCCTCGGACGCTTGATTTTCTATTAGAACAGATTGCCCTTCTTCAATTTTCACCTCTGCAATCGCCCGCCAAAAGCTTCCCATAACTTTTATTTCACCAGGCAAATTTGGAGCTATTGTCTTTGTGACAACAGCTGTTTTTCCAATCTTTGAATCCGTGTAGTGATCATCTATACTATCGCGAGTCTTGCCTTTGAATATCTTCAGGCTGTATTTTCGTAGAGTAAAAAGCAGCGTTAATGATGACACTAAAAATATTAGTATTTGGCTTGTTAATTCAATATTTAATAACCAGGTAACGAATGCTGCAATCCAGCATCCAGCTGTAAAAAAAATTAAAATAAACCCCGGCACGGCTAACTCGGCAATTAAAAATGCAACACCGACCAGAAACCATATTAATGACGCTGAAAGAATCATTTTGCCCTCCGACTATATAATTTTTTCATTTTATCCATTAGGCGGCTAATGTAACTGGTATCGGCCCTTGATCAGTGAATAATCTACGACTGTTTGTCACTAGTAACCTGGCAATTAAGGGGAAATCCGATGGTTCGTGTTGAAAATCTGAAAGAATTCGGGCTTCTTGTTCAGGTTGATTTGCGAGAACAGCGTTCCTCCGTGGTCGTTTTGCTCGTCGTGATCACTTAACCCGCGCGAGTGAATTTGACTTGTTAGCCCTTAAAGCATTGTTTGAATTTATCTGATGGCTCACGGTCCGAATATATATAAACTGAATTTCCAATTGGGTCGACTACAGAAAACCCCCTATCTACCCATGGGGGATCTTCCAGTGGCATTGCAGCTTGTAGCCCCGTCTCCATTAGCCTTGTATGTTCTGAATCTACATCATCGACTTTGAAGTTGAGCATGATTCCTGTGCCACTAAAGGTCGGCATATAACCGTGTGAATAGCCTTTTTTTAGCGTTTTGAACGTAATAATATTTGCAGCAGCATACAATTCAATAGGTTTCCATGTGCCGTCATTTTGTTTACTCAGTCAATTTCGCCGGATCTATTCTTTTAACACATTCAATTATTCGCTTTTCACAAAAATAGGAATAAATTGCAAAAAAAACGGCTAAAAAGAAAAAGATAATAAACGGGGTTTTAAAAATCATAGTAAGTATAACGTTTAGATGTGGGGTGCAACGTAAGGAGTGTCCCGCACGATTTACTTGTTATCTGTTTGTAGATATCGATCAATAAATTCACTTAAATCATGGCCTGCCTTATAGGCTTCCAAGTGCAGTCTATTTACCTCTTCTTCTGAAGCCCCTGATTGCATTGCCGCATTAAGTTTGGACCGCGCAACACTTTCGATGTCTGACAATTCCTTTATTTTAGCTTTTTAGCTGGCATTTGCTATTTCTTATTATGTCGCTGTCGGTTCCGGGCTTTCTTATTTAAATGGTAAGTTAGCGCCATTGCAATACAGTGGCTCAATTCGCGAACCGGAATTTTATCATTAAGACGAAAGAGAATGGCTCTATTACCCTCATATCGAAATTTGTTTGGGTAAAGTTCCTTAAACGAATCTACCAGAGATGTCTGGCATTTGAAATAAATTGCGTAATCACCGTCAGTCTTTTTTTCTCGACCGATTCGAATGGTGCTTCCACTTTTTGTTTTTTCAGTAAGGTAGCTTGGTTGCCCCCACTTCAGTGTTTCGGTTAATTCGCCGACACCATCGGTATCAGACGCCACATCAAAAATAAGCGTTCGAAGAAGAATGAGCTTTTTTCGTACGGCGGGAGGAAACCCATTAAGTGCAGCCTTAACCATTGGATCAGCAATGTTTTTTCCCATGGATGTCCTTTCAATTCTTCAAAGCCAAACTACGCCTTTTATCAACCGACCACCCCGCGAGAAGGAAGATTACACAGGCTAAAGAAACAAAGATCTATAGTCGAACGGGTTTTCGAAGCATATCGTTGGAGGCGGCGATGCCTATCAAAAGCGTAATAACCTTTTCGATAAGGGCCACATTTTTCTCACAGCCCACAGGAAATCAGGAAATCGAATCCGGCACAGCCGCTGGATGCAACCACACGATGAAACATGCCTCAGGGATCGCACTGCGAAAAGATAACGGCGCGAAAAAAAGCAGGCGGCTACCTGGCCGCCTGCCAATAAAGAACTAGTCCAGATCCAATTTCACTTTACACTGGTTACATTTTACAGCACCGCGGAAAACCTTGTTGCCGCATTCAGGACAAAAATAGCGGGCTTCTTCATCTCGACTCCATTGCTCGGTGCCGACTTTTCTTCTATGTGGGACACATCGGTAAATAACCTTTTTTCCAACAGCCATGGAGAAATTTTCAATATATTGACAGGGAAATTCATTGCATTGATGGCATCCGGCATATCCTTTATCTTTCGCGCATTTTCTGATCTCGCACTGCTTGCAATGCAAAAATAGATTATCAGATAAGCAGCCTCCGCAACGAATATCCCCTGCTGAAAGATTTTCACTACCCGGAAGAGTGCCCTTACCAGGAACACCGCCCTTGTAAAGAGCCACTAACTTATCCTTAAATTTAGTATTATTATCGCGATGGGCGATATAAATGGCACAAACTCCGCAATAAAGGCCACAGGGTGAAGCAAAATCCGGATTTATTTTCAAAATTCTAATCCCTCCTGAGCATTCAATTTTTATTCAAGCGCCTGGCATATCTCTTCTATCAGACTCTTGTTGTCCCTGACAAATTCTTTCGCTATTTTTTTCAATTTAGCAATGTTTGAAGGAGTCGTGTTGTCCAACCGCCGCTCATTCTTTTCTATAAGTGGCTGAAGCCGGTAATAGCTTTATGGATGTCCCCGATATCCTCACATATCAATGTATTGCTTTATCCCCCCAAATCTCTTTCAATCGTTTATCACGACCACAATTCCAGCGATAGGCCTTGTAGCGAATCGGGTTGTTTTTATAATAATCTTGATGGTAACTTTCGTTACCTTTAATGGGATAAAAGTCTGATGCTATTAAAATCGGTGTAACAACTTTTTTATCAGAAAATTGCTCTGCTACTTTTCTTTTAGATTCTTCAGCTATTTTCTTCTCTTTTTCGTTTGCCACGAAAATTGCACTTAAATAACTTGGGCCTTTATCACAAAACTGTCCTTTGTCATCGAATGGATCAATGTTTACCCAGTAATATTCTAGCAACTCTTTATAACTAATTTTATCCGGATCATATGTAATTTCAACAGCTTCAAAGTGCCCTTCATGGTTACCATTGTAGGTTGGATTTTTTAAAGTTCCGCCGGTAAACCCGGAGATAACATTGGTTACACCCTCAAGTTTTTCAAAATCGGACTCCATACACCAGAAACATCCACCAGCCAATATAGTTTGGTCTGCAGTGACATTAGATCCATAGAATAGAAAGCTTGTTAATAGAAATAATACCAATTTATATTTCATAATATTTCTCCCTTCAATGTAACTGTATAGCGAATGGCAGTGACGCGTCAGGTCTTTATCACTTATTAATAGGATCGTATAATCACAAATCAAGACACAACCCCATATCTCCCTAATTTTATGGACATCCCCTATATAATGGTAGGCCTCATCACAGGAAATCGAAACCGGCACAGCCGCTGGATGCAAACACTCGATAAAACAAGCCTCAGGGATCGCACTGCGAAAAGAAAACGGCGCGAAAAAAAGGCAGGCGGCCATGTGGCTGTCTGCCTCAATTATAGAAGCTATCTAAAAAAAGTCTTTTGGCCCAATTTCTTTGTTGGTGCCTCGTTTCAAATCCTCGAAATACTGGAGTATTCCTCCGGTTTAAAACGCGGCCCCGCCGCGAAATTGAACCAAAATCCTAATTTTGAGATAGCTTCTAATTGCATGGGGAAGGGCATGATAAAATACATTTCCCATATTTTTTAGCCTAAGCCCTTGTGTTTATTGGAACTTTGGCTTTACAGGGGAGTTGCAGTTTTATGGATGTCCCCTATATTCCTTATTCTATGTTAGCGCCGACAACAGCGGCCATCTGCATCATGTCGATCGTCTGGCCTTCCTTCAGATTTGTAAGGTCAGTGACCTTGCCTGATTTGCTTTTGGAGTTTGTGTTTTTGAAGATCGGGAGCAGTTTAGCATCAGCCACAATGAATTTGCCTGCGTTCTCAGGCTTTCCATTTTCAGTCTTTGTCTGAAGCTTATTCGCTTTAATATAGTCCCATAGTTTTTTGGTGATCTCCGTCCTGGGAAGTTCTGTTTTTCCCAGAAACTCTGCAAGCTCCTTTTTCAGCTTTACCGGTTTCATCAATCCTTTTGCTTCTGCCATTTTTAACTCCTTCATGTTTAGATTTTAATGAGATTCTCTCCCGGGCAAGATTTTCTGCCTAGGTTATTCCATTGAGTTTTTAAGACTCGCGTATAGATTGATTATTGCATTTTTTCAGGAAAAGGAAAAGCTTTAGCGTCAGGTCTTAAAAATTAAATGCGGATTGTGAATATTTAATATTCAGGATGCGGCCTACAAACAGGCAACAGCCGCTGGCGCAGCATCTTTGAGTGAGCCCGAGGATCAATTTTGGGGCTCGCGATCGGCGATGATCAAGGACCCGTTCGGCTACCGGTGGTCTCTCAACCAGAAGATTGAAGAAGTGTCGCCCGAAGAACTGGTAAAAAGGGCCCAGTCACTTTTCTCTGCTGAATAATCATTTTTAGGAAAAGTCCTGAGGTCACTTCAACTGACTATCTTTGCTGCCGCGCCGATTGAAACCGGTGGGAGTTGTCTGCCGGTCTTCGCGCTCTGACTGGCAGCTGACGCATAAACGAACTCCAGGAATTGCTTTGTGACGAGCGTCTGGAATAAAAGCCTCGCATTCCTCGCAATGGGTTGAGCCCTCACCATCAGGCAACCGGCTTCTAGCCAGCTTTACGGCGTCTTCTACACTGGCGTCTATTTGATCCTGCACACCCCCATCACGGGTCCAACCACCAGCCATAACTTGCCCCTACTCTAAAATATTCCGTTCAGTCATCATATTGATCGTGACGACGAAGCCAGGCCATAAGGCAAATCATCTTCATCACGCCCTTTGGGCGCCAGGTCTATGCAGTGGTAAGCCCCATCAAACAGATAATCTTTATCGACCTTAACCCAGAAAAGTTCCCGCCGGTCTTGACTCAATTCATCGCGCAAGCGCGTAAACGCCTTCTCTTTTGCCAGATGTTTTTTTCGGGCAACAAGCCACTCTTCTCTCGAAACGACTTTATGGTCGTGCATGTTGACCTCCTCTTGATTCGGGAATATATGGGCGTCCCTAAGATCCCGCGGGTCGGCAGATACGGCGATCCGATGGAACGGCTCGTTAGAGTCTTACTACCGAACTCCCCGCTTTCTCAAGCTTGCGAATCCACATCTCGGTGAGAAGACGCAGCTCTGCCGCAGCATTTGCCGCAGAATCTTCGGCATGCGCAAGTTCATCGAGCACCTCAAACTCAAAAGACGATTCTCCAAACGATTTCCACTCACCAAGCAACTCTGCGTTTCGATGACTTCCAAACTTCAGTTCGGCTTTTTGTCTATTAATTCTTGCCTGCAAGTCCGTACTGAAACCGACGTATGATTTGCCGTTTCGCCTATTCCGGATTCTATATATCCCCATCGGCCGCTTGGCCTGCTTGTAATCTTTCTTTGCTTCCGATCTGTCCATACTGTTTTTCCTTTTTTCCGCTAACGTCTCGTGATGAGCTGCAGGCCAACATACCTTGAGAACCTATTACCTGGATTTTGCACGAGTCGGAGGCTTTCATATGCAAGGCACTTAAGGGCGAAGCTATAGTGGACTATGCTGAGCCCTTAATAATCCGCCTTCGGCGGACCGATGAAAGCCTCCGGCTCGCCCGCAGGGTGAAAATTAATGAGATAAAATCGACCATCATCCTTTTTACTGATTAAGTATTTGGTTGTACTGCTTTAATTCACTCACCCTACTGTTATTTACTTACCACTTAAACCAAGGAGCGGAAAATTCCAAATTAGTCTTTACTATAACCGAATTTGTGATTTTTGCAATTGCAGCGGTTCTGATAAGTCAGGTTTTAGCCGCCCAACGCATTGCTCACCGGGGAGGGCCGCTTTTTGGCCCGAATCCGGTGGAGCAAAAGGCTATCTGGTGTTCATAACGAATTCCAGGGACAGCATTCATAACCAATTGTCTCTATTTGTTAGGCATGCTGTCCCTGGAATTTGACTAAAAATTTAACTCCCTGCAAAATATGACCATTTGGTGAAGGGCATTTCAGAATGCAATCCTTAATTCCAGGCCAATTGGCTACGTATGTGCCAATAACTTTCGGCGGGTTCCACCAACGCATCCAAAATCTCTGCCAATGAATCGTTCCATTTTATCTTCAACGCTTGCAGGTTGGATTTCAGATGATCGACGCATGCGGCACCACTCAAGACCACATCAACAAACGGCTGGTTAATAACCGCTGCCAGGGCCATACTGTCCACCGTGATGTTTTGAGTTTCTGCCTGTGCTTGCAGTAAGGCCATCTTCCGTTGAAATTCGGGAGAATCGTTTCGTGATGTCAAACGGCCGTTGGCCAAGCCTTCCTTAACAATAACACCAATTCCAACTTCGTGAGCTTCTCGTAGAGCGCTCGTAACCGACTGCTCCAGCAGATTCCAGGTTGCCTGCACGGCCGAAAAAAGCAGAACACCATCAAACTCAATTTCCAATGCACGCCGGATCGTGTCCGCCTGCTGCTTACCACTTACTGAGAAACCAATAATCAGCCCGGTGTCACGCAATCGAGCCAGTTCCAGCAACACCGACTCGTTAGCCAAAACACCACTGTCAAGGGTAGTTGAATGAATCTGGTACAAATCGAGATGGCCCCCCAGCAAGGCTCTGCTTTCTATAATCTGACGCTGTAACACCGGCAGAGAATGCTCTTTGATTTCATGCTTCTGCCCTTTTGGTAGATTGACCTGCCAATCCGCAGTGTAAGTGTAACCCCATTTGGAGCTAATGGTACACTCCTTCTCTGTAATGCCCCGTTTCGCAAGCCAGGAATGCAGGAAGTCTTCCGCTTTTCCGTATGATCGGGCTGCATCAAAATAGCGAATACCAGCATCCCAAGCCGAATCCAATACTCTATGCGCCTGTGCTTCCAT
>JBATKU010000661.1:0-32155 GCA_049669725.1 Desulfobacterales bacterium
GTCTTAATGCTCAAATCTTTTTGAACTATCTCGGTAAAGCCTTCCAATTCGCAGGTTCCGCCCACCAGGCAGACACCGGTCAGATCATCAAATTGCTGCAGGCAGGCCTCCACGATACTGGCAATCTTTTCGATTACCGGTCGCACGATCGGAAGTATTTCACGATTTTTTTGGCGATCGGTCTTTATTTCTTCGGCTTCCTCATAGCTGATTTTATAGTTGCCGGCGACTACCAGTGACAGGTGCACACCGCCGGTAGCTTCATCATCCGTAAAAACGATCTTGCCGTCTTTGATCACCGCGATACCTGTTGTTCCGCCCCCTACATCCACGATGGCACCATTTTCCAGTTTGAGAATCTGATTGGCAGCCGTGGGTTCGTCTAATACATTTAAAACTTCCAGGCCCACCCCTTCGAGGATGTAGCGGGTGGCATTTATGTTGGCGTATTCGGTCTGGGGCGGATACGAGGTGGCGCCTTTTTCAATCGGGAGATGGCTGGCATCCCTCATTTCTTGAATCATTTCGCGGACAATATTCTGAGCACCGGCAAAATCCACGATCAGGCCGCTGCGAACCACTTCAGCCCTCCGCATCCTGGCGGCACGGGATTTGCCGGTTTCATCTATGATTATCGTTATGGCTTTATACGTTCCCAGATCAACCCCGGCATATAATTGCCGAGCATCGGAAAAATCCCAGTTTTCCGGTTGGTTGACGAGTTTGTGTAGTTCTAATCCGGGAGTGGTCATAAAATGCACCTGCGTAAGTCTCGACTGGGAGAGGGGATAACCACGTGACTCAAAATCAGTCCGGTACCGCGCAACACATCAATTCCGGCCTCGACCGCTGAATTTATCGATGAAACATCACCGGTCAGGTAAAGAAAGGATTTACCGCCCAGACCCGTTGCGCATCGTATTTCAATAATGCCCACATCGGCCGCTTTAACAGCGGCATCAGCGGCCAGAATGGATGAGGCTACCGAGAAGGTTTCGATGACGGCCAGGGAATCGATGTCCTGAATCCGGGTAGTGGCTGTCAGCGCCGGAAATACCGAAGAATGAACGTTGGGGATAACAAAATCATCCACCAGAAATTCCCCGGCATTCTCTTTTCCGACTTCCGAGGCGCGTTCCACCGAATCCACATCACCGGATACCAGGACCATGTATTTACCGGCACAAATCGGTTGTGCCATGACAAGATCGACATCGGAGGTTTTTAACATCGCATCGGCCGTTTCCACTCCTTTGGCGATGCTGTTGAGTTCGATCATGGCGATGGCTTTGAGTTCCATTTTTTTTCCTATACCGGGCTAACAGGATGAACCTAAATACTTCCTTTTAAGGCCTATTATTCGTACTCGAATAAATGCCTAAAATAAAAAATGCCTAAATTGCCTAAAATTGATGCATTTTGTCTATTTTAAATTTAGACGATGCGCACGTTGTTAACCGAAGTTAAGTTCGTATTAGCTTCCTAATGCATGCTTTCATTGCTTAATCACAATACGGTCAGCTACCGATTCTATGACGCCATCGATGCTGGCATGGACCCTTGCGCCGAGGGCGCCTTCGGGGATTTCACCTATCAGGTCTCCTTTTTTTACATTATCACCCGCCTTAACCACAGGTACGGCCGGCTGACCGAGATGCTGCTGCAGCGGTATGAAGACCTGTCCTACCTGAATGTCATTTTCACAAAACCGGGGATGGATATCGTAATTGGTCACCTCAAGCCTTTCCATAAGACGGTTTACGGGTATTTTGCGCGTATCGTTAAAAATCGATACCTGATAGGTTTCTCGTTTGGGTTCCCTTTTGATGCCGTCTTTCATCAGTTTCTGCTTGATGGCGGCGTTGATCTCCCGGGGGGAGAGCATCATGGGGCATGCAAATTTTTCGCAGACTCCGCATTCCGAGCAGATCAGTGCATCTTCCAGTACCTCGCCGGTCATTCCCGGATTGTAGGCCAGGTGCCGCATGATCAGGTGCGGTTTCAAATCATGTCCGATCAGATATCGCGGACAAAGGTCCGTACACCGTGAGCACTGGGTGCAAGCTGATTTAGCGATAAATCGCATCTGATCCAGGCTGCGGCGTTTATCGCGGATGACGTTATGATGAAGAGGCAGGACGATAATGCCGCTGGTGGTTTTAGTTATCGGTTCCGAACCATCAGTAAGGACTTTGCCCATCATGGGCCCCCCCATTACAATGCCGAAATCAGAAATTTTCGATCCTCCGGCCAGTTCAATGGCAGCACTTGCAGGCGTGCCGATCGGAATTTTACAGATCACAGGATCGTTGACTTCGCCGCATACTGTTAGAAACCGATCGGTAACCGGGGTGCCGGACATGGCCCGGGAAACGTTTAACAGCGATTCCACATTGCTGACCACTGCCCGCACATTCAGGGGGATTCCCCCTTCGGGCACGATTTTTCCCAGAACTTCGTTGACCAGAATAAACTCGTCACCGGCCGGATAGAAGTCTTCCAGTTCGAACACGTCGATTCGACCGGCATATCCATTCGTCGAGATTTTAGATCTCAGGGCGGCCAGTGCGCTCGCGTGTTTGGATTTCAGGCAAATGGTTCCCTTCTCGGAACCGGTGCAGTCCATCACCGCCAGCAGACCGTTTAAAACCTGACCTGCGTGATGTTCCATCAGGTAAGGGTCGCTGGAGAGCAATGGTTCGCAGGAAGCCCCATTTGCCAGAACCCTCTGCACTTCAAACTGCAGTTTTACATGGGTTGGAAAGCCTGCGCCGCCGGCACCGACAACACCGGCCGACCGCACCTTATCAACGATATCCCCTCTCATTTTTTCTTTCCGGCGACATCGTCGTCCATTTCTAGATTGTCAACAATGCCGACCACCACTGCGTCCACGGGAATTAACTCGGTTTTGTTAAAGGCCTGCATGGCCGGGGACCCCTGGGTGACGATCACCAGCTCTCCAAATCCCGCGCCGACCTCGTCCGCGGCGACCAGGACATTACCGTCCGGCTTCAGGTTTTTCCCCAAAGGCTGAACAAACAAAAGCCTTAAGGCCGATATTGCATCCTTTTTTTTGGTGGACCACACATTTCCGATGACCTTGGCTAATAACATGCCGATTGCCCTCCGGCCCCAGTTCCCAATTGAGCGAAGGACGCTCAATTGGGTGTTATTGGTTATTGGTTAATCGTTATTAGAATAGATAACAACCTCAGCTTATATTTTTCGACGCTGTAAGATTTAAAATTGATTGAATGCCTTCTTAGGCTATTAACTAATAACGAATAACAGATAACTCCCAATTGGATTTTAAACCAATTGGGGGATTTTCATTTGAGATGATCAGCCCGTTCAATAGCCGCAAGACTGGCTTCGACATCAGCGATATCTCCGAATATACCGATCATGGTTACATGTTGTGGACAGATTCCTTTTAAATCAAAGACCCGGACGTTGCCGGCCTTTTCAGCCACATCAGCAGCTGCGATCATATCTACAACTTTGCCTTGCACCAACCCCACCGCCGTAAATGGGGCCTCGGCTTCAGCAAAAATCTTTTTACCGACCGCACCCACACGCTGTCTCAGGAATTCAAAGACGCCGGGGGAAGGGTGGGATATAAGTTGCGTACTAAATGCCATAATTAGATGTCTCGCTATTTGGATTAATTACAAAAATTATAACCTATAATGCAATCTTGGGTGTCGCCCTGTCTATGGGACATTGGAAGGTTGGAATACTGGAACGTTGGGTTAAAAAGGAAGGGATCTAATTGAATCTGATTTTTATCCGCCAAACCCATTATTCCACCATTCCATTATTCCATTTTTCCTCGGGGGTGAAGCCCCAGGCTTTTCCTAATTTGCCCAGCGAGCAGCTTGCTGAGCGCAGCGCATCACGTTCAGGCAGCAAATGCCTGATTCTTACAGTACCTGTTCCGCCCTCAGACCATAAGTCATCCGGTTGTGTTAAATCCGCCGGAGGCGGACAAAGCTCCCAAAAAAATCAGCCTGCGGGTGATACGGTAGGCAATTGCCTTTCTGAATCGCTGATAAACGAACTACTCGGTCTTAGGGATCGTAAACTCTATGTCACTGTGCGGTCGGGGGATAACGTGTACCGAGACAAGTTCACCGACCCGCTCGGCGGCTGCACCGCCGGCGTCCGTAGCTGCTTTTACCGCACCGACATCACCGCGCACAAACACTGCTACCAAACCGCCGCCCACAAACTCCCTGCCAACGAACTTCACTTTAGCAGCCTTAACCATTGCATCGGCAGCCTCAATGGCGCCCACCATGCCTCTGGTTTCTACCATACCCAACGCTTGTTCAGCCATTGTCTATACCTCCTGTTCAGAATTAAGGGGCCTCGCCCCAATGGAATATTGGAATGCTGGAAAAATGGAGTAATGGGTTTTGGGATGATGGGCTGATGGCCCGCCTTCGGCGAATTAAATCGGAATACTATCCTTTTAATAAACCATCATTCCATCATTCCACTTTTCCATTATTGCCAGCTCCTCGGCTCTTTTAGAAGCCATGTAAAAACAAAATTTTAATCCTCTTATAGAAAAAAAAATTAATCAGTGCTTTAATCGAATTGCTCTGGCCTGCATGGACCAATCTCGCGGGACCTCGATGGTTACCGTTGCGGTCTGATCCATTTTTTTGGTTTGTCGAACTGCGATCACTCTGGCATCTCCCAATTCTTTTCCCGCCCGATCCAGGGCCGTGACGACATCTTCTTTTTCCGGCAGGGGCCGGTATTCATAGGGCATCATTACACTGGCCTTGCCTTCGGGGAGGCTTTCGTCGATCATGACGATGGCCTGGCCGGGACATATGAAGACACAGGTTCGACAGGCGACGCATTTGTCTCCATAGAGATGGGGGATGTTGGTTATATCTTCACCCACAATGATGGCATCATAATCACAGTTAGTTTCACAGGGATTACATGGAATGTCTTCCAGGCATTCGATGGACGCAACTGCTCCTTGTTGTCGTCGGGCCGCATCAGGAATACCCGGACTGCCTTTTAATTCGTCTTCGGAAAGATAGCCCGTTATGGAGGAATCATGGGGCATTTGACTATCCTTTCATCATCGTGTTTAGATATTCTTTGGCCTTGCCGCGCCTTTCACCGTGGCTGCCGCTGCGCAGTCCCTGCATGCTCTTATATTGTTGAGCACGTTGCTTCTCAAAGGACTCTTTATCGAGATAGCCCAAACTGTGGGCAACAGCGAGACCGGCGATGCGGCCCTCGATAATGGCCGTGCTGGCTTCTTCGATTCCGGATATGTCACCGGCCACAAAGATGCCTTTGATTGATGTCTCCATGTTGACATCATGGGCGGGAATTCTGCCGCCCAGGGCCGGTACAAAGCCCATTTTGCAACCCGCCATCCTCAGCAGCTGGGTCATTGGATTGAGACCGACCGCAATGCAGATGGAGTCGACATCAAACTTTTTTTCGGTTCCCGGGATGGGTTGCCAGGAATCATCAACCTGGATGACGGTGGCCCCTTCCACCTGATCCTTGCCATGGGCTTTTTTGATGGTATGGGACATCATGAAGGGTACGCCAACCCTGGCGATTTTGGCGGCATGCACCGCATACCCCCCTATTTTGGGTGCGGCGTCGATTACCGCCGCCACACGACTGCCGGCCTGCATCATCTGGTAGCTGACGATCACACCCACATTACCGGAACCGACCATCAGGATGTCATTACCCGGCCGGATGCCGTGGATGTTCGCCATGGTTTGGGCAGCTCCGGCCCCGATAACGCCGGGCAGCGTCCAGCCCGGGAACGGGATCATATTTTCGGAAGCCCCTGTTGCAACCAGGGTTTTCTGGGCCTTGAGCTGCTCGATACGATCGCCGATCATGACGTTGATAACACCATTTTCGTAGATACCGAGAACCACTGAATTTAATGAAACTTCAACCCCGAGTTCTTTGGCTTCGGACAGGAAACTGTTGCCGATATTAAATCCGCGCTCTTTGGCCCGGTGTTCACTGGAACCGAAAAATTTATGGATCTGTTTGAACAACTGGCCGCCGGGTCGTTCGTTTTCGTCAAACGCGATCACCTGCACACCGTGTTTAGCTGCTGCAACGGCAGCGGCCAATCCGGCCGGTCCGGCCCCCACACATATCATTTCATATCGGCGCATGAATTACTCCGCGATCTTTTCGGGGCCTTTGCCTTTTTGGGTTTCAACGACCATGCCGGCCTTGAGAGCTTCCACACAGGTGCGGATGTTCGGTCGGCCATTAACCACCATGATGCAATCCGTGCAGCGTCCGATGGCGCAAAACATACCCCGGGGTTCATTACGGCGGGCCGTGTAACGATGAATCATCACGCCGTTGCTGCGCAGGGCGATGGCAATGGGTTCGCCTTCAAATCCTTCCATGGGCCGGCCGTCAAAGGTGAACTGAATCCGGGGACCCTTTTCAAATTGACCCAGTATGGGATGATCCTCTATTCGCATTTTTATATGTCCTGAAATTAATTTGGTTGAAGTGGTTTTAGAAGTTCAGATCACGTCCAAGGGCAAGGCATCCCGCGGATTGAAAGCGGAGCGCACACGTCAGTACGTGAGCATTTCAATCTGCGGGATAACGCCGCCATTGGGCGTTAGATGAGCTTATAAAACCACTTCTAACAAAAGCCAAACATCTCACCAAACGTATAATTAGAACCGATCAACGGGATACCGGTCATGGCGCAGGTCTCAAGGGTCAGGGAACGCAGATCTTCGCGCTCGAGACTGGTTAGCTTGGTTTTGCCGGCGGCTTTCGCTAAAATGATCGCCTCGTTAGTCATGGCCTGGATATAGTTGGCCACCTGTTGCGCGGCCTCATCTATATCCAATCTCCGGCGCAACTCGGGGTCCTGGGTGCCGATGCCAAAGGCGCACTTGCCCTCATGACAGCGCAGGCAGACCACGCACCCCATTGCAATCATGGCACCGGTTCCGATGGCGACGGCATCGGCGCCCAGGGCCAAGGCTTTGGCCACATCGGCACCGTCCTTGATACCACCCGAAACTATCAGGCTGATCTCCTCTTTGACACCCATGTCTTCTAGGGAGCGCACAGCCTGCACCAGGGCAGGCAGGGTAGGGATGCCCAGGTTGTTTGATGCTACCACCGGTGCAGCTCCCGTGCCGCCTTCGGCGCCGTCAATTACGATGCCGTCTACACCGGCTTTAACCGCTATTTTGACATCTTCCCATACCCGGCCGGCGGCAAGTTTTAGAAATATGGGAATCTCGTTGTCGGTCACGTCCCTTAATTCTTCCATTTTGAGGCACAAATCATCGGCCCCGAAAATGTCGCCGTGACGGGGATGGCTGTGAAGATCGATGCCCTCGGGCAGCTGCCTGAATTCGGCAATTTCCTTGGTGATTTTGCTGGCCATCAAGTGACCGGAAAGGCCCGGTTTGGCACCGATGCCCACGATGATTTCCAGGGCATCCGCAGCTTCAATATTGCGGAGGGTAAATCCCATGCGGCTCGGCAGAATTTGGACCACCTGTTTGTAGGAATTGTCACTTTCTTCGGGAAGCAGGCCGCCTTCGCCGTTGTTGATGGAAGTCCCAACGATATCTGTGGCTTTGGCCAAGGCGGTTTTGGCTTCCTTGCTCAGGGCACCGTAGGACATGCCGGAAATCATGATTGGTGTTTCAATAACCAGCGGTTTTTTGGCAAAGCGGGCGCCTAAGACCGTCTGGGTTTTACAATCCTCGCGGTAGGTGTCGATGGACATGCGGGTGAGCTGAGACGGCAAGAAGGTCAGGTCGTCAAAATGGGGCAGTTTGCGCGGCGTGCCGCAACCCCGTATGCGGTGTTTGCCGATCTGGGCTTTATATTTGATTTCCGTAATGGTCTCCGGGGACCATACGCCGCGTTGGACATCTTTAACTTTCGGTATTTTTTTTTCTTCTGTAGCCATTATCCCTGTGCCCTTCGTTTGTGGGTTGGTTTGAAAAGAACATATTCGTGGCGTCCGTATACCTTGGGGACGATGGTTTTAAAATCATCAACCCCGTGCTCGATGCCGTATTTAATAAAAAGGGACTCCAGCTTGGCTTTTTCCGGGTCGTCAATGGGAACCAGTCGTACATTGCCGCCAAGCTTTTCTTCCGTGGCCGGGTCCAGCACATGGATGCGTCCGTTGTACATGGATTCGCCAATGCCTTCGCCGACACTTCCAAGGACAACGATCCGTCCGCCCAGCGTCATTTTACCGGCCCAGCGACCCACATCGCCGCAAACGATCAGCGTACCGCCTTTCATTCCCCAGCCGGCACGACTGCCGCTGTTGCCTTTAACCACGATGGTGCCGCCCACCATGGAAGGTGCCGCATTGCTGCCGGTGTTCATTTCGACAAGAATTTCGCCGGAGGTCATATTATCACCGGTATACCAGCCCGTATTGCCCTCGACCCTTATGGTGGGCCCTTCCAAAAATCCGCCGGTGTAAAAACCGGTGCTGCCGTGGATGGTGATCTGGCCTTCACCGATGAGGGCAGTGGCAAAATTGTGAATAGAATGGGGATTATCAAGTTCGATTGCCGCTTCGGACTTTATCAGTTCTTTTAACTTGTGATTGACTTCCCGGGAGTTCATGCCTGCTAAATCTAAACGGACCATACCTGTACTCCTCCTGGATCCATCTCCGTAGCATAAACATCGGAGACAATTGGGGTTAAACAAATTTGTTCTGATCCGAAAAGCACCGTCGTACCATCTTTTTCGAAATGTAGCATGGGCTTGATACCCAGTCGATCCCGCAGCGCGCCGATTTGATTGGAGGTGCTGACCAGCAGCGTGAAGACACCGTCAAATGTTTCCAGGCCCTGGTGAAGCGCCGCTTCCAAATCCAGTCCTTTTTCCTTCATTTGAAACGCCAGAAAGTGGGCGGCCATCTCCGAGTCATTGTTGGTTTTAAACCGCACGCCCCAGCTTTCCATCCTGCGGCGCATATTGAAATAATTGGTAAACTGACCGTTGTGAACCAGCGCAAGCTCCGGGTAGATATAGGAAGTAAAAGGATGGGCAAAATTGATATTTTCCACACTTTCAGTTGCCAGGCGAACATGCCCGATACCGTGGGTGCCGTTGATCGGGGGGATTTTGTGGCAATTCTGTAGCTCTTCGGCCGAGCCCTCATCCTTGTAGACCTTGAGTTGTTGCCCCAGGGAATGAACACATACATCGGGATGGCTGTCGATGGCCCAGTTCAAATCAGATATCCGCTCGGGGGCCATATCTATCGATGCCTCATAAAAGGTAAAAATGCCCTGTCCCTGATAAATGCGTGCCTTGGATATCTGGCCGTATCCCTTGATAATCTCTTCAAGGTCCTTTTGATACTTTGCTGCGGTCATCGACACCCGCAGATCAATGGTATCCCGGTTCTCATAAATGGCTAAACCGGTAGCGTCTCTACCCCGGTGAATGAGCTCTTTTAGCATGTTGATCAAATCATTTCCCAGGGTGGGTGAATTTTTGGCGATTAGCCCGGCGATACCACACACGGTGCACCTCCATGTTTGTTAATTAAATTCAAAATCAATAACTTAAGGCTATTAAGAAGCTGCCTTTCAATGCCGCTGGTGTCCCTCAAATGGTTGATTAGTTGATTGAGTTGATTAGTTAAAAATGAATCGGATCCTCTTTACTTAATCAACCTATCAACTATTCAACCATATTAAAGGTGATACGCGTATTCATTAAATTCCCAGTCGGTAACGCTGGTCCGGAAGCGTTCAACTTCATGCTCCTTGAGCGCTAAAAATGCCTGAACCAGTTCGGGCCCGAGGGCATCACACAAGACTTTATCCGCCTTAAAATCTTCAAGGGCATCCTGCAGCCAGAATGTAACAGGTTCAAACGTCCCGGGTTCTGATCCGTAGATGTCATCCGGGGCCGGTTCGCCCGGTTCAATTTTATTTTCAATGCCGTCCAACCCGGCCGCCAAAATCACCGCCAGCACCAGGTAGGGATTGGCCGACGCACAAGGGCCTCGGTTTTCCACACGGGTGGCCGAACCACGCTCGGCCGGCACACGGCAGTAAACCGTGCGGTTATCCCATCCCCAGGCTAAATAAAACGGACAAAAAGCGCCCAGTACAAAGCGCCGATAGGAATTGATCGTCGGTGCCAGAATTGCTGACATCCCTTTGGCATGGGCCATCTGGCCGCCCAGAAAATACCGCAGCTGGTCTGAGACACCATTTTCTCCGTCAGGATCCTCAAATAAATTCTTGTTGGATTTGGGATCGAACAACGACGCGTGAATATGATAGCCGCTGCCGCCATTGTCGGTTTTGGGGCGTCCCATGAAAGTCAGCAGCAGGTCGTTCATGGCAGCCACTTCTTTGCACACATATTTAAAGGTAAAGGTCTGATCGGCCATACTCAGGGCATCATCATACTTCCAGTTAACCTCAAACTGTCCGGGGAAAAATTCATGATTGAGATAAATAATATCCAATCCGAGCTCGATGAACAGATTTTGAAATAATCGCAGCATGCCTTTGGGATCAATAACCGGGTTAACCTGATAGACACAGGAGGGGCTGGGATTGTAGACTTCACCGTCTGCATCGCCGCCCCGGTTGAAAAGGAAAAATTCCAGCTCGGAGGCTACCATGGGATTGAAATTTAGATCCTGGTAACGCTTGATGATGCGCTGTAATACATAACGAGGATCCACCGGAAGCGGATTGCCGTCAGGGCCGAAAGCGTTGCCGATAAATCGGGCCGTACCTTCCATATACGGCAGGACAGCAAACGTAGCCGGGTCCGGCTTTATGGTCATGTCCCGCCACTGGATTTCATCTCCCAAACCGGTGCCCATGGCAACATCGTTTGCAAAATCAATCGCATAGGTGGCTGTAACGTGGTTGCAGCCTTCCTCTAAAACCTCCTCAAGGCGACGGGCCGGAACAAGTTTGCTGCGGCAGATCCCATGCAGGTCCGGAAAATCAATCCGTAAAGAATCAATATTGGCGGCCTTGATTTTCCCCTGAATTTCCTTTACGTCCATATTGCCCCCCTTTCATTGAATTATAATGAAGAGACTTCATGAATTAGAACGGAACAATGTAATTTATAATTCATTATTAATCAGATTTTGTAATACTTGATACATTTTTGGGTGTCAAGTAAATATTGATTCATATAGGTTAAAAAACGATGATCTGAAATTGGCATGCACATGAAGGATTTGAACGCTTTGGAAGCAGGCAGAATTCCGGCATAATTTGACCTTGGGCCACAGAATTTGATAATGCTTCTTCAAGGAGGAATTCCATGGGACAACATCGAATTGCCATTGTTGGAGTGGGAGCGACCGGAACGGTACTGGCGGCTGCGATTCTCAGCAAGCATCCTGAAACAGTTCTTGTAGGTCACAATCCTGGTGCGGGTGATACGCTATTATCGAGGGGATTACGCGTATCAGGCGCAATCAGTTGCCAATCTTCGGTGAAAAATTTTATATCGCAAATTAAAGAGCTCAAGCATTCTAATCCCAATCTAATTTTCCTTGCCGCCAAGACCTTTCACCTTGACCAAATCCTTAAAGATCTTGGAGATGTATATCGTCCCGGTATCAAAATTATTTCCGCCCAAAATGGTCTGGGAACCGAGGATCTTATCGCAGATAAATTTGGTACTGATGCTGCCTTCCGCATATCTTTAAATTTTGGTGTATCGCTGAATTCCGCCGGGCAAGCGGAGGTCGCATTTTTTAATCGTCCCAATCATCTTGGAAGCTTAACCCATGGAAACCGCGATTTGGGGATACAAATCGCGGAGTTGTTGACGGAATGCGGTTTGGACACGGACTTTGTAGACGATATCAAACTCTTTGTCTGGAAAAAAATGGTTATGAAATGCACCATGGCCTCTATTTGCGCCGTTACCAATAAAACCATCAAGGAGGCACTGGAATTTGGTCCTACTAAGGAAATCGCCGATGCCTGCTTTAAGGAGGCCCTGGCAGTTGCCAGAGTTGTGGGCTATGATATTGGAGGAGGTTATGTTGAACAGGCCGTGAGTTACCTGATGCAGGCCGGTGTCCACCGGGATTCAATGTGCAGCGACATCGAAAACAAAGCACCAACGGAGATAGATTTTCTGGGCGGCAAAGTTGTGGAATATGCACGCCAGAACAGTGTGCCTACACCATATTTTATTGCCATGACCAATCTGGTTAAAGCCATCGAGGACCAGTATTTGGAAGGGTAGAGACGCATATGATTTTTTCACTCGCTAAAAATAATCTTGAATTCAACTCCGAATCCATCTGAAGAAATCCTGATGATCTCCCCGGTAGCCCTAAAAAATTCGTCGGAGTTCGGCAGTTGAATCGTCATGGCAATCTCTTGTCCCAGGATTAACGTTTTTTTGGTGTAGATAAAAGCGCCATTCGGGCTCAGATCTTGTACGGATACACTGAACATACTGTCCATGGTTTCGCATTTGGCCGTCAACAGTTGGTTGTTCACAAAGTTTTTCCGGGAATCTTTGCGCTGATAATACTGTTCCTCTTTTTCCTGTGATATGTTTGAACTCGGCATGATCTGAATCCTTATCTCTGATTTTGGTTTAAGTCATCGAATTTATCTAAAATGATTATCGGTAGATAGCAAGGATGACTTGAGGTGAAATTGGTTGCTGGAAACCGGTAACCGGCGGCGGGATGCCTATCACAAAATGTCGCCGGCCGTCGCCACGATAGAGCATGACTATGGCGCGGCAGGCAAGGCGCAGGGCATAGGGATAGGGTTTGTATAGCCTCAAAACGGCAGCGGTGACAGGCTATGGAATTTGGTTTCCATACCATTTCCATTGGCCATTTTCTTTGATTAGCCTACTGCCGGTCATAAATGGGGCCTCAAAATATTTATCTTTAAGCCAGACATCAATTTTAGCCTCATCGCCTTCAGGCTCAAGTTTTGTGATGATGGTTTTAGCCTCTGACGTATAAGATAAAGTTCCTTTTAAAAATCTTAAAGCCATTTGTTTGGTAACGCCATGATGAAGAAATCGATCCGAAATTAAATCGGCCATTTTCACCAAATCTTTATTAAGTCTAGCTTGATCATAGTCAGTCATGAATGCTTTTACATCAGTGGGCAATTCCACGGCTTTGAGTGGTTTTTTCGGTGGCCTTTTCCTTTGAACAGAGGCTGCAACTAAATCAAATAAAGGACTATAATGAATCGAAGTTGGCGGATGAGGCTGAGCTGTTTCCGATGTTACGGCAATAACAAGGTCAAGTTCCGGAACGACCACTATAAATTGCCCTCGCCTTCCCCAGGCTCTGAAACTGCTGCAGTCATCGACTTTCTTCACCCACCATTGATACCCGTACCCAAACGCACCATAGATGGGATGGCTGACAGCCTGTATCTGTTGATCGGTGGATTCTTTCACCCAAAATTCAGGGACAATCGATTGACCGTTCCAATATCCATTATTCAAGTACAGGAAACCGATTTTTGCTAAATCTCGTGCTGAGAGACCCAGACCGAAACCGCCGATATAGTATCCTTGTGGGTCCTGATGCCAATAGGCTGATTGTATCCCTAACGGTTCAAAAAGATTTCTCTTTGCAAATTCCAGCGTGCTGGTTTTAGTCGACTTTGACAGAATTATGGACAGAAGATGTGATGTTGATGAATTGTAAGTAAATTCGTCACCCGGATTATTTTCCTGCGGAAGTTGAATCGTGAACTTGGCCCAGTTCGAAGAAGTATACCAGTCCCGCATCACTGGCCCCCGATCGTTCCACCTAAATCCCGCACTCATGGTCAAAAGGTGTTTAAGACTGATCTGCTTTTTTCTCGGATCTGATTCGTCTGTGATATATTCAGGAAAAAATTCGATTAGTTTTTGATCCACACTTTTAAGATACCCTTTGTCCAGTGCTATACCAATTAGGGCTGAGGTGACACTTTTGGTAACGGAATGAACGACAGCATATTTATCAGGGCTTCCCCACGAGTAGTATTTCTCAAAAACCAAATAGCCGTTCTTAACAACCAACAAACTAAAAGCATCGGGGAGTCTATTTTGGATAAATTCGTCTGCGATCTTTAGTTTAGCGGTATCCATACCCTGCATCTCCGGGGTGGAAGTCTTCCAACCGCTGGTGGGCCAGTATTCCCGTTTTTTAGGTTGCTTGCAAACTGCATTTTCAGTCAAGAATGCAAATAGGGAGAAAGCAAAAATTAAAAATATTATTTTATTGCAACTCAAATTAAATATTTTCATATTTCTCCTCCTTTATGCTGGCTTCGGCAAACTTCTCCGCTATTATTTCACCACCAGATCCAAAGAGCGTTTTGACAGGGATTCGCATCCGGTTTGGGTGACCACGACGGTGTGTCCGAAGCACATGGCATGGTTGGTGTCACTGTCCATCAGAATCATATGTAAAAAAAATACCATGTTTTCAGCGGCCAGGACCGGGTTACCGTGGTAAAACATCGGCCAGTCCATCCAGTTGGGAGCAAAGGTGGTACCGAGGCTGTAGCCCGTGGCATTCAGGCGGTGCTCTTTCATTCCCGCCTCGTCGCAACTTCGTGCATAGGCATCAAACACTTCGCCGATGGGTCGGCCGGGTTTAAGGGCCGCCATGCAGGCCTCCATGGCATTAATGTTAACCGCGTGCATCTTTTTATGAAGTGGTGTGGCTTCCCCGATGGGGATGGTGCGCATCATGGCGGCATGATAATGCCGATAGGCCGCCGCCCATTCAAGGGTCAGCTGATCCCGGGGGTCGAGCTTGCGACGCCCTGATTTGTAACGGCATAAAAGGGCATCAGGTCCTGAGCCGATGATAAATTCGTTGCCCGGGTAGTCGCCGTCACCGGAAAAAATGACCCCTTGCATGGCCGCCAGAATGTCCCCTTCGTCCGTCCCCGGTCCCGCCAGGCGGTAGGCTTCATCATAGGCCAGGTCAGCCAAGTCGGCCGCCTTGCGCACATAGGCCAGTTCGGTCTTGCTTTTGACCACACGCAGCCGGCTGACCAGATCCGATGCATCCTCGAGATCACAGAAGCCGGAAAGGGCGGCTTCCAGCAGTTTGCCGTTTTTGGCTGTTAACCCATAGGCATCGTATTCAACACCAAGGCGTCGGCTGCGGCAGCCGAATTCATCCAGAATCTGTTTTAGCTGAACCGCCGGATCGGCTTCGGCACTGTCCTGCCAGATGCGGATATCTTCAATAACGGACGTGTGACGTGCCTGACGCAAATCCGGTGCGCGGGTTAAAAGCATCAGGTTTCCGTCTATATCAAGATAAAGACACTGGAAAAAAACGTACCCGAAGCTGTCGTAGCCGCTCAAGTAATACATGCTTTCCTGTCTAAACATCAAAAGACCGTCCAGCTGCCGGTTTTTTAGCTGGTCCATGGTTCGCTGTTGTCGTTGGCTGAATTCTTCTGTGGTGAAATGTAATGCCATTTTTCCCCCTACTATCGTGTCTTTAAAAAATTATAATGAAATAACTGTTGAATATTAAATTGCAGTCGAGTTTTTAAATTGAAAAAATTCCAAGCACCAATAACCAAATAACAAACAATATCCAACCACCAATCTCCAATAACCCAAACATGGTTTCGGTCATTGAGATTTCGTGTTTGGAATTTATTTGTAATTTGGTGCTTGTATTTTGGGATTGTATCACTCTTTTAGGGCGGATGGAGCTTTCTAGTAATCCATGTCCGGCAAAATATCTTCATTCATCCCCATTCCGTCAACAAGCAAACGACGATAGAGTTCATAAATTTCAGTGGTGATATCATCATCCAGCCGAGGCGGTGTCTGGGCGACCATAATCCCGCTTTTGAGAATGCAGGCAGTTATTCCCTTTTTATGCTCGAAAGTAACGCCAAACGCTCCCGCTGATTTTACTTGCTGTCCTTTTTTTTCGATGATCCTGGTAAGTTTATCAAGGTTGATTTCTATTCGCTTTTTCGGAGAAATAGAAAACATTCGGCGTCCGTCTTTGGCGCAGGATTCTTCAAACCACCTATCGGTTAACTTGGCCGGCGCACCGTTGGGCTTTTTACCGCATACTTTGCAGGACTCAAGACGCGGGACTTCCAGGATATTAAATTCCAATTCCTTGAGATCAACATAGAGCAGTTTGTTAAAAAGCTTTGGTTGCAGGCCGGTCAATAGCCGGATAGCCTCGGAGACCTGGACGGAAGCTACCATACCGACAACTGACGGGTGGACACCGACTACGCCGCAGGACGGAATATCCTCGTTTTTTAGATCGGGCATGAAGCATTCCAGGCAGAAGGTCTGGTCGGGGATCAATGTCGATACATTTCCATAGGATGCGGTTGCCGCTCCAAATACATAGGGAACCTTCAGCCGGTTGCAGGTCCGGTTTACTATATAGCGGGTTTCAATTTTGTCCAGACCATCGATGACAATGTCCATGCCGGCAATCAAATCATCGGCATTGAGGGAATTCAGGGCCTCCGGTACAGGCTCCAAGGTTACGTCGGGATTGAGTCGGCTTAATCTTTTATGTGCCACCTCCACCTTTGGCTGCCCCACAGCGTCGACATCGTAGAGGTGCTGGCGATGCAAATCCGTGCGGGAGACCACGTCCCGATCAACAAAGCGCAGGGTTCCAACACCCATTCCCACCAGCTTCAGGGCGATGGGGGATCCGAGACCGCCCACCCCGATGAGGCAAACTTTGGCATTTCTGAGCGCCAATTGTCCATCGTATCCAATGTCTGCTAAAACAATTTGCCTGGAGTATGTATATAACTCTTCGTCGGTGAGTTCCTTATGCATTTTTGGTCACCTGTTGGGTCTAGTCAGCGATGAAATCCCGCCGCTGGGCGGGGGGACTAGGTGCCTGGGTTTGGGATATAAAACCAACTGTCGGTGAGTATATTACTAACTATTTTCGCCTCAATTGTAAACAGGGTTTTCTTTTCCCAGGGTGAGAGCAATCAAAGACTATTCATCACAATCCCGCGATTTTTGCGCTTGACCAGGTCGGATAACCACCTTATGTTGATATGAATGGACGCTCAAGAGTTGAAAAGTTTAACCCGTCAGGTTCTTCAAAACTGTGACATTTCAGATGCCTATCATGCCGGACTGTATTCAATCTGCGGATTGGCGTTGCGATTGCGCGATTTATACAAATGGGAAAAACAGCTGCCGCCTTGGGAAGAACGGGATTCATCCGAAATTCTGGACTGGATTGACGCTAAAGAAACCCGGTGGGAGGCATTTGCAGAAAACAATTATGAGGAATTGTGTCTTTTCGGTAAAAACTTCGATCCGTTTGATTCCGATGGGGTCAATGCAGTTTTGGAACCCCACAATATCTACTACGGTGCCGGATATGCCCACAGTCTTAAACCCACCTTTTTTCTTGCGGTCATTGAGAATAAAACCCGTTCCAATGGATACAGTATCTACACCCTCGGTCGGGAGTTGGCGCGGGATTTGTTAACCATTCCGGCGATGTCCCAGAATGACAGCGTTCTTTTGCGGCAGGAGTCCGCCAATCTATTCCTGTGGGATAAAATGTTTTATATCAAAAAGTCCGGCCGCTATGCCCTAAATTTTGCGTTGGAACAGTTAGGAATTGCCGAAAAAGATCCCAGCGTTCTGCGGCAGCACCTTTCTGAGATTTTTGCAGCTGTAAAGGACTCTTACATATATCACGAGCTGGGCGAAATACAGGATGCGACATTTGACAGGGAAAGCTGGCGGGAGATGGTTGCGGCGTTTCCTTTTTCGCCGGTGGAGTTCATCGCACGGGCCGTCAAAGATCTTCTGGCGGATACCAATAAATACGGAACATTGCACCGCATCATTCAAAAGCGTCAAACCGCCGGTCTGGCTTTCTATGTTGCATTTATCGACGGACTGGTCAAAGAATTTTTTCCGCAAATCAGCATCGCTTTTCAGATGTTTGTCAAATTTGGAGATTGGCAGATAATTGAACAGGCTGTGGAGGATGGTAATCAAACTGCCCAAAAGCATACGATGCTGTTGCTGGATATCTATCGCGACGGTGTTAAAAAAGATAACCTGGAATGGGCAGAAACAGAGATCCAGAAACGTCTACTCGGAAAATACATGAAAAACGCATGAATTGGCTTTTCTTTCACCCCCAGGATATGCGGATTAATTTTTCGGGGAGAACATGATATTGATCGACACCTCAAATTCTCTCAAGCGAGGTTACGCCTATGTATCCATAGCCGCAATTTTATGGGCCATATCCGGGTCTGCTCAAAGAACCTGTTTGCTATCAGCAAGATTAATGTGGCGGCTGCCATCCTGCTGCACTACACCGGCCCTGTTTTTGTTACCCTGTATTCGATCATTTGAAGGTATTAATCTGATCCGCCTCAAATTAGCTGAAATAACCGGGGGCGGGTAATGTGCCCACTGTTCCACTCCCCACTGTTTGTACAATAAAGAACACATCATTTGTCTGATTAATTGCACGGGTAGCGTGATCCGTTCCACTAGGATTGGCTGATTAACTATTTGAAATTATATAATAAATATTGAATAGTACAGATATGCATGTTTCTTGCATTTGATGCGTTGGATCTGCGGCATTCTCGACTTCCACTTCACTAATATCTCACAATGCTTGAACAGATTTCAGATCTGGATAGTCAATCAATTAATTAGCAGTGGTTCTGGAGGAAGGAGGACGCTAATATTGACAGGAATTTTTTATGGAAACCAAAGTGATTCGTTATTGCTTCCGATTGCCGGGCAATTCCCGTGAAGACTTTAAATTTGAGCTGAACGCCAAAAACCTTGAATTGAAGGGCAGGGTTCCGAAGTGCCTGCCGCCCTGGACAAAGCTGGAATTCAACCAGTGCTCCAATTGCCCGCTGGATGGCGCTGCGCATCCTCACTGCCCGCTGGCGGCCAATATCTATAATATTGTGCAGCGGTTTGATGGTCTGAATTCTTACGATGAAATCACGGTGGAAGTTGTCACCGAGCAGCGGTGGATGGCCCAGCGCACAACCGCTCAAAAGGGGATCAGTTCGATGATGGGACTGGTCATTGCCGCGTGCGGTTGTCCCCACACAGCTTTCTTCAAGCCTATGGCCTGGTTTCATCTTCCCCTGGCCAGCGAAGAGGAGACCCTTTTCCGCGCCACATCCTTTTATATGCTGGCGCAGTATTATTCTAAAAAAGATGGTCGCGCCGCCGATTTTGAGTTTGAAGGTCTGGCAAAAATCTATCAGAATATGCAAACTATCAATTGCGCCATTGCTCAGCGACTGCGAGGAGCCACCGCCAACGATTCATCGGTAAATGCCATCGTAATCCTGGACAGCTTTGCCCAGATTGTGCCCTTTGCCATCGAAGAATCGCTGGAAGAATTGCGCTATTTGTTTTCACCTTATGCTTTAAAAAAAATCTAATGGATTTCAAACAAATGGGCGATAAATATATACTAGTACTAAAATAGATGGTTCGAAAGTTGATTGGAAAATTTTTCGGGCTAACCGTAACAATAAAAAATTTAACAGTTTCATCCCAACGGAAAAATGAGTACTACAGAAATCACTTTCAAAATAATTGGCGAAACAAATTGTCCAATGTACAAAAAGGACGATGAATTCAAATTGTCTGGCAATGCACTGTCATTGAAACTTGAGAAGGCAAATACGTTTATCTCTACTGCCATTGTTAGGTTTCCATATGGAAGAACTGCTTGTCGCATTCTTACCGGCGATCTCACGAATGTTTTGATCCATTATAACAATGTCGATAAAATCCCACTGGTTGAAATGGAGTGTAGCGGATGCGGCGAGTTTATCCGGATGCAGGCGGGTTATGAAAAGCGATTTTGTTTCCAATCTGACACCGATAGCGCTCTAGAGAGAATGGATCTAATTGTAAGCTTGCTAAGCAATTTCTCTATTTTTCAGTCGATAGATGAGTTAAATCTCCGAGACATAGTTTCCCTTCTAAAACTCAAAAAGTATCCCAAGGGTTCAATTGTATTGACAAAAGGAACGCCGGCCCAGAAATTTTATATTTTGCTGTCAGGTACTGCCAAGGTCTTAGATGAAAATGGTGTTTGTCTTTCCAGGCTGGGAAAGGGTGACGTCTTCGGGGAAATGAGTTTGATCAGCGGCGATCCTGTGGGTGCGACGATCAAAGTAGTCGAAACTGCCACCATTGTATCCATTGAAGGCAAAGATTTCAAAGAAATCTTAAATAAATCACCATCCGTGCAAATGTATTTGACCAGGATATTGGCCCAAAGACTGGCTGAATCTAATGTGCTGAGGGCTGAAGAGATTGCCTCAGGTGTGACAGGTCAGCTGTCGCAAATGTCGTCTATAGAATTGCTGCAGGCCCTCAATATTTCTCAGAAAACAGGTATGGTGATATTAAATCTTCCAAAGGGCAATGCAAGATTATACTTGAAATGCGGCGATTTGGTCAAGGCAGACTATTGTAACAAGGTAGGAAGAGAAGCTGTTTATGAAATTTTGAAGGAAAAGGAAGGTCAGTTTAATTTCAGCCCGAATTTACCCCAGGAGCAACTGATTGGTCCTGAAATAGGATCTTTAATGGAAATCATTTTGGATACCACAAGAATGATGGATGAAGAAGCCCACCAGTAGGAAAAATTGGCATGCGTGTATCTGCAATTTATAATAATTGTCGAAATAGTGGCTATAAAACCGATATCGCCATAATTTGTACTCATTTAATAGCTTGAATTTTTTCAAATTGTGGATTATTAAAACTGCCATCAACCGATATTGGGGTTTTGTCAAAAAATGCGCCTATAGCCAAGGTTGAGGATTTAGCGGGGTAGTTCTGAAGTGGTAGATGCCATTTAGGTAAGGCATCAATATTCGAACTTACGATATTGACCCAAAAGCGATTAATCGGAGTTGAACAAATGCCAAATGATATTCCCACAAACGTTCCTCGAGAGAGGAGATCTGAGAACAGAACCATTATAATAGACCGATCCTATAGTGTAGAAATAAACCTAGGTCGCCCTATACCTATTTATCAATTAAAATTACGGGATATCTCTGGACACGGGGCATGCTTATTGGTTAAAGAGGGTTCCTCGATATTAAACCATTTAGAAGTTGATCAAGTATTGGAAATGAAATACTGGTCAGAAAGCAGATCTGAACCAACAGGTTATTTAAAGGCACAAATAAAATATATTTCAAAACAAGATAAAGGCCCATTTAAAAAGCATTACTTAATTGGATTGTTTATAAAGGACAAACACGACTTTATTTCCAATGATACCGAATCAGAATCGTTTAAGGCAAACGCTGGGCTAAATGACACAATAACCCAAAAGGGCAATTCCGGTGGAAGGCGGGAATCTGAAAGACGGCAATTGTCCGACACGGGCTACGTTGAAGAGAGAAGATCCGGTCAGGATCGCAGAAGTGGTTTAGATCGCAGGAGTGACGTGGATCGCAGAACTGGCGTAGATCGTAGAAGTGATAGAAACTTTTAAAGAGTTTATTTCTTAAACTCCGGTTTTCTCCTTTCCAAAAAGGCCGTGATACCTTCCTTGGCGGCCTCGCTGCAGGCAATTTCCCCGAATCCTTGATAGCCGATCTCAAGGGCCTCGCCCAGGTCTTCGGTGGCAGCGCCTTTTTTAATGGTCCGGGCGGTGATGGTGACCGCCTCTTTGCTCAATATCTGTTTGCCTGCCATGGGTTGGTCGGGGATGATTAATTCCGGAATATCGACTTTGCCTTCGGGGATTCCCCTAACCTTGCCCTGTAAATTGTTGATTTCATCAATGGCGGCCTGGATCAGATCCTGCTGGCTATCCGCAAGAAGGGCCACCATTCCGATTTCAGCCGCTTCGCTGGCGTTCAGGGGTTTGCCGAAACAGATCATTTCATGAAACAAAGCCGCTCCCCGGGGCCATTTGCGATAGGGTACCACACACCCGCCGATGCCCGGCAAAATGCCAAGGGTGATTTCCGGAAACTGCAGGATGGCATTTTGCATGGCAACCATACTGTGGCAGCGGATGGCGACTTCCAGGCCACCGCCCATGGCCAAGCCGTTGAGGGCGGCCACCACGGGTTTGGTCATCTGATCCATAAAGGTCTGAACCTTGGCGCAGTCCCGTGCATACTGGGCCGAGGCTTTCGGATCTCCCAGCAGGGAGGGGAATTTGCCGATGTCGGCCCCGGCCGAAAAAGCCGCGGTGCCGTAGCCGGTAATGATAAAGCCTTTGACCTCCGGATCATCGGCAAACTGTTTCAAGACGCCCAGAATCTCATCGGTCAGTTCATCGTTGAGGGAGTTCATGGCCTGGGGCCGGCGGATGGTGATAATTTTGACCCCGTCACGGTCATCCACCAGAATAAAGCGGTTAAAATCCTGGTAGTCGGCAACCGGTTTTGACGGCTGCGGGAATCCCGGCCTTTCTTCTTGAAATTTTTCCATAATGCGGTCGACCTCTTGTGCTCCCAGGTCGCGCATGAGATCCAGCGGTCCTTTTTTAAATCCCAGGGCCACCTGGCAGCCGAAATTCAGATCGGCCTCGGTGCCGATGCCGCGGTCGATGATGTCGAAGGATTGGGAAAACAAAATCCCCAGCAGACGATCCCGTATCGTACCTTTAAGATCGTTGCTGACAGCTACCGGACTTCCCGGGCGATGGGTCAGCCAGCGATTTACCGACGCCAGTATAGACGCCGGTTTGTAATGGGCGCCTTCTTCCATTTGCAGGGTATTGGTCTCGATGATGATCGGGTTTCCATTGGCCATGTTCAAGACAAAGAACGGTCCGGCGAACACGAATTCTTCGGCCACTTTGTCGATCTGGCCGGCCGTGGCGCTGTTTAACAGGTAGGCGGATTCATTGCACCAGTTGTCAAATATGCGGTCCAGCACAAAGCAGATGGCATTGTCGGTGATTATCGGTGCTTTGCCGGTTTTGGCAAAAAACCAGAACAGATAATCCAGTACTTCGCGGCTGCCGCCCTCCCAGGAGATGACCTCCACCGGCAAACTGCGCCAGGCCGGCGCAAAAAAGTGGGTCACAGAGGTTCTCTCCGGTCTTTTCATGTTGGAAAATAATCGATCCGCCGGAATCGAACTTGTGTTGGAGGTGATAATCGTATCGTCACTGACGATATTTTCGATCATAGCGAAAATTTTCTGCTTGAGCGGGATATCTTCGGTGGCGGCTTCAATCACCAGCTTACAATTTTTTATCTGTTCATAGTCGGTGGTATAAACAATATTTTCCCGGACCACGGCGGCCTTTTCCGGCTTCATCTTTCTTTTATTCAGCGCCTTTTCGATGTAACCGACGATTCGTTGTTCGGCTTTCTTGAGGGGTTCTTCAACCACATCAACCAGAAATAGTTTGCATTCCGGCATGGCGCTTTTCAAATAGTAACCGATATCCGGTCCGATGGTGCCGGCGCCGATGACCGCAACTTCATTCGGTAAGGGGCGGTCGGTTTTAATGAGCAGGGGATTGTGGGCTGTGCTGTAAAGACTGGTTTTGTTCGCCATAGTAATGATACCTTTCTTTAGCTTATGTTAATCCTTAATTATGGGTTTTTCGTGTTTTCGTCCTTTCGTGATAATTTTTTCCACTTAATCCGGTTAAGATAATACACTGATAATTTTCTTGACTAAGTTTTGTATACCGTATACAGATTGAAGTCAAGGCAATTAATGAACGGTCTTCATGGTTGCAAGTGACTGTTATTATTTGAACTTGTAATTTAGTCATCTTGGTTTTGTGCGTCTTTCTAACGTAAACTCAACAGCAAGGAGGGCTCTATGGAAACGAAAAAGATTTTTTTGACCGAAGATGAGATGCCACGCCAATGGTACAACGTTCTCGCGGACATTAAAATGAACCCGCCCCTGGGTCCGGATGGAAATCCGGTCAGTCCCGATCAGCTGGCTCCGGTTTTCCCGATGAACCTGATCGAGCAGGAAGTCAGTTCTGAAAGATGGATCGATATCCCCGAAGAAGTATTAAAAGTATTAAGTATTTGGCGTCCCTCCCCGCTGATCCGGGCCTATGCTCTGGAAAAGGCGCTGGGTACCCCTGCCCGAATTTATTACAAATATGAGGGTGTCAGCCCTCCCGGCAGCCATAAACCCAATACGGCGGTTGCCCAGGCCTATTATAATAAGGAATTCGGCATTAAACGCCTGACCACCGAAACCGGTGCCGGTCAGTGGGGCAGCGCGCTGTCATTTGCGTGTTCGCAGTTCGGACTTGAATGTAAAATTTATATGGTCAGAATCAGTTTTGACCAGAAACCTTACCGCAAGTCCATGATGTCCGTCTGGGGCGGCAATTGCATTGCCAGCCCCAGTTCAGAAACCAAAGCCGGTCGTGCGATCCTCGAAAAAGATCCGGACACCCCGGGCAGTTTAGGGATTGCCATCAGCGAAGCCGTTGAAGCCGCTGTCACCGATGAGTCGGGCCAAACCCGTTATTCACTGGGCAGCGTGCTCAACCATGTCATGCTCCATCAGACCATCATCGGTCTTGAGGCCAAAAAACAAATGGAAAAAATTAACGAGTATCCGGACGTCATAATTGGATGCGCCGGCGGCGGCAGCAATTTTGCCGGTCTTGCCTTTCCGTATGTCTATGACAAAATCAACGGCAAAGATATCGCCATTCATCCGGTCGAACCGGAAGCCTGCCCGACGATGACCCGGGCGCCCTTTGCCTACGACCACGGTGATACGGCCGGCTATACACCGCTTCTTCCGATGCACAGTCTCGGGCACACTTTTGTGCCGCCGCCGTTGCACGCCGGCGGACTGCGGTATCACGGGATGGCGCCGACGGTAAGCCAGTTGATCGTTGATGGTATTTTAGAACCCCAGGCCTACGGTCAGGTTGAGACTTACGAAGCCGGCATGCTGGCCGCTCAGACGGAGGGAGTCATTCCTGCGCCGGAGACCAATCACGCCCTGGCAGCCGTGGTGGCCGAAGCCAAAAAAGCCAAGGAAGAAGGCAAAGAAAAAGTCATCCTCTTTAACTGGAGCGGTCACGGATTGATTGATCTTTCGGCCTATGACAAATACCTTTCCGGTTCGCTGACGAACTATGAATTTCCAGCCGAGGATATCGCAGAAGCCGAAAAGGTTCTCGAACAGTATCCCAAACCGGAGATCATCAAGAACGTTTAACGACTGCATCTCCCCTTGGATGTTTTATGAACCAAAAAGAATCAGGACTGGTACGGCGTTGCCCACGACTGGGCAACCCCGTACCATTTAATTATTGCGAAATATGCGGTGACGACCAGCAGCCCTGTTTTAAAATCCTGGATTGCTGGTGGGAGCACTTCGACGTGGTGCAGTATTTGAAGGACAATTTGGCTGAAGATCAATTCAATCACTTGATGGCAGCCCGTTCCAAGCCGAAAGTAACAAGTTTGCTCGAATTGATCGAACAGGCAAAAAATCGCAATAGCTAGCCGATACAAAAAAAATGATAATTTAATCACGAAAGCACGAAATCTGGAAAGCACGAAATAAACTTTTCTTTTTCGTGTTTTCGTACTTTCAAGTTTTCGTGATAAAAAATTGTACTTTAGATACTGTATTCCAACGGAGTAGTACAATATTCGAGATATTATTTGAATGACGTTTTTCCCGCTTACCTTTTTGTTTCAGCGCTCCCAGCCGGTCGGCAGGGAATTTCAGCCTTCCATGAGCGATTTTCAAATCGCATTTTATACCCTTAAATTTTATTCGGGGAGGATTTCATGAAAGTTCTTGTCAGTGACAATCTTGGTGATATCGGAATTAAAATGTTTCAAGAAGAACCCGGGATAGAGGTGGATGTCAAAACCGGATTGGCGCCTGATGAGCTTAAAAGTATCATTGGAGGTTATGATGCCCTGGTGATCCGCAGCGCTACCAAGGTGACTGAGGATATACTCGAGGCGGCCGACAATCTGAAAGTCGTCGGGCGGGCCGGCATTGGTCTTGATAATGTTGACATTCCGGCGGCCACCAAACGCGGAGTTGTCGTGATGAATACGCCCACCGGCAATGTCATCACCACCGCCGAACATACCATTGCCCTGATGATGGCTCTGACCCGCAACATACCCTGGGGCACCTCGACATTGAAGGCCGGGCTCTGGGAAAAGAAAAAACTGCAGGGCAGGGAAGTCTTCAATAAGGTTTTGGGGGTTATCGGGTTTGGAAAGATCGGCTCGATTGTTGCTGATCGTGCCCGGGGCCTGAAAATGCAGGTGATTGTGCATGACTCATTTGTCACGCCGGAGCAAATTGAAAAAGCAGGCTTTGAACCGGTTGCTCTTGATGAGTTATATCGCCGGGCCGATTATATCACCCTGCATGTTCCCAAATTAAAGGATACCATCGGTTTCCTCAACAAGGCCGCTTTTGGAAAAATGAAGGACGGCGTTATGATTATCAACTGCGCCCGGGGCGGTATCGTCGATGAGGCCGATATCAATGAGGCTTTGCGATCCGGCAAGGTTGCCGGTGCCGCCCTGGATGTCTTTGAACACGAACCTCCCGGCGTGTGCCCCCTGTTTGAAGTCGACCGTGTGATCTGCACCCCACACCTCGGGGCTTCCACCCTGGAAGCGCAAACTAACGTGGCCGTGCAGGTGGCCGAGCAGATTATTGCCTATCTCAAAGGCGGCACCATTATTAACGCCGTGAATGTGCCGGCGGTAAGCGGTGAACTCCTGGAAAAGATCGGACCGTTGTTGACCCTCTCCGATCGGATGGGGTGTCTGCTGGCTCAACTTGCGTCCGGACCGGTAAAAGAAGTGGTGATTGAATATGCCGGGGATTTTCAGGATTTGGATCTGTCGCCGGTGACGACGGCTGTTCTGAAAGGGCTGTTAACCCCCATGATCAAGGATGATGTGAACTTTGTCAATGCCGAGGTCCTGGCCAAAGAAAGGGGCATAAAGGTTACCGAAACAACGATTCCCGAAGCGGATGAATTCATCAGCCTGATTACCGTCAGCGCCTATTATGATAACGGCAAGAGTAAAGTGGCCGGAACCATATTCGGGCAAAAGGATCCGAGAGTGGTCAATATTAACAATTTCCGGCTCGAGTTGCACCCCCAGGGTCGTTTCATATTAATTCACAACCACGACAAGCCGGGTGCCATCGGTAGTATTGGGGCACTCCTGGGTGATCATAAAATTAATATCAGCAGAATGAGAGTCGGCCAGGAAGAGGGCGGGGATAAGACCATGATCTTTCTGCGGACCGATGATCCCATCCCGGATGACGTGATGGATAAGCTCGCAGCGTTGCCGTTAAACATCAATGTGAGGGCGTTCGAACTTTAACAAAAATGACTAATAATGCTTAAAGATGAATGGATTCTATTTTAATTTTAATTTTCTTGACAGGATTAACAAGATTTTTTTGATATTTTTTCCAGGCTTTCCGGATGAAAGCCTGGAAACCCCAATCGCCTTCGGCGATAAATAAAACTATACGATAAAGTTCAAATTAATTATGTAGGTCTGAGATTTAATATGAGAATATAGCTAATTCAATAGAATATTCATTTCCGACGCAGTCGGATTGAGTTTCCTCATTTTCTTCAGGAAAATGGGGAATTAAAAAGATCCAGTTAATTCTGTAAATCCTGTCTAAAAAAAGATTTAAAATAGAATCCATTCCTTAAATAACTTAAATGCCTTGTAGTCTAGTTCCACTCATAACGGAACTAAAAATGGAGGGAAATTTTGATTGAACGTAGATTGTTACTGGGAAATGAAGCGATTGCCCGTGGACTGGTTGAAAACGGATGCGCCATCGCGACTTCTTACCCGGGCACCCCGGCTTCCGAAATACTGTCCTCTGTGGCTTTTTTTCAAAAAGAAAATAAAATTTCGATGCATACCCAGTGGGCCGTAAACGAGAAAATTGCCCTTGAGATTGCCTATGCCGGTTGCCAGACCGGATTGCGTACGGCGGTCAGCATGAAGCAGGTTGGCTTAAATGTGGCCTCCGACCCGCTGATGAGTGCTGCCTATATGGGTACCAAAGGCGGTTTTATCGTGATCAGTGCCGACGACCCCGGGCCTATATCTTCCCAGACCGAACAGGACAGCCGTTTGATGGCCATGATGGCCAGAGTTCCGGTCCTGGATCCGGATACCCCTCTGCAGGCCAAAAAGATGATCGGTCTGGCCTATGAACTTTCCGAAACTTTTAAATCCCCGGTAATGCTGCGTCCCACCACCAGGGTCTGTCATTCCCGTCAGGACGTGGCGTTGGAAAAGATACGGCCAAATGAGCGGGAAGTTAAATTTGAAAAAGATCCCAGCCGCTGGGCGGCCACACCAAGATTCCGCTTTCATTTACACAATGAAGTGGAAGAAAAACTTGCGGCCATGGCTCGCCACGAACCGACGCAACCGCTGCGCCTCAATCCCGAAGCCAAAGCTCCCAAAGCCATTATCTCATCGGGTGTTGCGGCTGCCCATACCAGGGAGATATTAAAAGAGCTGGGCCTGTGGGAGACCATTCCCTTTTACCAGGTTCTTCAGCCATTTCCCTTACACAGTGATTTTATAACCCACTGGATCGAATCATACGAAGAAATACTGGTTGTTGAGGAAACCATGGCTGTTATCGAAATGCAGCTGGCTGATCGGCATCGTGTTAAGGGCCGGGAGTCGAAAACTGTCCCGAGTGCTGGAGAGCTTTATCCGGAGGATATTCAGGAGATCATCGCCAAATTCTGCGGAGTTCAGTCAGAGCGCCATGAAATCCCCTTCTTCACCGGGCGGCGCCCGACCCTGTGTGCCGGCTGTCCCCACCGGGCCAGCTTTTTCGCCATTAAAAAGGCCGCGCGTAAGGGAATTTATACAAGTGATATCGGTTGCTATACGTTAGGGTTGAACTTAGGGGCGGTTGATACCGTGCTTTGCATGGGTGCGGCTATCAGTCAGGCCTCCGGTTTTTATCATGCCTATAAAAATGAGGAAAAACGTCCGGATATTGTCGCCACCATTGGAGACTCAACTTTTTTCCATGCCGGGGTTCCGCCGCTTATCGATGCGGTGGTTCAGCAGGTGAAATTTGTCCTGGTCATTCTGGACAACCGGACGACGGCCATGACCGGCAGTCAACCGACACCGACCAGCGGACGCGGTGCCTGCGGTGAGTCTCTCGAAGCGGTCGACATAGAATCCCTGGTTCGCGGCTGCGGCGTAAAATATTGCAAGGAAGGCAATCCCTACCAGGTAAATGAATTCATAGACTTAATGAAGGATGCTGTCCAATACAGCCGTGAGAGCGGACCGGCCGTGGTGATATCCAGATATCCGTGCGTCATCGATCTGGCGCGAAAGGGTGAGACGACTGAACAGATCCCGGTGAAAGTCACCGAAGACTGTGACGGATGTGCTTATTGCGTTAAGCAGTTTGAATGCCCGGCGCTTATTTATCATGAAGATGAGGACAAAGATGAAAAATATGTCAGCATCGATCGTATCCTGTGCACGAATTGCGGTGTATGCCTGAATGTATGCCCGAAAGGCGCTATTGTTGCCAAAGAGTAGGGCTTGATCCTGGATACGGGTTTTTTGGAATTAATAAGAGATCTGACTTAATAGCTATAAACATTGATGCTTTTCGTTTGCCATCGTCTCCCGGCAAACGAAAAAGATTACATCTCAGTGCTCTCAGTGCCTGGGGTGTGAGTTAATTTTTGTAATTAACTTTAGGATAATTTCGTTAATCAAATCAAATTATTCAACATCCACTAAGGCTAATAACAAGTAAACCGAAGTTCGCAACAAGGAGAATATATGAGTAAATCTTTTCAACAGCAAGTCATTATCAGCGGTGTGGGAGGGCAGGGGGTGTTGTTTGTGACGCGCCTTCTGGCAGAAGCTGCGATAAACAAAGGACTGCCCGTTTTTACATCCGAAACCCACGGAATGGCTCAAAGAGGCGGAACGGTGTTATCCCATTTTAAAGTGGGAGAATTTGCAAGCCCGTTAATCCGGCCTTTGCAAGCCGATGTACTGGTGCTGTTAAAGGCCGAAAACTTAGAGCAACACAGTTCCTTTTTGAAGCCAGACGGATGGGCAGTTTCCAACGGAACCGATGACCTGGAAAATAAATCTCAAACAGCGGTCCGCACCATAGATGCCGACGCATTGGCCCAGGAGATCGAAAATCCCAGAGCAGTTAATCTTATCGTGCTCGGATTTGCCCTGGCAACCGCCGAGAATACAGCTGCTAATGACAAACTGTTTTGTTCCGCCGAAGATATTAAAGGCGTCCTGAAAAATAGGTTCGGTAAGAATCAAAAAATGCTGAGCGCATCATTAAAAGCACTAGAAGCGGGATATAACGCCAAGGATAAGTTGAAATGAATAATTGAAATGTGAAGTTATGCAGGATAAGAGAACGGGTAATCTGCAATTTCCTGAAATTATATATTTCATATAGACATCCCAAATAAAAATCGGCCCACCAAATTTCCTATACAGCACGAAATGTAAACTTTGCCTACGTCCAAAACATACACAATATATAGGGGTTACCCAAAATACTCGAGAATTGTAGATTTAATCATAAAACCTCTAATTTCCAGCAACCCCAGGATTTGCTCAAATCTCAACCCAGCTTATGAACTGTCATGTTGATGTTAACAAACGGTAGATTTTGGGGGCAAAACCAGTGAAGATGGAGAGATAAGATTACTTTGAGTTTGCATGGTGCTGAAACTTCAGCATGTCCGAGACTCCCCACCCCATCATTTACCCGTTTGTGGAACTCAAGATTTTGCCTTATTCCTGAATACGGCCATCCTTAATGGACAAAGTCCGAGCTTTTTTTCTATCTATGAAACTACTAAAATGATAACGATCGATAAATACACCGCGAAAAATAAAAGGACCCGATTATAAATCGGGTCATTTGTCCTGACCTATACTTGAATTGACAAAACTGGAGCGTAAGTCAGAACTACGCTTTACAGTGTGGTAGTACAATTTTGGAATACTTCATAAAATTTGGATATGTTGGAGTTAATGTTTTGCTACTACAAAGAAACCGGTGTTATCTAAAAAAAACTCTCCAGCTTACTGCAAAGGGCCACGGACAGGCCAAATATGGCCTGCACGAAAATTTGTATCATCGTAACAAGTGGTGCCGGATTCGAAGTACACAATCCAAGCCATTCCGGAATGATAATCAAGCGTTGTCGCCGACCAATGGTAACCTGGTGGAACATCCAAAAACATAAGGCCTTTTGGTAATGCAGGGTCTCTTCTGCTAAAATCGATCAGTGTACATAGTTCACTCATTGTCGGCAATCGCCAGTCGCCAGCAGATGAACCATCAGAAAGGACAAAAGCTGGATTCGGGCCACAGTCTCCTTCCTTAAGACCTTTTGCTGCCAGTGCAGCGCCTCTCCAATCCAACATTCCAAAGCAATTCAGATTTTTCAGCCAGATGAGCTTGGTCAGGCTGTCGGTAACCGTACCATCTTTGTTATCAATAAAGCGAGGAGCGGGGATAGGTTTATTAAGCAGGAGTTCTGAATACTGTCGTTTAAAGTTGCATGGAATGATATTTCCTCTCCAATCATAGCAAGTTGAATCAAAAGGGTTAACTATACCAGCTAATACATCATCATTTGGAGTCTCTGATAGCAGATTATTTTCATCAGCATTTACGCCAAAGCAAAATACAAAAAATACAATAATTGTAAAAATATTAATCGGAACCAATTTGGGAATATAATCTTTCATCGATCAAACCTTCAAAGCTTTGGAGTTATTAATTGGCTTAGAGGTTGCTCTGGCAGTAACGATATATGGGGACCATCACCAGCCGGATAAAACTAATGATACCATATTTCGTGCCTGTCAGGTCAAGTGAATCTTGTTTCAAGTGTTTGTAAAGTCATTTTCGTCTTTTGACAGGTCATTAGACTTGAACTCCGTTTAGTCAAATTATTATATTTAATCCGATAAGGCTTCCATAATTTTCTTGACAACAAAATCGACTTCATCTTTTTTAATGATTAAAGGAGGTGAAAAACGAATTGTATATGAATGAGTGT
>JBATKU010000662.1:0-4141 GCA_049669725.1 Desulfobacterales bacterium
CCTTCAAAAAGCGCCCATTGAGCAACCAGCGTTGCCTTGTCTGCCAGATTGCCGTCCAGGCGGATCACATCAACCTCCAGGCGGTAATCAAACATAATCGAGCTTTGCGCAGCCAGGTTGACGTCAACGGAATCGTCGCGCAGCAGATTTGTCAGGTTTTCTTCCAGCACCCGTGTCAGGTTATTGCTCAGCGGCTCAGCCCACTGATTAAACTCTGCGAGCCGGTAGACCGTATTGTCCAGGTTGACGACGATCTCGTTGCGATTCAGATATTCGGCGACCAGAACCGTTTCGAGGCCGATATGGATGCGGCCCTCTGCGGTTGCGGCCGACGTCCCGGCATGTGATGGACTAAACGGGCTGAGCATATAAAAGCTTGTCGGCGCCGATCGGCCTCCCAAACAGCCCGCCAGAGCCAGCGACAGAAAAATTATGGCAACGTGTTTTTGTCGAAGTAAAAATACTTTCACGGTTTCACCTCCTCTTTGATTTACCCTTGCCGCGGATCAACGCTTCGGGGTGCCGCTCAAGGTATTCGGCCCAAAGCCTGATTGAACGGGCCGCTGCTTGAAACTCCTTGAGGGTGCGGTCTATTTGTTTGCGCTCTTCGGAACCTTTAGCGGTCAGGGCCGTGATGTTGGCAAAAGCCCTCTCAACTTCTTTTACAGCCTGACGGGCAGTATCGGCGGAATTTTTGATCCTGACAACCAGCGGATCAACCTGACTGTCGACATTTCGCAACAACCTTTGAGCGTCTTTCAGGGTTTGATCGAGTTCGGCCGACAGCGGATCAATTTTTTTATCCATATGGCGGGCAAGATCGCGGATATCTTTCGCGGTTTGTTTAAAGTAGTGCAGGCTTTTGGTGAGTTCCTCCGACGTCACGAGGGCTTCGATAGCCTTAAGGGAGTTGTTTGCGCTTTTTACAATTTCGCCGAGGGGAACCTCTTCCAGGGTCTTTTCAAGTTTTTGCAGAGGTGCCTGAATCGTCGGGACTTCCATCACGCCCCTGGCGATAGCTATCTTATCGGTACCGACCAGATTAACCGGGGAGTTCGGATAAAAATCGATATTGATCATCAACTGTCCGGTAACGATGCTCTGCATTTGTAACTGGGCCCTTAGTCCCTTTTTGATGAGTCCCTGGAGTTGTTTCTTTTCATCCTTGATTTCATGACCGATGCTCTGAAAATTGCCCTGGTCTATTTCCAGGATAACCGGTATATCAAAAGACTGATCGTCACGATGGGCATAAATCATCATTTTGGTGACCTGCCCAATCTTGACACCCCGGAACATCACCGGCGCTCCGACCCTCAAACCTTTGACCGATCCCTGGAAAAAGGCCACGTATTGATACGTCTCAGCAAAAAATTTGCCGGAGCCAAAAACGATGATGGCCGCCACCGCCAGCACCACCGCCAGCACAACAAATGCACCGATTGCTTTCTTGTTTGCCTGTTTACTCATGATTTAACGCCTCCTAAACACAAGATTTCCCGATAATTTTTTATGCTGGTTAATTTATCAGCAGACTTTGGATCAGGGTTTAAAACCAAACTGTCAGTTGAGCATTAGCTCCCACCCCGTTTTGATAAAGTCAGCTATCAGCTATGAGCCATGAGCTATGAACTCGCTTCTCCCCGCGTCAAAAACCGATGCACCGTGGGATCCTCGGATTCCGCCAGCAGTTTCTTGGGATCCCCCTGGGCAATCATGGTCTTTTTGTCGGGGTCGAGAAAAACAGAGTTATTCCCGATAGTAAAAATGCTGGCCAGTTCGTGGGTGACCACCACCACCGTGGCGCCCAGACTTTCACGCAGCTCGAGGATCAGGTCATCCAGCAGTCGGGAGCTGATCGGGTCCAGCCCGGCCGAAGGCTCGTCGAAAAAAAGGATATCCGGATCCAGGGCCATGGCCCGGGCCAGTCCGGCCCGCTTCTGCATCCCCCCGCTGATCTCAGACGGGTAGTAATCATCAAAACCGGCCAGACCGACCAGGGCCAGTTTCAAGGATACGAGCTTTCGAATTGAACCCGCGCTTAAATCCGTGTATTCCTGCAGCGGCAAGGCGATGTTTTCGGCCAGGGTCATGGAGCTGAACAAAGCGCCGCTCTGATAAAGGATGCCGAAATGCCGCATGAGTTGCTCACGCTTGGCCGGCTCAACATCCCAGAAGCTGACGTCGCCATAATTCACCGTGCCTTTGGCCGGCGCCTTCAATCCAATCATATGCCTCATCAGCGTACTTTTGCCGCACCCGCTGCCGCCCATGATGATGAAAATATCACCGCGGTTGACCGTAAACGTCAGGTCCCGCTGGACCACAAAGGTGCCGTAAGCCATGGTTAAGTCATTGACGATGATATGGGGCTCTGTGTTGGTTTTGTTCTCAGGCATGATTTATTTTCCCGATCTATAAATTTTATTGTTTACAGGTTCATGGGTTCCGCTCTGAGGTGTCAGGTTTTAGGTGTCAGGGATCAGATTTCGGTTTTCTTTTTCCTGACACCTGACACCTGAACACTGAAACCTTATCAAGGAATGCCAGAACTCGTCCGAGGCATATCCGCCTTAATCAGGAGGACAAGCAACCCCTGAACACTATATATGGAGCACATTACACACCAGGGTAACAATGGCCGTTGCCACGACAATGGCCACGATCGAGGTGACCACCGCCGAGGTGGTCGCATCACCGACGGCCGAGGCACTGCGCCCGCATTCTATTCCTTTTAAACACCCGGCCATGGCTACCAGCACGCCGAAAACACAGGCCTGAAAAATTCCGATAAAAAAATGGTTCAAATTCAGGGCGGCTTTGGTCTGGTTTAGATACTGAATGAGACCTATATCGAGCAGGCCCACACCGACAACCAGACCGCCAAGAATGCCCATCAGGTCCGCAAAGACGCACAACAGAGGCATCATCAGGACCAGGGCCAGCATCCGCGGCAGCACCAGAAACTCCATCGGAGAGACCCCCATGGTCTTTAACGCATCAATTTCTTCGTTGACCTGCATCGTCCCCAGCTGGGCGGCAAACGCCGCACCGGTGCGGCCCGCCATCACAATTCCGGCCATGACGGCCCCCAGTACCCGCACCATGGCAATCCCGACCAGGTTGGCCACAAAGATCTGGGCACCGAACATCTCCAGCTGAACAGCGCCCACGAAGGCCAGGATCAGGCCGACCAGAAAACTGATCAGAATCACGATCGGAAGGGCATCGACGCCGCATTCCTGAATCAGCAGGGTCAAATCGCTGCGGCGAAAGCTGGCCTTGCCCACCAAAAATCTCAGAAATGCAACCACCGCCTCGCCGATAAACACCAGCAGGTCCGATGCGGCCTGCCACAGTGCAATGGCTGATGCGCCGATGCGATCCAAAATGGGTACGCGGACGGTTATTTTGCGTGCCCCCTTTCTTTCCGGAACGGCAGTCGCCAGGGCAATCAGTTTGTCGACGCCCTCCGGCAGCCCGCCCGTATCGACGGCAATATTATTCTTCGAACAAAAATTGTGGATGTCCATCAAAAAGGTCAGCAGGCTGCTGTCCCAGTCGGTTATAGGGTCGGTTTCGAATACAAGCTGCCGGATGCCTTTTGATGACTGTATGTGTGCGTAAACCTCATCGCTTGCAGGCAGATCCGCTCCAATTTTCCAGCTGCCCGTAAGCCGGACAAGCAGCGTGCCCTTATCTGGCTGGCTGAAACTGATGTCACCGCTTTCGGGGTGCTCTTCTTCTGCTGACGACCGTTGTTTGTCTTCTGCCATTTGATCTTTTGCCTTTTTCTTCCGGAACAAATCATCTGCTCCATATCAACATTTTTAATAAATCCCCTGATCCTCTTATTTACTTCCGCTCATACAACGCTTTGCTTTTTGCCTTGTCATGAATTGCTCTGTCAAACCGCAGTGATATAATCAAATCCGAGGCTGCAGATATCAGGGTTGGTCTGTTTCTAAATCCAGAAGTCCCGCGGTTAATAGCTTTTTTGCTATCTCATAATTGAAATCAATATATTATCTTGGATCAACCCAATGCCTTTACTTAACATTATTTTCTGTCGAGATTTGTTGCGTATGTGATTTTAAAGAAGTGGACTAGCGAGCCGCGCCAGGTTCTCGATAAACCGCTC
>JBATKU010000663.1:0-1576 GCA_049669725.1 Desulfobacterales bacterium
CAGGGCCAAAAGTCCGAGGATGACCATAAAGCCAAAATCGGCCTGCATCACCAGCAGTCCGACCACGGACCCGACAACGACCAGCGGCATGGTCAGGATGATAATGGCGGCCCGCCGGATGGAGTTAAACTGCCACACCAGCAGAAATATAATGCCGCCAAAACACGGCAGCATCCATTTTACCAGGTTCCTCATGGCCCTGGCAGAGTCCTCCAATTCGCCCCCCACCTCCCAGTAGTGGTTTTTCGGAAAATCCATTCCGTCCAGGGTCGGCTTGATGCCGGCGAAGATCTCGGAAGCTTTCAGCACCTGGTTTTTGGCGCTGACGGTGATGGTGCGCTCCTGATTATAGCGCATAATACGGTCGAGCTCACCGATGGTGTACACATCGGCAACCTGGTTGAGGGGCACGCTGCCGCCGGATGCCGACCGGATGCCGAGTGTGCGCAGGCTGTCGGGAGAATCCCTTTCAGCCGGGACGCCGCGGCCGACGATGGGAATCTGAACATTGCCCTGGTGGTAATCGGTGGCCGTCGCACCGTCGACAAAGAAGTCCAGGGAATCGGCCACATCCTTGGATGTCACCCCGACGCGGCGGGCGCGGGCCTGATCGACATCCGCCCTGGCCGTAAACACCCGGTTGTTCCAATCCTGCTTAATATCCTCGATGCCGGGGATTTTCCGCAGCGCGGCCATCAACTGGTCTGCCTGCTCTTTAAGCACCCCCGTATCGGGACCGCTGAGGCGGACTTGCATCAGGCCGGTTTCTGTGGCGCCCAGCCACATGGACTTAACCCTGCCGCGCGCATTGGGAAAATTATCCAGAATATATTGATCGGTACGCGTAACCAGTTCGGCTACCTGTTTATTTGTCTCGGTGTTGACGATTAAAAATGCGAGAAACGGATCCGGGTCCATCGGCGCCAGGGAAAGGAAAAACCGCGGCCCGCCGTTGCCCACATAGGCGATGGTTCCGGTGATTTCCGGGTTTTTCTCTTTATCCTGCAGCCAGGCGCTGAGTTTTCTGACGGTCCGGTCGGTCTCCTCGATGCGCGTTCCAGCGGGCAGGTCGAGATAAATCAAATACTGGTTGCGGTCCCCGCTTGGGAAAAAGGCCTGGGGTATAAAGGTTGCCGCATAGATGGCAACCGCAAACGCGCCGCCTGCCAGGGCCAGCACCATGAATCGAAAGCGCAGGGAGATTTTCAGGATCCGGCGATAGATCTGATAAAATCTGCCCTGGTAGGGATCACTCTGCTGCTGCTTATCACCGCCGGTGGCCGGTTTTGGCTTCAAAAACCAGTAGCACATGCTGGTGGAGGAAAACATGGAAAAAAACCACGACCCCATAAGCAAAATAATCATCACCGAACCCAGCGAGGAGGTGTAATCACCCGTTGAACCAATTTGCAGCAGAATCGGCCCGAAGGCGAAAACGGTCGTCAGGGTACTGGTCAGCAGGGGAACCGATAGAGAGTTGCCGGTTTTTAAAACGGCTTCCCTGCGATCCATTCCCGTTTCCATATTGACTTTAATGTCATCGGACACCACAATGGCGTTATCCACGAACATACCC
>JBATKU010000664.1:0-2081 GCA_049669725.1 Desulfobacterales bacterium
GGATAGCGCTACCAGCCGTACGCCAGTGGCCTTTCCTTGTATTAGCAAACTCCCAAGCCTTGTATTTCACAATTCCCAGTTTCAAGAGACAACGTCCACGGGTGCGTATCCGTTTCCACTGTTTCCAGATTACCATCCGTAATCGTCTGCGATACCACTCATCAATTCTGACAAGTAGCTTCTTCATGTCTGCCAGTTTAAAGTAGTTCACCCAACCAGTGATATACTGTCTGAGAGCCTCTTTCCGTCTTGCATATCCCCAACCATTGCTCCGCGAGGTAAGCGTTCTAATCCGCACTTTCATCTTCGCGATGCTCTTCGGATGGACCCGTAGCCGCCCTTCCCCTTTATACACATAAAAGGAGTAACCCAGGAATTTAATGTCCCGGACAACGGCCACTTTGGTCTTTTCCCTGTTTACCTTGAGGAACAGTTTGTTTTCGATGTACGGGACGATGTTCGTAAGCGTTCGCTCAGCGCTCCGTTTGCTTTTGCATAGGATCACCAGATCGTCGGCATAGCGTACAAAACGATGTCCCCTTCTTTCGAGTTCCTTGTCCAACTCGTTGAGCATGATATTGCTCAACAGCGGACTCAATGGACCTCCCTGAGGAACTCCCATACTCGTCTCTTCGAACTTATTGCGTACTACTACTCCTGCATTGAGGTATTTATGGATCAGCGAGACGACCCGCCCGTCCTTTACCGTCCTTGATAACACCTCTATCAGTTTACTCTGATTGACCGTATCAAAGAACTTCTCCAGGTCTATATCTACAGCGTATTTGTATCCTTCTGTGATATGGTCCCTGCATTTGATCAATGCCTGGTGTGCATTACGCCCGGGTCGGAACCCGTAACTGTTCTCCGAGAACTGTTTCTCGTAAATCGGAGATAAAACCTGTGCAATCGCCTGTTGGATGACACGGTCCACTACCGTGGGGATACCAAGAGCACGCTTCTTCCCATTCTCTTTGGGTATCTCTACCCTCCGAACCGGATTAGGCCGGTATTTGCCGACCAATATGGATTGTATGAGCTGCTCCTTGTTCTCGACAAGATAATCCTTTAAGGATTCGACTTCCATCTTGTCTACCCCTCCGCTCCCCTTATTGCTCCTCACCCGTTTATAGGCTCGGTTAAGGTTCGTTGGAGACAGGATCTGCTCTAACAACCCATATTCAGATCTGTCGGTATTGGTGAGGTTGTTTTCAGTTATCCAGATAAAGGTCTGCCCTCCTGCATAGCCCTCGGGTTCCGCCCTACTATTCTGCAGGCAGGTATCTTGCGATATTTTCTGCTTTCTTCCCTTCATTTGGTAACATTCATTTACTCTCACTCATTAAGGTTCGGTCCTTTCCGAGTCCTGTCGATGAACCCGGTACTACGACCTCGGCTGACTTCTCACAGTAAATCTTGTTTCAACCGTGCTTCATACTCTGTTTCCACACGTCTGTGAGACCTCCCCGGTTAAGAACAATAACTTTCATCCCATATACCTGCTGCATTTACTTTGATTGCTCCGGACAGTATCGGACTTCGTTTTGTCTTGCAAACTCATCCAGCAATCTTAAGCCTTGTATGCAGTTTCTGTTCGTCAGGCCAGGAATTTGCCGCCGGCTTCCTTCAGATTCCACCTCGCGGTGGACACCCTTGCCTTAAGCTAACGTTTCCTACTGTCAAGGTACGTTCGGGACTTTCACCCTATAGTTATCGCCCATGCCGGGCGAACAAGAAAAAGACCGCCTCAAATCATTTGACGCGGTCCTTTCAAAATTATAATCTTAGTCCGTTCCCTAATATATGTACTGGCGGTTTTTGGCTATACCCTCTCTGATCGCAGGTTTAAGGGTTTCTGTACACATGTGAAGCATTTCGAAATCGGTTGGGAATGGCGCCGCCTCCCTTTCGATCATTTTCGTTGCCTCTGCATCGAGTGCCCCCAGGTCACCAACTGCCCGGGCTGAATGATGTTCAAAAATATGTTCCGCACCAATGGGCTCTTTCCGGATGAGTTTCTTTGGATTGTTGGACTGTATCTCAACATTCCCATTGATCACGACGGATTTGAACTGGTGTGT
>JBATKU010000665.1:0-1654 GCA_049669725.1 Desulfobacterales bacterium
GAATAAATAGAGCTATTCATTTATGACAATCATGAAAATTCCAGGCACCAAAAAACAAATCTCAAACAACTACCAATGACCGAAATTCAAAATTCAAAACCGATAAAAGAACGCAAGATATCCGATAAGTGAATGTAATGTTTTGGTCATTGAAATTTGTAATTTTGATATTATTTGAAATTTGAGTATTGTGATTTGGGATTTTAGTGCCCTATCCGGTGAGGTAAATCGCTTCAATCAGAATCAGTTAGAGTTGACTTTGACGTTCCCATGACGGTTTTTATTCGAATCTTGAAAAAATTGAAGACATGTGATATGCACCCTATCACTTTTTCGGATTCTAGGATGTTGGTTATGGAGTCCACAACACTTTAATACGAGATGTTTAGAAAGGAGGTTCATGATGAAAAGAACATTGTTAATTGTGACAGTCATTTCCTTTGTTGCAGCGGGCCTGGGGGGTTGGGCATTTGCTAAAGGACCCGAAAGTATCAGAATCGGCGTCAACGCGCCGCTCACCGGCGATATCCCCAAGGTGGGGGAGGGCACCAAATTCGCCGCCCAGATGTGGCTGGAAGACGTCAATGCAGCTGGCGGCATTGAGGTCGGTGGGAAAAAGTACAAGGTGGAGTTGATTATCGAAGACAATGAATCCAAGGCCGAGTCGGCCGTTAAGGCCAACACCAAGCTGATTACCGAGGAAGATGTTCTGGCCATTGTCGGTCCCCAATCCTCGAAACAGGCGATACCCGCCGGCGGCAAAGCCAATGAACTGGGCACGCCGATGATCAGCCCCTGGTCGACCAACCCCGACACCACCAAAGATCGTCCTTTTGTGTTTCGCGGCTGCTTTTTGGATCCGTTTCAGGGACCGGTGGTTGCCAATTTTATCAAAGACGAGTTCGGTTTCAAAAAGGCGGCCGTTCTTTACGACGTGGCCAGTGACTATCCCAAGGGGTTGGCCGAATTTTTCAAGGCGGCCTGGGAAAAGCAGAACGGGCCCGGCTCGGTGGTGGCCTATGAGAGTTTCACCACCAAAGACGCCGACTTCAGTTCCCAGCTGACGAAAATTAATAACTCCGGAGCTGAGGTGCTGTTTATCCCGCAGTATTATAACGAAGTGGCCTTAATCGTTCAGCAGGCCCATCAGTTGGGCTGGAACAAACCGATTGTGGGCAGCGACAGCTGGGGCTCGGCTGAGACCGTAAAACTCTGCGGTAAAGACTGCTATGGCCTGTACTTCAGCACCAATTATGCGGCGGCAGGCGCCAAAGGCGCCACCAAGGCCTTTATCGATCGTTATGAAAAAGAGCATGGCTACGTGCCGGATGACGTCGCTGCGCTGACCTGGGATGCCGTGCGCATCGTTCAAGCAGCCATCGAAGGGGCCGGTGAGCTTACCGGGGACATCGAAAAGGATCGCAAGGCCGTGCGCGATGCCCTGGCCACCATTAAAGACTTTGACGGAATTACCGGCGGCATGACCTTTACCGAGGATGGCGACCCAACCAAGTGTGCCGTCATCGTGCGTATCAGCGATGCCGGTGAATTTGAGTTCTTTAAATCTGTCTGTCCGTGAGGCGGATATGCCCGTTGAGCCCGTTGAGCCGGTCAACCCGTTGGCCGGTCAGCGGGCAAACCGGTTAACGGACGC
>JBATKU010000666.1:0-7690 GCA_049669725.1 Desulfobacterales bacterium
GCTTATTTTTCATACAATTGCAGTCTTTAGAATATCATTTATAATTTTATGAATTATCGGGGGCGACAAATAAATCATGTGGATAGGGACATGAACAAGCCAAAATATATTAGGGTGTAATGCCCTATATTTTTATCGGCTATTGAGGGAAATTCTTAATAAATATTTTTCGACTCACCAAGGAATTTTTACTCATCCGGCTCCAGCTTCATATGATCCGGGATGATCATCGCTTCAACGATGATTTCTTTAAGTGAAAGTACTTTGATGCCCAGATCATATTCTTCACCGAGATCATGGATCTGGTCAAAGCAGTTATGACACGGCGCAATCACAATTTTGGCCCCTGTCGCCTTGATTTGCTCTGCTTTTACCCGACCCGAGGCCATGCGTACCGGTTTGTACTTGGGACCCATGGGCATGATGCCGCCGCCGCCGCCGCAACAGTGGTTGTGGTCGCGGTTGGGTGACATATCCCGGAAATCTTCGGCCAGGTAGGGGATGATTTTGCGTGCTTCTTCCCAGAGTCCGCCGTTGCGAGACACATTGCATGGATCCTGGTAGGTGACCGGTTCCTTGATTTTCTTATTGGGGTCAATTTTAATGCGACCGTCCCTCAGATATTCATATAGCAGGCGCACAAAGTGCACGACTTCAACCGGTGGTTGGCCGCCCTCATAACCGGCCATATAAGGTCCTTCAAATGCCATGGACCGATAGGCATGGCCGCATTCTGTGATTAAAATTTTTTCTACGCCCAACTCCAATGCTTTTTCATAGACATTTTTAACCTGCTGACCGGCCAGGTTGCGGTCACCGCAGAACATCGGCAAATTCGTACAATCCCAACCGAAACTGGGGATGGTCCAGCTTTCGCGGGCAGCGGAGAGAATGATCCCGGCATAAGAGATATCCTGGGGATAATACACGGGTTCGCGGGGATTGATGGTGTACATGAATTTTACGTTTTGCTTATCCACGGGTATTTCGACCCCCCGGTAATCATCTTCGGCTTCTTCGGCCATCCATTCGCAGGTATCGATGAGCTCTTCTTGCGGTATGGCCATGTGATTGCCGGATTTGCGGCAGTTCTCCGAGAATTCATACAGGCTATGCGGTTTGAAACCCTGGGAATGACAGACATTGCGTGAAATTGAGATCATGGTTGCAATGTCGATCCCAAAGGGACAAAACATGGCGCAGCGTTTGCACATGGTGCATTGCAGCCAGGAGATTTCATAACTTTTTTTTAAGAACGCGCGACTTATTTTACCCTTGCAGCGATACATCTCACCAAGGGTTTGCTTGAATTTGTACGCCGGACTCAGTTTCGGGTTGCGATCGTTGGCCAGATAGACAAAGCAGCTTTCAGCACACAGCCCGCAGCGTGAACAAATATTCAGCCAGGTTCGAATTCGGGCACTGTCATTGGCATCAAGTATTTTGCGAATCGCATCCTGGTTTATAGGCGATTTATTACGTTCGAATTCTTCTTTCAGTACTTCCTTTATATCAATCATCTACCTCTCCTTAGGCAGGATCGGAAATTCGAAGCACGAAATTCGAAATACGAAACAAATTTCAAATTCGAATGTTCAAAGGTTCAAAAAATTTTCGATGGAGCATTCTATCTTTTAATTGCAATTTTGTTTAGGTCATTTGAATTTTGGTCATTCGATATTTTTTCGGATTTCGGTATTCGGATTTCGAATTTTTATTGTCAATATTTTGCTTATTTATGGAAAACTTAATAGGAAAAAATGACTGGAAATTACCAAGATCTAGCCCCTCTGCGGCCTCCCATCTCAAAGCCTATAAATGCCCGGGTAAAGAAGAACAGGATCATGTGGCCGAGTTTGGTGAAGGGAATCAATATCAATAGAAGTTCACCGGCTATAACGTGTGCGATCATCATTGGTTCATAAGGTCCAAACTGATGGTAAGCCAAAAATCCTGTCAGAAAGGGCAGGGCGGTGAGTCCCAGCAAGAGATAGTCCCATGCCCCGGTAAGGATCCGCACTTCGCTGCGAACGATCCGTCTGATTACCAAAAAAATAATCGAAACAAGCAGAATGACAGACATAACATCTGCCCACAGGTTCGGCATGGGCCACAGACTTATGCCGAAGGCTTCATCCCACAGGATGTTATGGGCGCAGAGAAACAGCGGCACAGTCAGCAGCGTGAAATGGAATATGAACACCATGAAAGTGAAAACCGGCTGCAGACGCATGGAGGCGCTGCCCCATGGGACCATCCAGTAAAGTATCGATTTAAAACCCCAGGCAAAGCTGGCATGGTTGTAAAACACCTGATCCTTTTTGCGACTGAGTCGGAACAGCCAGACTATTCGAAGCGTCAGTCCTGCCCCAAAGATTATAAAGGTGGCCCACAAAGCCGGTCCGGTCAAAAAATTGTACATGTTCAACTGGCTCTCCGCGGCGATTCAAATATTTGGGTATTCTGATTTTTCATTCCTATCTTACTATTTCTAGAATCGCTTTAAACCTCTCTCCTTCGGCTACCTCGAGCAGCTCAAACAAGGCGGTTTCGACGCTGGTTATTGCGGCGCCTGCGCTTTTGCACCTTTCCAAACCGATCTGCTTGTTTTCGCTGGTGCGCGAGGAAATCCCGTCGGCAACAAGTTGAACACTGTATTTGGCCTTCGCAAGATCTCTGACAGTTTGATATATACAAACATGGGATTCAATTCCGGCAACCAGGATATTAGGGCGTTTTAGAGCCTCAAGGGCTTGCCTGATTTCTTTATTTTTGTAACAACTGAAGCTGTGTTTCGGTATCGCCTGCAGGTCAGTTAAGAGTTCGGCAACCTCCGCAACGGTCGGTCCCAGCCCCTTTGGATTCTGTTCCGCCCACAGGATGGGAATTTCCAGCACACGCATGCCTTTGACAAGCTTTTTTAAATTTTTAAAAAGATTCTCTTTAGCATGCATCGAATGCGCCAACTTGCCCTGAACATCAACCATTAGGAAAACAGTATTATCCGTTGTCAGCATTTACAACTTCTCCCTTGAAGTTTATACTAAAAAGGCAGAGTCCTGTCGGCTCCGCCCTAATAAAAATGATGTTCTCGATACTAATAAGAAAACCTAGTTTCCTTCGTGGTCAAAGACGGCCTCGCTGCGCCATTTTCCCATACGCATCCAGCCGTCCCTGCGTTCTTCGAGTTTTCTTCTTTCTTCTATCCGGCGTCTTTCCTTACCACCCCTTATAAAATATTTAGAACTGAAGGTGACGCGTTTATCTGCATCAGAACGTCGTTCAACCGGTGATCGCCTGGCCCAGTTGTCTGCCAGTATAAGTTGGAGATCGATTTTCCTGTTTAGCTTCAAATTGTCCATGCCGGATTCCTCTGCGAATCACATTCGATGTAACGGAATTTATAGGATAATATGTTGATTCTGTCAATTATTTTTTAGCAAAGGTATAATAATCAATCAATTGTGGCATGGTCCGGCATCCATTTGTTGAATATTTTGCTTGCCAAAACCTTACCGGTTCTGGTATAGGATTTACGTTATACAGGACGTTTAGTAGATGAGCCGCATTCATTGTTTCGAGGAGTTTAAATCTGGCTGATCTTCAAGCCGTCTAAATTAACAGGAGCATCAATTATGGTGCGACGGGCAGTTTTGGATGCCTTAAAAAGTATGAACCAGAAAAGGAGGAAAGTGTATGAAAAGATTTAAACTTATTTCACTATTGGTAGCGGCAGTATTCTTGGTCACAGCAGGACTTGCCGTGGCCGGGACCATGGAAGATGTTAAAGCCAAAGGATATATATCCGTTGGTGTCAATGAAGGCCTGTTCGGCTTTTCCAAACCGGATGAAAAAGGGGTTTGGCGTGGATTGGATGTCGATACCGCCCGGGCAATCTCCATAGCGGTGTTTGGCACTCCGGACAAATTAAAATTCGTACCGTTAACAGCCAAAACCCGTTTTACCGCCTTGCAGTCCGGTGAAATCGACGTGCTGACTCGCAACGCCACCCAGACATTGAGTCGTGAAACCGCCCTGGGCCTCGCCTTTGCTCACGTGAACTACTATGACGGTCAAGGCTTTTTAGTGCCCAAGAAACTGGGTCTCAAAAGCGCCAAGGAACTCGACGGCGCCACGGTATGCGTGCTGCCGGGTACGACCACCGAACTTAATGTGGCGGATTATTTCAGGGCCAACGGCATGAAAATGAGCCCGGTGGTTATCGAGAGCACCCCCGAACTGGCGAAAGCTTTTTTTGCCGGTCGCTGCGACGTCCTGACATCGGATGCCTCCCAGCTGGCTTCGACCCGGTCCGTTGCCCCCAAGCCGGATGATTATGAAATTCTGCCGGAAATCATCTCCAAGGAACCCCTGGCCCCGGTGGTTCGTCACGGAGACGACAAGTGGTTTGATATTGTCAATTTTTCGGTACTTGCCATGATTGCCGCCGAAGAAATGGGAATTACCTCCAAAAACGTCGATGCAATGCTTAAAAGCAAAGATCCCAAAATTCAGAGATTTTTAGGCGTCAGCCCGGGCAATGGTAAAGCACTGGGGCTTGATGAAAATTGGGCCTACAAAATCGTTAAACTTGTCGGTAACTATGGTGAGGTCTTTGAACGCAATGTTGGTGTTAATACGCCTTTGAAAATTGCGCGCGGGTTAAATGCACAGTGGACCAACGGCGGGCTGATGTACGCCCCTCCGTTCAAGTAAACCTTCGGTAAAAAAAAGGTGCCACGCCTGGTGGCACCTTTTTTATTGTTCAAGACAATTAACGATAACGATCTATGGTTGAACCAGATCGGTATTTTCTGCAAGTGATTGGAGTATGACCAGCAAAAGTGCAGGCCCAAAGCCAAGCCCCCAGACGGATAAGATCGCGTTCTGGTATGATCCCAAGAAGCGATCTATTGTCTATCAGCTGGGTGTGCTTGCAATGGTGGGGCTGCTGGGTTACTACCTGGTCTCAAACACCCTGACCAACCTTGAAAGACAGTCCATTGCCACCGGCTTCGGATTTCTTGATAAGGAAGCTTCCTTTGAAATCGGCGAATCCGTCATACCCTATTCGGCCGCCAATAAATACGCACGCGCATTACTGGTGGGGGTATTGAATACCCTGCTGGTTTCTTTTATCGGTGTCATCCTGACGGTTATCCTCGGCACGATTATCGGAATTCTGCGCTTATCTTCGAACTGGCTGGTATCGAAACTCGCTTCGGCTTATATTGAAGTCTTTCAGGACATACCTGTCTTATTGCAGTTGTTTTTCTGGTATGCTTTCTTTTATGAAGTCCTGCCATCGCCCCGGCAGGCCATTATTCCTTTTAACGGTGTCGTGCTGAGCAATCGTGGCCTTGCTTTGGCCATTCCTGAATCCCATCCTGCTCATTTTTATATGCTCATCGCTTTTCTGGCCGGATGTCTCATTATCTATTTTTTGCGTCGCTGGGCCCACAAGCGGCAGGCCAGAACCGGACTACCTTTTCCGGTTTTTCGCGTTTCAATCGGAATTCTGATCGTATTTCCGCTTGTTGCCTGGCTGGCAGGAGGGGCGCCGACAGCGATGAGCGTTCCCGTGCTCAGGGGCTTCAATTTTGTGGGGGGACAGAATGTCAGCCCTGAATTCACCGCCCTGTTGCTGGGGCTGGTGCTATACACAGCTGCCTTCGTCGCCGAAGTTGTGCGAGCCGGTATCCAGTCTGTGAGCAAGGGGCAGACCGAAGCGGCCATGTCAATAGGGCTTAAATCCACCCAGGTGCTCAATCTGGTAATTTTACCCCAGGCGCTGCGAGTTATAATACCGCCATTGACCAGTCAGATGCTGAATTTGACCAAAAACAGCTCCCTGGCCGTGGCCATCGGCTATCCCGATTTTGTGTCAGTCGCCGGTACGGCCATCAACCAAACCGGGCAGGCAATCGAAGGGGTCGCTATGATCATGATCGTTTATCTTTGTTTCAGTCTCTCGACTTCGGCGTTTATGAATTGGTACAATAAAAAAGTTGCGCTGGTGGAAAGATAGATCCACAAATGGAACAAGCCAAACCAATAGAAGATGCCAAACTAATTAAGCCACCGGCAACCCAGGTCGGCGTGCTGGGATGGATTCGGACCAATCTGTTTAATGGCTGGTTAAACTCCTGCCTGACCATCATAACCGTCTATCTTCTTTGGCTTAGCATCCCGCCCTTTTTTCGCTGGGCTTTTGTAGACAGTCTCTGGTTTTCAACCGGAGCGCAGTGCCAGCAGAGCTCGGGTGCCTGCTGGTCGGTTATAACCGCCAACATCAGATTTATCACATTTGGTTTTTTCCCTTATGAACAGCAATGGCGGCCGTTTGTAGCAATGATATTGCTTGTCTGTTTGCTGTTTTACAGTCAAAACAGAAATCATTGGAAAAAACATTTGGCCTACGCCTGGGTTTTGGGCCTTTTTCTGATGGGCCTGCTGATGAAGGGAGGGCTTTTGGGCCTAACATCGGTGGAAAGCTCGCAGTGGGGCGGAATACCCTTAACATTGTTATTGTCCATTTTTGGCTTAACCGCCGCTTACCCTTTAGGGGTTGTTCTGGCCCTGGGCCGTCAATCCAGAATGCGGGTGGTAAAAACACTTTGCGTGCTTTACATTGAACTCATTCGAGGGGTACCGCTTATCAGTCTGCTGTTCATGTCATCGGTGGTATTTCCCTTATTTTTTCCCGAGGGTTTTAACATCAATGCCATCATTAGAGCCCAGGTTGCCATTATTCTTTTTACAGCCGCCTATATAGCCGAGGTGGTTCGTGGCGGATTGCAAGCCATCCCTCGCGGGCAATATGAAGCGGCCGAATCCCTGGGGCTGAATTATTATTTAACCATGCGGTTGATCATATTGCCCCAGGCCCTTAAAATAGTGATTCCGCCTTCGGTCAGTATTTTGATTTCGGCTTTTAAAGATACATCCCTGGTTGTTATCATTGCGCTATTTGATTTTTTGAAAACCACCAAAACTGTAATATCCGATCCGCAGTGGATGGGATTTTCAGCCGAAGCCTATATTTTTGCAGCTCTGGTATATTTTCTATGCTGTTTTTTTATGTCTAATTACAGCCGGCGGTTGGAACGTGAACTGGAAACAGGGCTTTAGGAGTCAAAGAAATGCCTAAAATGCCTAAATTGAACTAAAGTGCCTAAAATTGAGGTATTCTATCGATTTTATTAAAAGCAAAAAGTAAGGTCTTCTATTATATTCAATTACTGATTTATGGTTTTGCATGCTGAAAATACCAGGCGTTTATAATAAAGACGGAGCAAAGCGACACCACAATTTTAGGCAATTTAGGCATTTTAGCGCACTTTAGGCATTACTTACACTGCTCGGATAGGAGAGCAAGTGAAAGCAAATATTTCTGGAGATTATTTAAACTTAATAAGAGAGAATCTTTATGAGCACTCAATCGACCCCTAACGATCAAAGTACCTTGACCGGCGAGACCATCATCGAAATAGTTGAAATGCACAAGTGGTTTGGCGAGTTCCATGTTCTGCAGGATATCAATCTTACCGTCCAAAAACAGGAACGTATCGTTATCTGCGGCCCTTCCGGTTCCGGTAAGTCGACCCTGATCCGGTGTATCAACCGCCTTGAAGAGCACCAGCGGGGCCAGATTATCGTGGACGGGATGGAGCTCACCAATGATTTAAAA
>JBATKU010000667.1:0-2022 GCA_049669725.1 Desulfobacterales bacterium
AGGTTGATCAGAAAGGCGATCCGGGTTGGGCTCCAGGTTAGAGCGCCCGCCGGCTGCATCTGGACGCTGAAAGCCAGGAAAGCCACAATCCAAGAGCGCATGGAAAAAAGCTCCCACATGTGGGCGGCGTAACCGAGGACATAAGCCATTGACGGGCGGGACCTGAAGACGACTTTGAAATCCGCGAGCAGCGCCTGCCCTTTTGAGGTGCGAATTTTTCCCGGAGGAACATACAAAAAGACGATGATCAGAGCGACTGCAGCTCCGGCCGCCGACGCGGTAAAGGCCCAACGCCAACCGGCCAGCATATTGATCTCCCCGGCCAGAAGGTAGGACAGGCTGGCGCCGATGCTGAAACTTGAGGTGTAAAACGAGATGAACCTTGACTGGAGTGTTCCTTCCGTATGGTCGCTAACCACCTTGAGCCCGGGCATGTAGATTCCGGCCAGGCTTATACCCGATAGAAACCGCAGTACCAGCGCCGACCAAAACCCCCGGGCCAACAACGCAAAAGCGAGGGCTGTCAGGGCACCGATAAGCGCTCCCAGCCCCATAACCTTGCGGGCATCCATTCTGTCGGTGATGCCGGCCAGCACCGGCACCAAAACCATATAGCCGGCATAGTAACCTGCGATGATCCAGCCCGCCTCGGTATGGCTTAAACGCCATTCGGTCAGAAATGTCGGCAACAGAGCTGGAAAAACTGCAATCGACGCCAGGCCGAATATTTCCGCCAGACAGACAAGCAGTGTCAGCCGGTAAGGAGAGCTTTGTATCATGGAGCTACATTACAGGAGACAATCAAATATGACAACACCGGAGCGTTGCTTTGAAACAGCAGGCAAGGAAAGCCTATCGTAAATATGTAATTACCGGTTTGGAAATTACTGATTCTCAGTGCTAATTACATCAAAGATTCGCATTAATGTCGGCTGTGTTGAATGACTTTGGTATTTAACAACGCATACCGCATACTTGAACATGTCTCCACTTATCATAAACCACTGGCCTTCTTTTTGATCACGAGGTGTCATTGTCCCCATTCCCGCTATGATATTTCCCAGCCCGGGAAGCGGCCTTCTTTCCCCGGATAAAGCAGAGCAGAAAAACGATACACTGAAGGGAAATAGCGAGGACAAGGACATCATGAAAGGCGGGAGGAATAGAGAGGGACACGGCTGACGCCGCTGAAACCCCTTCCTGATAAAGCACGGCCTTGTTGATGATCATTCTTGCGGAAAAAAAGGTCCCGGTAACGGCCATACCCACAGCGATGCCCACCTGTCGCTGGGTGGCAATCAGGGCCGAGGCCATACCCAGGTGGTCTCTGGTCACAGCGCCCATGATGATGCTGTTATTTGAGGGATGAAAACTCCCGATACCGATACCCAGCAGGAACAGAACCGGAATAATGAACGTCAATGGTGTCTGGACATCAAAAGCGAACATCAGGCCGTACGCGGCACCAATAGCCCCTGCCCCTATTGCCGAAAACTTGAAGGGCCCGTACCGGTCGGAGAGGGCTCCGCTTAAAGGCCCTATTACCATAGTGACCATGGAGGTCACGGCCATCAACATGCCGGCCTGGGCCGGACTCATTAGACGGCCCTGGATCAAATAAAAGGGCATGACCAGAATGTAAGGGGGGGCGGCCACAAAGGTCAGGAGTAGGGCCCACATGGCGCTGGAAAAAACCTGATTCTTGAAAAGCGCCAGATCAACGATAGGATCCTTGGCCTGTCTTTCTACCAAAATAAACAAGATGAGAAAAATCAGGCCCAGGCCCACAATCAGGTGTACCCGGAACGATAAGAGGCCATACTGCGCGATCTGACTGACACCGAAGACGAACAAAAAGATGCCCGCAGAAGAGGTCAAGGTGCCCAACAGATCCAACTTGATACCCTCTCCGCGTACTTGGTCCATCTTGAGAAGGAAAAGGGCCAAAATAAAACCTACAAGGCTTACCGGTGCCCGCACGTAAAAGATAGATCGCCAATCCAGCCAGTCCAGGAGAAAACC
>JBATKU010000668.1:0-1685 GCA_049669725.1 Desulfobacterales bacterium
GTATAAAGATTTGTCAGAACATCGAACCAGATAAACTACCCATTTTTTCTTGTTCATTTATACGAGGTTATATTTCGTTATACAGGTTAAATTCAAAAATCAGAGCTTATGCTTATTTCTCGCACTATTGAATATCATAAATCTAACTTATCATATTCCTGCCGAATTAAATCTTTGTCGTAGAGTCTTTCAAGCCTGCGTATAATAAAATGACCGCGAGCCATATTTTGAAAATGATCTATGAAAATCGTATTAATCAATGCCCCACCAGCTGCTCCGATCAGAGGAATAGCTTGGGCAGCAGCTTTCTCGGATACCATTATCCCAAATCGAGATGCCAAAGTGGCAATGAATTTAACAAGTGCTGGCGCGCCTTCCCTTGCCAAACCTTTCTCCGCAATATATTTTGTCGCCTCAGAGATGGCATGAGTTAAACCAGCTCTAACAACAAAATAGCCGGTTTCCGTACCGTCATCGCCTTTTGATGGGCCTCCTAAGGCGAATACTTCTAAACAGGCCATTTTAGTTTCCAATAATCTAATCTGTTCGCCTTCACTCCGTGCTATGTCTGCTATGGAGCGGAGCATTATGGTTGTGGTCACAGGAAGTTCGATTGTTAAGGCTGGAAGTCCAAAAGATCCGCCCCCGGCTCCCGTTGCGAACACGAGAATTTTATGGGCCCTGTCCGAAGAAGCTGGTCTTGTTCTATCATTCATTGTTTGGATGGCAAAATTAAGCGCTTTTTCAAGTGATTTTTCTGTGGCCCTTTGGACAGTGCCCTTCCATTTTGCAGGCAGGTGCTCAAAACCTTTCTCGATAGGGGTTCCCAACAGGTTAGAAATTCTGGCTGCCAAACTGGGGTTTTCAAGCAGGGTTTTCGCATATTTGAGATCATCGAGATCACCTTTAACCATACTCATGATATTTCTCCTATCTGGATCAATGAATACCATGCTTTGTTATTTATTCAATCGGTTCAATACAGGAAGGATCATTATTGCGAGTGGAATTAACTTGCTTCGTTACCGGATAGCTCACCAGTTCCGTAACAATCTCATTTTTCAGTATCCTGCCAAGCTCACCTAGATCCTGATTACCCGGATCAAGCCACGGCTCGTATGCTGGTGGTTTTATGATGACCGGCATGCGGTGATGAATGTCGCGGATTGATTCACTGGCCTGGGTGGTGATGATGGTGCAGGATTTGTAGATTGAATCTGGATCATCCTTTTTATTCCATGTTTCCCAGAGCCCGGCAAATGCGAATGGTTTGTGGTCCGGCGATGTAATGAACATGGGCTGCTTGCGCCCTTTTTCACCTTTCCATTCATAAAATCCATCTGCAAGTATCAAGCATCTTCGTTTCTTGAAAGCGTTACGAAAACTCGGTTTTTCAGCAATTGATTCAGAACGGGCGTTTATCATTCTATTTCCAATTGAGATATCTTTTGCCCAAAAAGGAACCAGCCCCCAATGAAATTTAACAAGCCAGTTTTCACCTTCGTATTTGGCGATGGCAAGTATTTCTTGTGAGGGTGCAACATTATAGTTGGATATTGCTTCGCATGCCGCCTTATCAATGGGGAAAAAGGCTTTTAGTTCATCCAAGCTGCGAAATCCAACGAATCGGCCACACATTACGATCACTTCTCGTTTATGGGTTTATCCTGTTCCTCAACTTCTGT
>JBATKU010000669.1:0-11143 GCA_049669725.1 Desulfobacterales bacterium
GGCTCATACTGTCCGGCTTTCGGTATTTTTCCAAGTAGTCCGCCTAGGAATGCCTTGATGGGCGGCAGGCTGGACTTGATATTGCAGATTACCACGGTTTCCACATCGGTTCCTTTGATGGCTTCTACCGTTGTAGGGTAAAACTGGGGATGGTCCATGCAGAACAGTGTGCGCACCCCGCTGTCTTTGAGCTGAAAATTGAGTTCACTGGCCGTGTAAAGCGGGTTGCACGTGACGCAAATGCCACCGGCTTTGAGTATGCCGAAATAGATAGCAGGGTAGTGGGCAATGTTGGGTAGAAAGATCGCCACCCGATCCCCCTTTTTGATGCCGTTGGCTGCCAAAAAGGTGGCCACTCTGTTGGCAGCGTCCCGGACCTGGGCATAGGTGCGGACGGCACCGTTGAAAATAGTAAAGATCTTTTCCGGGTAGGCATCCGCGGAATCATCAAGGATGGAGAACGCCGGCTTTTGAAACCCTGAAATTTCACGCAGAACACCTGCGGGCCAATTTTCAGTGGACCAGTTATTTGCAGTCATCTTTACCTCCCTTGTGTAGGTAGGTTCCGATATAGAAAATTGTAGTACCGTCTTATGGGACCGGATTCCGATTCTCAAACGATGAATCCTGTAAACCGAATAAAATGTACGAACATCAAAACTGTTGAATTTAAAATTGAACTATGAGTGTTGAGATAGAATCGTATTTTTCTTATATAGTGAAAACCGGTCGGTATGTCAACGGACGTCTAATGTCTATCCGGCATGTAAGGATACTGTGAAGCTACTTCGTTCATCATTTCCATCACTCAGTAAATACGTTCCAAGAAAAAGATAGATTATATAAACAAATATATAATAAATTTAATTAATTAGCCACGATCGATTTAGGCACGCTATTTACACTTTTAGGCAAGTTAAAATTGATTACCTTAGCTGAAGTATTATATCATCGTGTTATTAAATTCAGGAAATTGTATAGCGGCTATACTATAAGTCCAGCCTTTTGAAAAAGTGCATCTTTCATTTGCTAGTCCCATACTCGAACCGGCGGCAGACGGGTTGCGGATGCGTTTTGAGCTGCAAAACCTGGCTGTTGGTAGGAAAGGCCTTAATCTCGTTTTACCGGCAAAAGTGAAGTGCTTATAGAAGAGAATTTGCGTTATGCAGGAAAATACCCGAAAGATGGCGCATTTGCTCACCCGGCTATTTGCTGCTCAAATACTTTGCCGTCGTACGGCGGAATCTTATCAGCGCTTAACGAAAACAAAACATAAACCCCAACGAATCTTGACGAACCTTTACAGCAAAATTTATTATGGAGTCTTGGACATTATTGAGTATCATTCAAAGCGGAAACGCCACAGGGCAATGAGAAAAAACAGGACCGAAAACCCAAGAAGCACAGCGGCCTCATCCAAGACCGCGCTGACCCCCAGGCCGCGGATCATAACATCGTGATACCCTGAAAGTGCCCACGCATGCGGTGTGAACAGCGACATCGTTTTCATAAATCCGGGCATTAGGAAAACAGGCACCATCATACCCCCGAGCGCTGAAAGGGTAATGGCCAGCAACACGGCCAGGCCGTTGACCTGTGCTTCTGTTTTGCCGACGGCGGCCACCAGAAGGCCCATGCCATTGGCCGAGGCCGACAAAGCCAATGAAATCAGGAACAGGGCCCCGATGTTTCCCAGGCGCAGATCAAAGAAGGCGACGCCGACTGCAAACATGAGGGCAATTTGGACCAGGTTGACCAGATAATAGGGCAGCAGTTTTCCCAAGATCAATGCAGCTTTGGACAGAGGCGCCGTCAGGATGCGTTGGAAGGTGCCATCATTCTTTTCTTGAATGAAGCTGGAAGCAAGGGTCAGGACTATAAAGAATACCCCGAATATAGTATACCCCGGTACGTTTTGTTCGGTGGAAGTGGGCTGCCTATTGTTTACCAAGGACCTGAGGGGGACTACCTGTAATGAAACCCTCCTGCTGCCAAGGCTGCCGATGTCCGCATTCGAAAATATATCTTCCAGTTGGGGGGTTAAAGCATTTAGCATTTGCGCCATTTCTGGCGACCCCTGTTCTCCGAGACCGGAGAGGCCCTGGTGTACGATGTGTGGCAGGCGCGCCAGGATCAGGTGCCGTTCGACAACCCCCTGTATGGTTCCTCTGAGAGACGAGACAAGCTGCAGGTTCATGGCGGGGTCAACCATCAGGGAAATGACAGGGGCTTCGATTGTATTGTCGTGTGATTCGGATTGGATTCGTTCGGAAAAGTGGTCCCCAAAATGCAACGCCAGGCGGTATTTCTTTGTTCTGATGAGATCCTGGGCCTTTCTCAACGTCACGGGTGCGCTTTCCAGGGATTCGACAACCGTCAGTCGTTCCATTTTCCCAAGGTCCAGGAGCACCTTCCCGGCCGCCTGGCCCTGATCTTCGTTGACCGCCAGAATCTCCAGGGGCTGTTCCCGGCTGCCGCCGCCATAAACCCCTTCCAGGGACAGACTCATTACCAGGATAAAAAAAACCGGCATGATGAACAGCAAGGCCAGCGCTTCACGGTCATGCCACAGAACCTGGAGTTCCTTGACGGTCACAGCGAAGATATGCTGAATCATGGATCGTCCTCTACCCCCGGTTTTTGGTTGTCGGGGAATGATGCATCGTCAATCATAGCGGACCTCCCGGTCAAATGCAGAAATACACTCTCCAGGCTGGGTTCCAGGATATCGATACCCTTGATGGAAATGTCCGCTTTTTCTGCCAGCACAGCCACGTTCTCGAAAATATTGTCAGCTGTATCGGCTGTCAGCTGAATGTGGAACACCGTCGAATCAAGCAGGGTGAGTGAACCCAGTTCGGCCAAGGGCTCCATTTGCTCACGAAGCGCCGGCTTGCTCAAGCGAATCCGGATAATGCCTTTACCCGATGCAGCCATCAGTGCGGAGGGGGTATCCGTGGCTATGATGTTGCCCTTATCCATGATGGCCACCCGATGGCACAAGTGCTGGGCCTCCTGCATGAGATGTGTCGTGTAGATAGCCGTCAGGCCTCTTTTATTGAGTGCTTTCAGGTTTTCGAAGATTGTCTGCCGCATATGGGCATCGACACCAACGGTGGGTTCATCAAGAATGAGAATCCGCGGGTGGTGGAGCAGACCGATGGCGATATTGAGCCGCCTTTTCATACCGTGGGAAAAGGTCGATACGGCATGTCCGGCGCGATCGGTGAGTTCAACCATGTCAAGGGTGTCAACAATCCGCTGCCGCAGAAGCCGGCCGTGAAGTCCATAAATTCTACCAAAAAATATTAGATTGTCCCTGGCGCTCAAGGTGGGGTAGAAGGCAAAGTCCTGGGGAACAAAGCCGATTTTGGCCTTGGCTTTAAGGGGGTTTTGCCTGAGGTCCAGGCCGTCAATAATGACCTGCCCCCCTGAGGGGTCGACCAGCCCGGTCAGCATGCCGATGGTGGTTGTCTTCCCGGCACCGTTTGGACCCAACAGCCCGAAAATCTCGCCCTGGCAGATATGGAAGTTCAACGCTGCCACAGCTTGCCTTGAGCCATAGCGCTTCGATAGATTCACCACGTTAAGAATATCTTGCATGATAAAAAACTCAGATCTTGAAGCCCTTTCGGCAAAGGATTCGCCGAAATCGGCTTCGGTTATACCGCTGTATCATTATAAGCGGTATGTTCTGGATAAGCGCATACACTATCATAAACAGACCTACCCAGAAACGGTTCCATAGAAAAAAAAACGGCGCAACAAATATGAGCATCCAATGGGTCATTTCAGCCCGGCAGGTCTCGAGCAGAAATGCATACAGGTACCTGTTGCCGGTTTTTAACAACCGTTTCTTGGGAAACCCCCTGTCTTTGATAAATCCGGCACCATCGGGTGCATATTTTTTCCATCTCTTTATTCTGAAATATTTCTGGTACAGCCCGCCATCTTTTTCCCAACTTCTAGGCCGGTAAAAAAAACCCTCGGGATGGAAGTACCGCACGGGAATTCGAACGGCAATAAATACGAACCCGAGATGAATAACAAACCAGGCGGCAAAGTCAAGCAGAATGGTCCAGGTCGTCGACAGATGAATTAATCGCATCATGGTTTTGTGTCTATTCTATGGGGGGTAACGTCTCTTTTTTTCCAGCTAGCCTTCCGCATCACCAAAGTCTTGAAGATCGATAGTGTAAAAGTTAAAACGAAGAACAACAAGGGGATTTGAAATAAGATCGCCGTCCGGACACCAAAATTTCCAATTCTGAACAGCATCCACTGTATTTGGGCAATATACAGAAAATCGAGCAGCAGCCAGGTTAGAATAGCGTTCATGTCACCGGCAATCAAAGATTCCAACAGATGCCGGGTTAATGACACCCCGCCAAAGATCCAGCAGACCAGCAAGATCATAGTGCCGAATGAAATCGCATTGGCCCCGGTAGCGAAGCCTTTACTGAAACCCTCCACCATGGACCATATCCCGTCCGGGTACATCCTGAAAGAAATGGCCCCTTTGCCGCCAAAACAATACACATTATAGCCTGCATTGATAAATGCTTTCCCCATGGGAATGCTTTCGAGAATATATTGCCTGACCCTTTTATGTCCACCCACCTCAAAATAGGTCTCTTGGCGACACATCATACAGGGACCAAATGCCCCGGCCGGCTTCAGCTTCGACTGCAGCGGCGTAAAAGCGTTTACACCAGCCATGACGATAATATTGAAAATAGCCGATAAACGCTCATAATTTTGTTTCAAAATGTGATAAGGCTGAATGGTGAGCAGTCCTTCTTTTTCAAGAAACGTCGATAGGAGCTTAGAAAAAGCGCCAGGTTCTAAAATGACGTCCGCATCCAGAAAAAGCAGAATGCCATTAGATGCAGCTTTAGCGCCTTGCCAGCAGGCCCAGGGCTTTCCCAGCCAGCCTTCAGGCGGCGCGCTGGAATAGATGACCTGGTGCCCGAATTTTTCGGCTATTTGAGCCGTTGCATCTTGGGACTGGTCATCGATCACAATAATCTCAGCCGAATCAGCATCCTGGAGTGTTATGGATTCGAGCAGGCGGGCTAAGTTTTTTTCCTCATTTCTGGCAGGTATGATGACAGATATCCGAGAACCCGAATGATGGGGGTTCTGGTTCTGTTTCAACCTTGGAATATGCCACAGAAAAAAAAAGCCGAGCAGCCAGAAACAAAAAATTAAATAAACCATAGCTTATGTTATGCAGAAACTGAATCAGAAACTATTTTCATCAAATTTGATGCCTACATTTCAGATATTATTTATATTTTGCACGACGGATAGCACACGGTCAAGGACTTTAATTCTAACGAGAAATCTCCGTTTGGGCTTATAGGGGGGATCTATTAAAAAATTATCCCTCATTTTGCATTTTGGTAAGAATATTGATATCTCAAATGTAATTATTAGGATTGGATAGAATTTTTATAGAGGATTTCAATATAGAATCAATCGTTTCATTTGGCTGAGGGGTAGTTTTTTGGCAAGCAACTCGAAAAATTTCGGGTAAATAATTCGGACAATATATTCAAACTGTCCGATTGCGGACACTAACTGTCCTGTGAGCGGACACTCTATTTATTGGTCTTAAAAATATTGCCCATTCTCTCGAACTTTAAACATTTATAAAGCAATTAAAGTTCTTGCTATTCTGCTTGTGTCTCTTTCCTGCTAAATCTATGGCACACCTTTTGCTCAGCCTAATATCACCAGATCCATAACATATACTAAATTTTACCAATTCTTGGAGTATTCCCATCTATCTGAATCGCAAAACGAAGCCGGATATTCCACGGATAACAGTCCAGATTAGAGATATTGAATTGAACGATAAAGGTGAGCTTATGAAAAAATCAGTAATTGTTCTTTTTCTCATCCTTACCACGACTCTGTCATGCACTACCAAATTCCGAAACATACGCAGCTTCGAAACCGTGTGGCAGACGGTAAATCAAGCCCATTATGACCCAACCTTTGGCGGCGTCGACTGGAAAGCAGCCCACGAGCAATATAAACCGCAAATCGCCGCCGCAGAGAATAAAGAAGAATCCTTCCTGCTGATCAACCAAATGTTATTCAAGCTGAATTTATCCCATCTACTGGCCATTTATCCCGACGATTTGAAAAGATATATGCCGGTCCTGTTTGCCGAGGGAGACATCGGCGCGGATGTTCGACTGCTCGATGGAGAAGCCGTCATCACAATGGTTCGAACCGGAACTCCGGCGGCTCATGCGGGTTTACGTCCCGGTTTTATCATTGAGCGTATTGACGGAATACCGGTCGAGCAAATTATCCAAGAAGGCGAAGCATTGCTCATCCCTCCCTTTAACGCGCGCAATCGTCTCAATAACTTATCAGGCTATATATCGGGGCATATCTATGGCCCGCCGAATACGACGGTTAAGATTCACTTTCGTGATAAAGACGGTAAAGGAAAAGAAGCTGTAATCCATCGAGAATCACGGGGACGCGGGAGATTTGCTACGGAGGCCATGCCGCCTTATTATGTGGAGTTTGAGGCAAAACGATTGGGGAATAATATCGGGTATGTCTGGTTCAATCACTGGGCCGAACCGGTAGATGGAAAATTTATCGCCGCCCTGTCGTCAATGCGCGATATCCGCGGATTGATTATTGACCTTCGTGGAAATCCCGGAGGGTTTCTCAGTGTTGTGCATACCATCACCAAACACCTGTTGGCAGAAAAAACCCAGGTTTCTTCATGGAAATTTAGGAACCAAAGGGTTGAATACAGTTTTGATCCGGCCCGGGATGCCTACCTTGGGCCGGTTGTTGTTCTGATCGATGTACGCAGCACCTCTTCCAGCGAATATTTTGCCGGTAGTATGCAGTCCATTCACCGGGCGGTGATCGTTGGTGAGCGCAGCCCCGGATATCTTTTAATTGCAAACTGGAAAAAATTATTTAATGGAATGTCTTTCATGTATGCCTTTGCCCAACCTATCATGCCGGACGGCAAAATAATCGAAGGCAACGGTGTTGTTCCGGACATTGAAGTTAAGCTTGATCGTGATGCATTATTAAAAGGAAAGGATTCCCAGCTCGATGCCGCCGTGAACTATATTGAGACAAAAACGCACTAGCGCCATGAGACATTATTTTAGCAGCAATTTGAAACAAACTCGGGCCATCTTTGTCGCTCTTTTAACGGGATGCGTCCTATCCGCTTTTTTGGTTAGTTGCGCACATAACGTATCAAAAACTCACTCATTATTTATCACCATGAAAGATGGTGTGAAACTCGCCGCCGATGTTCATCTACCTGAGGATCTCGCAGCGGATGATAAGGTACCCGCACTTCTTTATCAAACTCGCTATTGGCGATCGTATCGTTCTCAAGCCGCTGGGACGGGAAATTCTCTTTTGACAGCAATCGATAAACTTTTTTTAATAAATGGTTATGCGGTTGTTAAAGTCGATGTCCGGGGCACAGGTGCGTCTTACGGCTTTCGTAAGGTTGAATACGGGCCTGTCGAAGTTTTGGACGGCTATGACATCGTAGAATGGATTGTTCAGCAACCGTGGTCGAATGGCAAGCTTGGGTCGTACGGGATTTCATATACGGGGACTGCCGCCGAATTTCTTTTGGCAAATGAGCACCCGGCAGTAAAGGCGGCTATTTTGGGCTGGTCTGATTTCGATGCATATAAAAGCCCGGTCAAACCATACGGCATGCAGTCTGATGGGTTTTTAAAAAAATGGAGCCAATATCTCGACCTTCTTGATGACAACAACCTGGAAGGGCGCAGCGTCAGACCGGTGGATGCAGACCGGTCCGTTGCTATGCTGTCTGATGCCGTCGCACAGCATTCTGAAAATGTAGATGTATACAAGGTGTTTTCGCCGATAACATTTAGAGACCAGTCCGCCGGGGATTCAGACCTGAGCTTTCATGGTGGGTCTTCTTTATATTGGCGGGAGAAAATCGAGAAATCTGGAGCGGCAATGTTCGTGATGGCCAGCTGGCTGGATGCCGGTGTAACCGATGGGGCTCTGCTGCGCTATAATAATTACAGCAACCCTCAGAAGCTCTGGATTCTGGCAGCCAGCCATGGTGGCCGCCACCATGCAAGTCCGTATGTTGTGAGTAACAGGGCGCTTGACCCTATTCCCAGCAGGATGGAACAGTGGCGCAAGGCACTGGACTTCTTGAACCACTATTTAAAAGGGATGGATAATGGTGTGGACAAATGGCCGGCTATTACTTATTTCAACCTGGCTGAAGAAATCTTTAAAGAAACGGATGTCTGGCCCCCAAAGGGCACAAAAAAAATTCGGATGTTCATGCGTGAAGGAAACCGTGTGTCTTTCAAACCTCCGGAAGATAAAATTGGAGAAGATTCATATACAATCGACTTTGAAGTGACCACAGGGTCTTACAGTCGGTGGATGACACAGGTGGGAACTCCGGTGCTTTACCTGAACAGTCGTAATGAAATGGATACGAAAATGCTCACTTTCACCAGCCAGCCCTTGGCCGCTGACTTGCAGATAACAGGATATCCCGTAATTACACTTTATGTGAAATCAACGCATTCGGCTGGCGCCTTTCTAGTATATCTCGAAGATGTATTCGAAAACGGGAAAAGTGTCTACATTACAGAAGGAGGACTGCGCGCCATCCACCGCAAAGTATCTAAAAATCCGTATGTAAATCAAGAAACACCTTATCATTCTTTTACGGAGAGAGACGCGATGCCATTAGTGCCTGGTGAAATGGCAGAATTAACCTTTGAATTGCAGCCGACATCCGTACTGATTAAAAAAGGGCATAAAATCCGTGTAGCGATTGCAGGGGCCGATAAGGACAATTTTAACCGTATACCGGCTCAAGGAACACCGACGATTACGGTTGTCAGAAACAAAAATTATTCATCCTTTATAGCACTTCCGGTTTCAGAGAGACACGACGATAGCTTAGAATAAATCAGATACCCTCATGAATATGAATGAGGATTTTGGAAGGAGAGTTGTGATCTTTTCAAAACAGTCACAAAAAGAAAACACAAGATATTAGGGTAATCGAATTTTCTATGAAACTTGTGATAACAGATTGGGATATATGCATTTATGCAAGGGTTGAAGTTACATCTACGTATCTGTAGTTTATTGCTTTTGCATGTATTTTCAATATATCACAGTTCCCAAAATCAAAGTTTATTAGCGTAGTCTTCAGTTTTACATTATTTTTATCGACCCCAAGATATGGTATCTGAAACTTTATGTAACTGGTGATTATCTCCACATCACCAAGCAGCTCAGCAATGGAATATTGGCAGGATCCATCAAGAACCTAAATATGGAGTCAACAAAATGTTCTGTCAAAGTTTGTCAATAAGGTATGTCCTCACTTTGATCATACTCCTGTTTTCTTTTACTGCTTGTACACATATTCCACCGAGAGTTGATGAATCAGGAGCGCCCCAAAGAGAATATACTTATCAGGTACCTTTGCAAATAGATGATGGATGGCAAGTTTCTTCTTTGGCCAAGGAAGGTGTCAATAAAGAAATCATCCATGATTTGATGAAAGCTATTCTTGCTGGCAAATATCCCTATCTTTTCAGCATCGTTCTCATTAAAAATGGCAACCTCATCCTCGAAGAATACTTTTATTACAGGCATCGATTTATGCTCCAGGAGTTCAGATCAGCGGGAAAAAGCGTTACCTCCGAGTTGATGGGCATCGCCTTCGATAAGGGGTTCATAAAGGGGGTTGACGGAAAGCTGTTGGATTTCCTCCCGACATTCGAGAAGGGGGCTAACTGGGATCAAAGAAAAGATGAAGTGTCGTTGCACCATGTCCTGTCCATGAAATGGGGGCTTAACGAAAGTGGACCGGCCAATAGCACCGCGTGGTATACGGAAGATTGGATTGCTAAAACTCTCAGCCTGCCGCTTATAAGGGAGCCGGGCGTACAGTTTGAGTATCATTCTGCGGCACCTGCACTATGCGGACCCATCATTGAAAAGGCGACTGGGATGCCTGTCACCGAGTTTGCGAAGGAATATCTTTTCGGGCCGCTGCAGATCTCTGATTATCTTTGGTACACACTACCGGACCGCAATACGTTGACAGCCGGGGGTATGCTTATGCGTCCACGGGATATGGCAAAGATTGGTTACCTGATTGTAAACAAAGGCTTTTGGCATGGGCGGAAAATCCTGTCAGAAAAATGGATCAATATGTCCACAAAAGTGTATGGCCATGATGGTGAATTGAGCTATGGCTATTACTGGTGGCGCTGCAATCACAAAGGTGGCAATCGAACTTTCGAGACTATTTTTGCGGCAGGGCATGGCGGACAGAGGGTGTTGGTGTTTCCTGAATTGGAATTGGTGGCTGTTTTTACGAGCAAGCCGGACGATAACCCCAAAGGGCATGCGCGAATTTATCAAATAGTGGAAAAATACATTATACCTTCAATGTTAGAATCAGGATCTTACTAGTTGCTTTGTGGCCCACGCAAAGCCGAGGATGTCTCCAACAATATGGTAGATATCAGCATTTAAGAAAAAAATACGAAATGAGATATTTAAGGAATAGTATTTTTATCATCTTAATTGTATTCAGCGTGATTGCTTTTGCTATATCTGGATGTGGTCATCAAAAATTATATGTTCAGGATCTGCTAGACCAATCAATTGAGGAAGTCGGTCATTTTAATTCCAGCAAGAAGTATAAAAAATCCGGGATTACTATAGTTTATTTAACAGGATCGCCATACGAGATTGGTTTGGCTCATGGCAAATTATGCCGTGAAGAAATATTGGAAATAAACAAGCCAATTTTCGAGTTTTACAACGGCATGTCTGAAGAATCGAAGCATTGGTGGTCTAAGACAGAGAACCTGGAGAAACAGATACCTGCAGAATACATTGAGGAGATGCATGGCATCGCTGATGGTTCACATATTGAATACAATACGGGAAGCAGGTCTATAACATCTACTGCCGATCAATACGATCGGGTGTCCGTGTGCATTTTCATGGGAAGGGAATTCCAGAAGGCCTGCAGGAAGACCGAAGCGCCCTTACCAAATGGATTCTGTCCGCTTCCAACGACAGCATCCTTTCTGTGACACAAACA
>JBATKU010000670.1:0-23423 GCA_049669725.1 Desulfobacterales bacterium
CAAATGTCCTCATTATATCTTGTAAGAATCCGTATTATAGAATATTAAAAAATATTTGCAGAAATGGCCACGTATCATTCTGCTGTACCAGTGGAAGGGTTGAAAAGGCCAAGCCCTGAACTGAAGACGTTATACCGCTTGTGACGCACACCGAACCTTGATTTATGAAAGTCAAAAGAGAAGATAACCGCCCATCGTCCGTGGTGGCTGACATCGGCGCCACCAACATTCGTTTTGCCCGATTGACTGCCGGGGGGCTTCCGGGACCGGTTGTTAAGTTCGCCACTGCCAAATTTCCTGATTTTACAGCTGCCCTGGCGCACTTTTTGAAACGTGAGGGAGGTCCCCGGCCCGTGCGGATCGCTCTGGCTGTTGCAGGTCCCGTCCACGGCGACGAAGTCAAGCTCACCAACAATCAATGGCAATTTTCCGTCCGGCGACTCACAAAAGAATTGGACCTGGCACAACTGGTGATCGTCAATGACCTTGAGGCCATGGCCCTGGTTCTTCCCCATTTGACTCCCGGGGAAACGATGCTGGTTGGCAACGAAATCGGCAACCGATCGATAGCGGCCCCCATGGCGGTGCTTTGTCCCGGAACCGGCATGGGGATCGCCGGGCTGGTACCCACGGATCAGGGATGGCGGCCCATCGCCACCGAGGGCGGCCATACCAGCCTTTCTCCGCTTACCGAAAAGGAGATAGCGATCTGGCAGTTTTTGCGAGAGCGCTACGGCAGAGTATCCGTGGAGCGGGTGCTATCGGGACCGGGGCTTGTTGAGCTATATACCGCTCTGGCATCCCTGGAAGGAAAGGATGCCGGCGTTGTGAGTCCGGAAGACATTGTAAGTCTGGCCCTTAACGGAGAAAGCCCCTTGGCCCTTGAGACCGTAGAAATCTTCTGTGGCTGGCTGGGTGATGTGGCCGGCGACGTGGCCCTGATGTATGTGGCCCGGGGGGGTGTCTTTCTGGCAGGCGATATACTGCTTTCTATATTTGAAATACTAAAGCAGAGTCAGTTCCGCCGTCGTTTTGAGAATAAAGGGAGGGGAACCGGTATTGTCACTGCCACACCTACGTTTCTAATCTCCTGTGAGTCACCTGTTCTGCGAGGTTGCGCCTATTTACTGGATGATCCTGTCTAAACCTATCCATTCAAACCGCCACTTCGGTTTTTCACAATTCGGCTTTCACAGTCAGGCCTATTTTTGTGATGACTTCTATTTTTTTTTGAGTTTGTAAGCAAATGTTGTGGTGGTGCTATTGTTGGGGCCGCCGACATAGGTGAGTTCGATGTCACAAATTTTTTGGAGCTTACGGGACCTGAGCGCCGAGCAAACCACCGGGATGCGTCTTGAGAATCCGAGCTCCTTATGAATATCGCCGGCCCTTATGGTCAGGGATTTTTTGCCATTTTTTTTGGCAGGGTTGATGTATTTTCTTTTTACATGGTCCCGAACTCGGTCTGAAGGGCGTGATATATGGTCTTCGCTAATTTCCAGATACTTTTGGTTAAGTTTATAGTACCCTTTGCCCAGGTAGTTAAAAAAATCCTTTCGATTCGGATAATGCTGGTGTGAAGAGTGATTGGGTGCCGCTGCAATTACCTGGGCTGCGAATGTATTTCTTTTTAATCCGGGATGGTTCAAGAGGGCTAGATGAAAAAGCTTGGCGCCGGTAAACTTGTTTTGGCCGGTATCTACCACCCAGTCTTTAGCCGTCTGTAGGATGATATCATGGATCGTCTTTTTTTTCTGAGTTTTAGGCGGTGATATGCTGTCCCGGGAAGTTAAGCCGACCGGCAATGAAATGACGGCCGGTATTAGATCGACATTTTTAATATTGATGCTCGCTTTATCTTCCTTGAGCGTGAGCGCAAGGTTGATGGTAACTGAAAAATTAAGCTCTTGCATGGATGTCTCCTTTTCCAATGTTTAACATAACCAATATAACAGGTAATATTACTTGTCAAATTAGACTGAGAATTACTCTATTTCACAAAACCCGTGATGCTCGTTTTTTCGCTTGACTTGAAGGTAATTTCTCAATAATAGCCTCTAAAATTGTGCTGAAAGGATAAAGGGGATGCAACGTTTCGAAATCCTGACCAAAACTCAGCTTGAAAAGGTTCATGAAACTTCTCTGCGGATTTTAGAGCAAATCGGGGTTGACTTCGGCTATTCACCGGCTCTGGAGGTGCTTAAAAAAGGAGGCGCTAAAGTCGACGGTCAGCGAGTCTTCTTCCCTCCCGGACTCGTAGAGAAACAAATCAAAAAGCCACCCGCCGAGTTCACCCTGTATGCGCGCAACCCGGAGCACAATGTGGTAATTGGCGGTCGTAATACGGTTTTTGCACCCGGTTACGGGGCTCCGTTTGTCACTGATCTGGAAAACGGCCGGCGTAAAGCAACATTGAAAGACTTTGAAAACTTTGTCAAATTAACCGGTGCCAGCGCCAACCTGGATCTTTTAAGCGGCACGGTCGTCGAGCCCACCGATATTCCCCCTGAGGTTCGCCACGCACGAATGCTGTATGCTTCCGTAAAATACTCCGATAAATGTTTCATGGGCAGCACGATGGGGGCCCGGGCCGCCAGAGAATGCCTTCAGATGGCTTCCATCCTCTTCGGCAGCCGGGCTGAATTAGCCTCGAATCCCGTTATCTTCGGTATAGTTGGGGCACTGACACCTCTGAAATACGATGCCAGGATGCTGGAGGCCCTGATGGAATATGCTGCTGCCGGTCAACCCCAGATAATCGCATCCTTGGCCATTGCCGGGGCTACAGGGCCGGTTACGATGGCCGGTAATCTGGCACTTCAAAACGCCGAGGTTATGGCCGGAATTGTATTGGCCCAGCTGGTACGCGAAGGCACGCCGGTAATATTCGGGGGTGTATCTACCAACGCCGAGATGCGCAGCGGAACGTTGAGCATCGGTTCGCCCGAAATGGCCATCAATGCAGCGGCGACGGCCCAGATGGCCCGTTATTACAGGCTGCCGGTACGAGGCGGTGGATCGGTGTGCGATGCCAAATTGCCCGATGCCCAGGCTTCCTATGAGTCCATGATGAACCTTTTAATGGCCCGGCTCAGCGGCATCAATTTTGTGCTGCACAGTGCCGGGATTCTGGAGTCTTTTAATTGCATGTCCTATGAAAAATTTATCATCGATGATGAAATGTGCGGGATGGTAAAAAGAATTAAAAGGGGTTATGAGGTCAATCCGGATACCCTGGCGTTTGATATTATTAAGGAAGTCGGACCCGGTGGTCATTTCCTGGACAAGGATCACACCTTTGATCATTTTAGGACCGAATTTTATCAGCCGCAGTTATCCAACCGGGACGATTTTGTTTCCTGGCAGGCCGGCGGATCTTCCCAGAGCCTGGAAAGGGCCAATACAAGGTACAAACAAATTCTGGAAACCTATGAAGCACCGGAGCTGCCGGCTGATGTGGATAAAGATCTACTGAAATTCATAGAGAACCTGGGTTAGAGTGAGAAACATGCATCTGAAAGGATCTATCCAGAATGCAATGGTATGAATTTCTGACAAAGCACCAGGTTGAGCAAGTTCATGAAGCCTCGATGCGGATCCTGGCAAAAGTTGGAATTGATTTCCGCTATGCACCGGCGCTGGAGGTGTTGAAAAAGGGGGGCGCCCGGGTTGATGGTGAACGGGTATTTTTTCCTGTGCGTCTGGTCGAGGAGCAAATCAGAAAAGCACCTGCCGAGTTTACCCTTTATGCACGCAATTCCGACTTCGATGTGGCGATCGGAGGCAACCATATGGTATTTGTTCCAGGTTATGGCGCAGCTTTTGTCACCGACCTGGATAAGGGGAGGAGGGAAGGAACCCTTAAAGATTTTGAAAACTTTGTCAAATTAACAGACGCCAGCCCCCATCAAGATATATGCAGCGGTGTGGTCATCGAACCCACCAATGTACCCCATGAAATCCGTCATGCCCTGGCAATTTACACCGCGATGAAATATTCCACCAAGCCCTTCATGGGAAGCGCTATGGGCGCGCAAGGCGCCAGGGATAGTATCCAGATGGCTTCGATTCTGTTTGGCAGTCAGGACGAGCTGTCCCGGAAACCACGGATGATCAGTATCCTGTGTTCACTGACACCCCTGGTATATGATGAACGCATGCTAGGGGCGATAATGGAATATGCCAGGGCCGGACAACCCCAGTTGATATCTTCGCTGGGAATCGCCGGCGCAACATCGCCGGTAACTCTGGCGGGAACATTGGCCGTCCAAAATGCCGAAGTGCTTGCCGGCATTATCCTTTCCCAATTGATTCGTGAAGGGACGCCGGTAGTTATTGCCGGAGCTTCGTCCAGCGTCGATATGCATACCGGGGCCTTGAGCATTGGCTCTCCGGAAATGACCTTAAACACAGCTGCTACTGCCCAGATGGCACGTTTCTATGGCTTGCCGGTTCGAAGCGGGGGGGCCGTCTGCGATGCTAAATCGCCCGATGCCCAGGCTTCTTATGAATCCATGATGAGCCTTTTAACGGCCCGGTTCTGCGGCATCAATTTTGTGCTGCACAGTGCCGGCATCCTGGAGTCCTATAATTGCATGTCCTATGAGAAATTTATCATCGATGATGAAATGTGCGGGATGGTGAAAAGAATCAAACGGGGCTATGAAGTCAATCCGGAAACTCTGGCGGTTGATATTATCAAGGAGGTGGGTCCCGGTGGTCATTTCCTGGATAAGGACCACACCTTTGATCATTTTAGAACCGAATTTTATCAGCCGCAGCTGTCCAACCGGGATGATTTTGTCTCCTGGCAGGAGAAAGGGTCTCCTGTGAGCATGGAAACGGCCAATAAAAAGTATAAAGAAATTCTGGAAACCTATGAAGCACCCGAGCTTCCGGCGGATGTGGATAAAGATTTGCTGAAATTCATAGATAAGCTGAAATAAATATTAATATCGTTTTAGGCCATGGAATCCCATGTGACCGGTCGGTCTCTGATATCACTTTAAACAGCCTTGCTTTTGTGCCAAACAAGCCGGCAGGCTGGGGCACAAAACTTTTGGTTACCCTGTTTAGCAATAAAATATTTTTCACATTGCAGACAGTTTCTCAAAGTTTTTTGGGCCCGCCTGGATTCAAAAAATCCTACCACACAATAAGCCAATGCATGTAATAATACATCATACCATTCACTGATGTCTTTGATGTTCAGAAACATAGTTTCATTAATTGGTAATACGTGTATAAGACCATCATCATCACCGATGGTTATCTGGTTTATTTGCATATCGTTATAAATAGCGAGGAAGCTGGAAAGGGCTGGATTTTGGTTAAGGCGGTGACCGGCTATTACCGGATTCAGTAAATTTTTACATTGGGTCTGAATATGCTCTATTTTTTTGTGCAACTTGATAATTTTCTGACTCCCTTCTGAAATAGTTTTCAGATCGTTAAATCGCTCTTTATCTGCTTCGGTCGTTAATTCTGAGATTGTATGACCGATTCTGGCAAGCTGATTGATCTGGGCCAGCGTATTCGATCCCATGCGTGTCTCGACTTCCTCTTTTATGGCATCTATCTTTATGGTGACCGGTCCATCGACAATGGATAAACCAAGCATTTTAAAGGTTTGCAGAAATCCACCGTTATCAAAATTTTCAGCATCGAGGGTATCACATTCCTGCAAAGGGTCAACGGCAGCTCTTTCCCAATCAAGACTCATCAAGCTGAGGGTGCTTTTCAGAGGATCATAATCATCTATGGCGTAATTGATTTCTGAAAAACGTTCATTCAGCTTAGCGATCAGTCGTTTTTTTTCCAATAGTAATTCCAAAAGTACTTTATCCGACCCACCAGGCAACCCAGAAGCTGAACCTAACAAAGGAAAAGTTTTTTTAATCTGATCCACGGCTTTAGGGGTAACCGGAAATAGGCTATGGATATTGCCCAAAAAGGATAGGCACGCTTCATCCGTATCTTCTGCATTGGTAAAATCAACCAACAGTTTTCCGTGTTTCTTGGCCAGAGCGTCGTTTTGATGATAATTCACTGGGTCACCTATTTTATGCTAAAAAGAAGGAGGGCGGTATAAACATATGATACCTTAAATCACTGCAGTTTTCCATAGGGACGAACGGCGGTTCCCATTTTTTTTAAGAAACCAATTGGGGAAAATTCAGATTCTCGATAAACAAATCCTGGAAACTCGTTTTTTCCGCCAGGGGCAGATGTTCCATATTTTGAACCTTTTTTTCAAGATACGTTCTTAATGATGTGTTGAGCAGCAGCATGGCACAACCGGTTTTGGAGGTGTTGCCGGCAAAACGAACTTTGCGGGAAAGTTGCTCCGGAATCAGCCCAAGGGTTGCGAGACTTTCCGGGCGCAGATGATGGCCGAAGGCGCCGGCCAGAATGACTTCATCAAGGTCTTCGGGGGCTACCCCGGCTTCCGCCAGTAGCATATCGATTCCGGTACGGATAGCCCCTTTGGCCAATTGTATCTGGCGGATATCTGCCTGGGTGAAATAGATATCCTCAGCAATCTGAAACACAGGATTTCCATCAATTAGCTGCAGTCGTTCGGCCACCAGCAGCTCGACTTTATCTGCCTGGGCGGGTTTTTTCATTCTCCCGCTGGAATCTACCACCCCCGCCCTGAGCAGGGCAGCCACCGTGTCAATAATGCCGCTGCCGCAGATACCGCGGGCGGGGCGGCCATCAATTGTTTTAAAGTCGATCGTCTCTCCATTATAATAAACCGACTCAACCGCGCCGGGCACCGCGCGAATCCCACAGGATACCCCCATGCCCTCAAAGGCCGGCCCCGCTGCCGTGGAGGCCACAATGAAGCGATCTCCACTGTTTAATCCCATCTCGCCGTTGGTGCCGATGTCCACAAACAGCGATGGTTTTTTCTTTTCAAGACAGTCGCAGGCCAGCACACCGGCCGTAATGTCTGAGCCGACGAAGGCATGAACGATCGGGGGGATATATATTTTGCCGGCGGGATTCATGTCGAGATCAAACCTGTTGACTGCATGGGGGGCACCGCCTTTGATATCCACTCTAAAGGGAAGATGGCCAAGGGGTTCGGGGTTTATGGCAGCGGCAAGCTCCAGCATGGTGGTATTGCCGCCGATGACGACATCCAGGATTTCATCCGGGGCGGCATTGGAATTTTTACATATTTCCGATATGAGTTTGTTCAACTCTTTTCGGATAACCCCGGCCAGCTCTACCAGACCCTGTTGGGTGGATCCCATCTGAATCCGGCTGACGACATCATGACCAAATCGGGTTTGCGGATTAAGGCTTGATGCAGTGGACAGCTGCTTGCCGGTTTGCAGACAAAATAGGGTCATTACCAATGTGGTGGTGCCAATGTCGATGGCCAGGCCTTTGGGAGAATATTCCGGCCTCCAGCTGGTCAATTCGGCACTCTTGTCTTCGCCGGCGTATTGCAATTTAAAGGGCCCATTGGGAGAAACGACTGCTGCCGGCTCCAGATCAACCCCCCCAAGGTGCTCGCCTTCCAGAATCCGGGCATCCACTGAAAAATCATCGGGCAGGTGCAGGATGATATCCGTCTGCGGAATAAGCCGGCAGGCAAGACGAATTCCTTTCTCCCGGCTGTCTGATTCAGAAATACGGCGATGGGGTGTTTCAAGAACCATTTCAGGGTGTTCAACCCGAACCCGGCATTTACCGCAAATTCCTTGCCCATTGCAGGGCCCCTCGATTTCAAAGCCGCTCCTGCGCAGCGCTTTCAGAACAGATTCATCGGTATTAAGTGTCACATGCTTTTTGAAGGGAAGAATCGTTAACGTTGACATGTGGCTTTATCTCCGGTTTGTTTACGATCATTTAGGGCTACAGTTTCGGGTTGCCGATGCCCCGGGCGACGATGCGCTGCAAATGTCCTTCCATGTTTTTTTCCACCATAACCTGAGGGTCGACCGCCCCGGCTGCAACGGCCCCCACCCGTGCAAGCGCTACCACTGTTTGCTCGGCAAAAGCAACCGCATCTTTCTCTTCCAGAAAGTCAGCATTATCTTCTTCGATCTGCACGACATAGGCGCGTGTGCCTTTACGTTCCCGGGCATAGACAATGGCTTCTTTGTCCACGATCACGGAACCGGCTACTGCACCGACGGCATTGGCAACCGGGGCATATTCCGGTAAGATGAACGGTGCATGCAGTAATTGGGCGACACGCCTGACAAATATTGCGGCCGGCGCCCCGATACCGATGACCGGGAAGCGACTGGCAATGGTAACTGCCAGATAGCGGTTTTTCTTCATGATGGCTTCGCTGACAAGCCATTTTCCCCATTCGTCGTCAATTTCCTCGGGCAGTTGGTTTTTACCTGTCTGGCGTCCCAAAAAAATGATTGCTTCCTGAGCCATTTTGGCGATCACCAGATTAAGGGTTTCTTGTGCAAAGGTATCCGGGGCCACAGAGAACAATTCACAGGCATATTCTACCACCTGACGGGCCGCCTCAATACACCAGGCATCCATCTGTCCGGTTGCGTGCAAAAGATCGGTAGGTGTCAACGACGCCTGTTCGATAATGCCCTGTCGAATCAGGGCGTCCGCTTGCAGCTGCAAGCGGTGATAGACATTCAGCTTTTTTAGAATATCGGTCAAACCTAGCGGGCCGTCTTTTAACAGCGTAATCAGTTCTCGCTGACGATGATTTATGGCAGGCGACAGCGGGGCATTATTTTCTTTATATAAAAACCAGTATTCGAGGTCGGAAGATCGTCGGTCGAGCCCCCGTTTTTTTTTCAAACCGTAAATATCTTTTTCGACTTGCGGGTAAAGAACCGCCAATCGCGACAGAGGGACGACACGCTCCGGTCCCACCCGAACCTTGCCTCCGGTATCAATAGAGATCCGGCTGTCGCCGCCAATACCGGCGGTTCGGATGCGAGCAGCTTTCACGGCGGTCTCAAACATTCCCACCCGGGCGCCGTCTTCTGAGATGGTTATCTTGAAATCATCCACCAGGGCCATATCGGTGGTTGTACCGCCCACGTCGATCACCAGGGCATTGCCCTGTCCTGATAGGAAGCGGCCGCCAATGGCGCTGGCAGCCGGTCCGGATAGTACGGTTTCCACCGGTTTGTGAATGGCCTCGCTAGCGGGAACCAAGGAGCCGTCTCCGTTAACGATCATCAACGGTGCATGAATTCCACGATTGTCCAGCGATTCGCGCACGGCTTCGATAAACTCCTGCATGACGGCTACCAGGGAGGCATTCAGACAGGCGGTTGTGGCGCGTTTGATTGAATCGAGTTTGGTTGAAAGATGGTGGCCTAACACCACCGGCAAGGAACAGGTTTGGCGAACCACCACCAGTGCGCGCTCTTCGTGGAGAGGATTTAAAGGGCTGAAGTAACCGGAAATTGCCAGAGCATCAACCTTTTCAGCATTAAGGCATACCCACTCTCCGATGCTATCCAGATCAAGGGGTTCTTTCTCCAATCCCTGGGTGGTGTGGCCGCCTCTAAAATGCGCCCAATGGGAAGTCGGGAATCTGGCGGTGAGGTCATATGCGGCGATAAGGTCGCGATCGTAACCGATTAGAAGAAGCCCTGCTTTGCGCTCTTTGCCTTCGGCGATGGAGTTTGTCGCCAGGGTGCTGGAAATCCCCACCAACCTGACGCTGTCGGCATTCTCAATGTGAAGGTTTTTGAGCGCTTTTGTAATGCCCCGGGTGAGGTCGCCCCGGGTCGTCAGTGTTTTGCTGAAAGCAATGACCTTGCGTGAGCGATAGTCGAGAAGCACGGCATCGGTATACGTACCGCCGGTGTCGATACCAACGACATACTCACGCTCAATGCTCATAAGCATTCACCGGTTTGTGCTGATCCGCCTGCGTATCCTGCAAGTTGGAAACGGGGTTGAAGATTGTACTGCAATGTTGGGCAGATGAGACAATTTGTTTTAAAGAAAAAAATGTAATGGGAGATATCCTTTGATAGACCACTATTCCATCATTCCATAAATCCATTATTCCAGGGTTGAGATTATTGCCCCGATTGCAATAAGTTCCTCGGATTTCAGCAATGGTGCATGAACCAAGATATAAGCTAAAGGCCCATCAGTTCTTTGCCTTTATCAACAGCGCTGGCGGCATTCGACGCATAGGCATCGGCACCGATTTCTCTGGCAAAATCTTCCGTCACGGGGGCGCCGCCAACCATAATTTTGACCTGATCCCGAATACCGGCCTCTTTTATGGCGTTGATGGTCTCGCCCATCTTCGGCATGGTGGTGGTCAAAAGGGCCGACATACCGAAGAGACCTGCTTTGTGTTCCTTTAAAGCATCAACAAAGGCCTGGGGTTCCTGATCGATGCCCACGTCAACCACCTCAAAGCCGGCCCCCTCAAACATCATGCCTACCAGGTTTTTCCCGATGTCATGTAGATCGCCTTTGACGGTTCCCAGCACCAGCGTGCCGGCGGTCTTGACACCGCTTGCCACCAGCAGCGGACGTAAGATTTCCATCGAGCCATGCATGCATTTGGCACAGCGCAATACTTCCGGAATAAACATTTCGTTGGCCTTAAACCGTTTACCGACAACATCCATTCCGGCCAGCAGTCCCTGCTCCAGAATATCCTGTGGTGATGAACCGCCGTCAAGAGCTTCTTTTGTCAGATTCACAACCTCGTCTACTTTACCGGCGATTAAAGACTCAGCCATTTTCCCGAATAGTTCACTCATGATCGATGTCTCCTTGTTAAAATATTTTCGTCAGCAATTAAATAAAAACTATGTTTCTCCACACCTGGTATCTTTATTTTTCAGGGCGGAGAAATTAAAACTCAAATCTTTTTTGACGGTAGGCCTGCAGGTATGCAGCGCACCACTCATCTTTGCCTGCCAGGGTCTCGGCCGTGACGATGGCCGCCATCATCTTCTTGTCAAGCGGGTTGACAATGGCACCGTCGAGACCTTTGGTAATCGCCATCACCATAAAGGTCTGGTTCAAGAGCATGCGTTCGGGAAGACCATAGGAGATGTTTGAAAGCCCGCAGACCGTGTGGATTCCCGGAAACCTGCTCATGATCATTTCAATGGACGCCAAAAACGCTGTCCCATAGTTGTCATTGGTTGAAAGGGGTTGAACCAGCGGGTCAACGTAGATGTTTTCCAGCGGCACCTTGTTTTTTACCAGGCTGTTGATCAATTCCTCGGCAATGGATATGCGGGCCGCTGCCGTTTCCGGCATACCGGCGTCACTCATGCAAAGGGCCACGACTTTGTAGTCCGTTCCGGAGATGATCGGCATCAACGCGTCATAGCGCTCTTTTTCCAGGGATATGGAATTTATCATGGGTGTGCCCTGGTGAGCCGAAAGTGCGGTTTCAATGGCTTTGGGATCAGGGCTGTCGATACAGCAGGGTTTGTCTACAGCCTCCTGAACGGTTGTTACAAGCCATTTCAAATACTCGGCCTCCTTGCCCACAAATACACCCGCGTTAACATCAATGTAATCGGCACCGTTTTCAACCTGCTGCACGGCGATCTGTTGAATGGTTTCCTTGTCCTGGTTTTCGATAGCCGTCCCGATTTTCTTGCGACTGGCGTTGATCAGTTCTCCGACGATCAGCATACAACCTCCTAATTGAATAACGAATGGTGAATGTCGAATTAAGGAATCCTATCGATTTTTAAAATTATCAAAAGACGGAGCGAAGCAACTTCCACAATTATTCATTCGTCATTCTTTAATATTCATTTCTAAGCTTTCATTCGTTCGTTCTTCGGATCATACATGGGCATGGCGACCACTTGTGTCGGAAGTTTATTGCCCAACACCTCCACCTCCAGCTTCGTGCCGGGATCAGCTAACTCCGGCAGGATATAACCCAGGGCAATGCTTTTGTCCACCCGGTGACCGTAACCGCCGGAAGACGTCATGCCCACGCGCCGGTCGTCTTTGAATATCGGGTTATAGCCCCAAGGATCGGAGTCTTCGGCAGCCACTTCCAGGCATACCAGCTGCAATTTGACGCCTTCGGCTTTTATCTTTTCAAGCGCCTGCTTGCCGATGAAGTCTTTGTCCCACTTTACCGTCCAGGCCACATTGGTTTCCAGCGGTGTATGATGAACATTCATTTCAGATTTCCATGCCAGGTAGCCCTTTTCCAGCCGCATCGAATCCATGGCATACATGCCGAACAGTTTAAGTTCGAATTCCGCACCGGCTTCCATGAGGGTTTTAAATAGCGCGATCTGGCTTTCGATGGGATGAAAGATCTCATAGCCGAGCTCGCCAACATAGTTCATTCGATTGACCCGGCATTTGACCCGGCCGATGTAAAGCGCCCCGCTGGTACTAAAGGGCAGGGCTTCATCAGACACATCACCGTAAGTCACTTTGGCCAGGAGGTCCCGCGCTTTGGGTCCAGCAATGATAAAGCAGCCCTGTTTGTAGGTAACATCTTCCATCAGCACCGATCCGTCATCGGGCAGGTTGAGCATCATCCAGTGTTGATCGTGGCGCTTGCCGACACTGGCGGTCACGCAAAAATATTCGCCCTCCCCATCCTTGGTGACGGTCATATCCGTTTTAAAAGCGCCGTTATCATCCAGCATGGGGCAGAGGGCGATGCGGCTTTCGGTCACCGGAACCTTCTGGCAGGTCATTTTATTAAGCCACTGTTCGGCACCCGGTCCGCTGATTCTGGTTTTGGCGAATCGGGTCAGGTCGAGCAGGCCAACATGGTTCATCACATGTTTGCATTCCCGGTCCACATACTGGAAAGCATTGTTGCGGCGCCAGCTTGGGGTTTCATTGCGATCTGAGGGCTCATCGGTAAAATAGTTGGGGCATTCCCAGCCGTAGTAGTCTCCGAAGGCTGCGCCGGCCACCTTTTGATATTCAAAGATGGGGCTGGTGCGGTTGGGTCGCGCCGCATCGCGCCATTCGTTGGGGAAAATGACGCTGTACAGGCGTGGATAGGTATCTTCGATTTTCTCATGGTTGTAGGCCCAGTTGGCATAAGAACCGTAACGGCGGCTGTCCACGCTCCACAGGTCGATTTCCGGTTCACCGTTCATCAGCCAGCCGGCAATGTAGTGTCCGATACCACCGGCCTGGGTGATGCCAAAGCTGTAGCCGCAGGCCAGAAAATAGTTTTTCAAGGGATAGGCGGGACCGACCAGCGGGTCACCATTGGGCGTGTAAGTGATGGGTCCGACGGTGACGTGTTTAAACCCGTGCTCGCCCATAATCGGGAAACGATATAGACCGTGTTCAACATAATCGGCCACATGATCGATGTCGGGCTGCAGTTCACTCTGGGCATATTCCCAGGGCACCCCTTCGGGATACCACTGCTTTACCTTGCTTTCGTACAGGCCCAGAATCAAACTGTCCATTTCCTGGCGAATGTAGATGGATCGATCGGGGTCACGCACCAGTGGCAGCATGGCGTCGCGGTTGGCGACATCATCGATTGTTTCAAACAAAATATGGGTGTGTTCTCCGGCGATTGACGGTATTTCCAGACCCGCCATGGCGGCCACCTGGGGGGCCCACAGACCGGCGGCGTTAACCACCCACTCGCAGGCAATGTCACCCTTATCGGTATGGACGACCCACTCGCTGTTCGGTTTCCGGGTCAGGCCGGTAACCATAGTGTGCTGGTTGATTTCCGCTTCGAGTTTTTTGGCGCCCAGGGCCATGGCCTGGGTGATACCGCTGGGGTCGACATCGCCATCGTCCGGCCAGTAAAGCCCCCCCGTAAGACCTTCGACATTCATCATCGGATGCAGTTCGGCGATTTCAGCCGGGGTGACCCAATTTACGTTTAAGCCCAGACAGCGGTTCATACTGTACATATAACCCAGTTCGTCCATGCGATCCGGATTGTCGGCGGTACGGATGGATCCGGTGGTGTGCCATCCGGGAGACTGGCCGGTTTCCGCCTCAAGCCCCTGGTAGATTTCAATGCTTTTCATATTGACCCGGGTGCAATAGTAGTTACTGTGAAAAAAAGAACAGTTGCCGGCCGCCATCCAGGTAGAGCCGGAGGTAAGTTCATGTTTTTCCACCAATACGACGTCTTTCCATCCATATTTGGCCAAATGATACAGGATACTGGTGCCGATGGCACCGCCACCGATCACGACGACTCTTGCATTCGTTTTCATAAGTCTTTTCTCCTTATCATGTCCCTGAGAAGCTCCCTAACTGACCTAGGGGAAGCCAGTTTCTTCTCGGTCAAGGTTGAATAGAATATCATTTTCCCGATAGGCCTGTTCCAGTTTTTCCTGGTGCGCTTTAAGCGGGGCACCGTCCCGGCTTGCAAGTTCCAAAACTAGATAGTTAATGATACAGGAAATCGTTGTTGGGTTTCCAATAAAGGGAATGTTCTTCGATGGCGCAATCAATGATAGATGGGCAAAGTGATTTAACGGGCAAAGCGCGCTGTCCGCTATCACAAGCAGGGTATGTCCCAGTCGACGCACCATTTTGCCGAGCCTGATAAGTTCGTTCGGGTAGCGGGTAGTCGCAATGATGATCACAAGGCTATCCGGTGCGGCGATGGTCAACCAGTCAATGGCTGTGCTGTCACTGCCTTTGACGATGCGAACATTCTGCCGGATCTTTGTCAGGGACCAGCCCAGGTAATAGGCGAATGTGTAGGAAAGCCGGGATCCAATGACATAGACGGGTGTATCTGTCGCCAGGTAATCCACGACGCTATTGAGCGTCTCCATGTCGACGGTTTCATAAAACTGTTTCAGATTATCCATTTCTTCAATCACCACCCGGCTGAGTCGATCGGTACCCGGCCCCTTCATGCCCGATATATCCGTTCGGTCCAGCAATGTCAGCTCCGTATCCACATAATCTCTCAATGCCTGCTGGAAAGCACCATAGCCTTTATAGCCCAACTGGTTGACAAACCGAACCACCGTCGCTTCGCTGACAACGCACGTTTCAGCCAGTTCCTTGGTGGTCATAAAGACAGCCTTGCGGGGGTTTTTGAGAATATAATTGCTGAGGATTCGGGCTTTGGGTGTCAGCGAGTGGTGCTGCTCGACGATTCCTTTGATGGTTGGATGGGATTGTTGATCCTTCACGGGAAATTTCTCTATCGATTAGTGGCGAAAATGAAATGGTTACACTCAAATGAGTCGAAGTCTTTCAAAATTACGCCGATTTCGATCTGAATTGGCCGAACAGCTGGTCCGAACTTGCAGGCCTGTACCCAGTCATATCAACGAAAACCAGATGATTATTCTGATGCGAATAAAAAGCTAAATTCAGAAATTATCACCGAATTGATAGCTGAATTAACTCGTAAATCTTTATTTTATTGGATTTCTCAGAGTTGAGAAAAATATACGCCCATTGAAATTTTAGCAATATCAACCATAATTTTTCAGTTGTCAACTAATTTTGAAAGAAATCGTATCATTCGTCCTATTTTTCCCTTGACATGATTTATTTCATTCGAATAAGTACTGATATCGTTTTACATCGAAGACATCATAAAAGAGGTTGCGCTAATGTTTGGAAATTATAAACCCCTGTGGGGCGAAAAACCCCGACTCAAGTCCAGCTATGATGCGGTCATTATCGGCGGAGGGCTGCATGGTTTGGCCACTGCTTATTTTCTGGCACGGGATCAAGGGATGACTGATGTGGCGGTTCTTGAAAAACGGTTTATCGGTTTTGGAGGCGCCGGTCGCAACACGGCCATTGTACGCGCCAATCAAAGAACCCAGCAAAATGTTCCTCTCTACAAAGAGGGCCTCGCGCTCTGGCCCATCCTGACCAAAGAACTGGATTACAACCTGATGTTTTTTAATTGCGGCAATCTGAACCTGATGCACAGTGAAGCCGCCATGAGTTCAGCCCGCATGAATATCGCTACGGCTCAGTTCCACGGGGTTGAAAGCCATTTGATTGATGCCAAACAATGCAAAGAACTGATGCCGGCTTTGAACATTTCCGAGGACATCACCTTTCCCATTCTCGGTGCCATGTACCATCCACCGGGAGGCATTGTGCGCCATGATGCCGTGGTCTGGGGCCTGGCCAAAGGCGCTTCCAAGCATGGGGTGCACATTCATCAGCAGACGGCCGTAACCGGCATCGGTGTCGATAACGGTAAAATCATCTCCGTGGAGACCGAGCACGGTAAAATCAACACGCCGCGGGTTTTGTTGTCGGCCGGCGGGTATTCAGCCGCCCTTTCCTATGAAATGCTTGGGATCGAATTGCCCATCAGTGTATTGACCATCCAGGCCATGGTGACCCAACCGCTTAAACCGATCCTGGACCACGTGATCTCATCCGGTGCCTATCACGCCTATGCCAACCAGACCCTGAAGGGCGAGATCGCTACCGGCGCTCACATGGATCCCTGGCCGAATTATACGACCCAGACCACGGCCTATTACATCAAGCACCAGGCCCAAGCCCTCGCGGAAATGCTTCCGTGTCTCAGGGGAGTTAAGTTTATGCGCCACTGGGCCGGTCTGGCCGACATGACACCGGACATGGCGCCCATCATGGACGGCAATGATACCATTGAAGGCTACTATATGAACTGCGGCTGGGGATACTTTGGTTTCAAATCATGCGCCGCCACCGGGAAATACATGGCTCAGTATATGGCCAGCGGCAACTGTCCAGACATGCTGCGACCGTTTAACCTGCGTCGCTTTGAGCACCACCGGTTGATGGGGGAGACGGCGGCGCTTATGTGCTATAGCCCAGATAATTGAATCTTTTTCTTATTATTTTGTTTTTCTCAATGGACCAATTAATAAATTCGAAGCACGAAATTCGAAATTCGAAACAATATCGAAATTCGAATTTTCAAATGACCAAAACGCCATCTGGGCCTTATGGCCTTCGAGATGAAACTGAAAAAGCAAATTAGCGTTTATAATTTTTGTCATTCGCTATTGGGATTTGTTTCGGATTTCGAGATTCGGATTTCGGGTTTTTTATTTGATAAAGTTAACTGAAATTTAGAATTAGGAGTATATCCTATGTCCGCACTAATTACCTGTCCGATTTGCGGTAAGCGCAATGGTTATGAATTCCGCTACGGCGGTGTCGATAAGGGGCCCAGGCCTGCTGAAGAAGTGCTCAGCCCGGCAACCTGGTGTGATTATGTTCATATGAACAAGTGCGTGGCCGGTATTCAGAAGGAATGGTGGTTTCACCGGGACGGCTGCGGCGCCTGGTTTACCACCTACCGGGATACGACAACCAACCTTGAAGTAGAAAAACCGGAGGTCAACTGATGGACCGGCTCAGCCAATTGCCGACATTACGGGTCAATCCCGATCAAAAACTCGCGTTTCATCACAACCGCAGCCGCTACCAGGGGCTTGCCGGTGATACGATTGCGACCGCCCTATATGCTAACGGGGTACGTATTTACTCAAGAAGCCTTAAGTATCACCGGCCCCGAGGGCTATATAGTCTGGACGGCGAGTGCAGCAATACCTGCATGGAAGTCAACGGCATTCCCAACGTTTGCACGGAAAAAACACTTCTTCAAAACGGTATGACCCTGAAAACCCAAAACGTCAAAGGATCGGCTGAAAATGACCTGATGGGCTTTATGGACACGCTTGATTGGGCCATGCCGGCCGGGTTTTATTACCGTACCATGCACAAGCCGGCCAAAATCTGGCCCCTGGCGCTAAAGCAGGTGCGCAAGGCTGCCGGGCTTGGCAAAATTGCGCCCGACTTTGAAATGAAGGGCAAATTTGATGAGATTTATCCCAGTGCGGATGTCTGTGTCATCGGCGGTGGGCCGGCCGGCATGTCGGCGGCACTGGCAGCTTCCGGGCAGGGCCTGCGCGTCATCCTGCTGGAATCTCGTCCCTGGCCGGGTGGGTTTTTTGATTACCGTGCGACAACCGGCAGTAAAGGGACCCCCTTATTCGAAAGAGCCCGGGAGCTTGCGAAATCCGTCGAAGAGGCCCCTGATATCCGGTTGTTTACGCATGCGGCGGTGGTGGGGGTCTATAACAACAATCTTGTGACCGCTTTTCAAGTTGGCAGTGAATCCGACCACTTTGATGAGCGTTACATCGAAATCCGGGCCCGGAGCATTGTGGTGGCCACCGGGTGTATCGAGCGTCCGCTGCTGTTTGAAAACAATGAACGTCCCGGCGTGATGCAGATTAACACTGCTCATCGCCTGGCACGAACCTATGGCCTGCTGCCCGGTGAAAATGCGGTTTTCAGTGTCGGTCACGATCTGGGCCTGGAAGCGGCATTGGATTTGAGTAATTTAGGCCTCAAGATTTCCTGCGTTGCCGACATTCGGGAAGACGGACAGGACCCGGAACTGGTGGCTGCCGTGGAGGCCAAAAAAATACCATTTATGCGCGGATGGGTGGCTACCACCGCCCATGGCGAAAAGCATGTAACCCGGGTAGCTCTGAGCACCACTACGGGAACCCGCCGGCGGGCGCTTGATTGTGATCTTTTGGTGGCTTCCGCCGGCATGACACCGGTTACCGGACCGCTCTCTCTGGGACATGCCGAATTTACCTTTGACCTTCACACGGGATTCTTTCTACCGACAAAACTGCCGCCCAAAATGCATGTGGCCGGACGTTTGCTGGGCTTGAATAATGATGCCGCCATCGAGATATCGGGCAGTCTGGCAGGACTTATGGCCGCTGCTGATTGCGGCGCCGAAGTTGAAACAGACATCCAGGGCAGCCGGGATAGGCTTAATGATCTGCCCGGCTCGGCCAGGGGCTCCAAACTAGTCCAGACCCCTATGGAGGGCCGCAAAAGTTTTATCTGTTTTGATGAAGATACGACTATCAAAAATGTAGAGCAGGCTCTGGAAATGGGCTTTGATGCTACGGAGTTGATCAAGCGCTTTACAGCCGCCGGCACAGGACCCGGACAGGGGGGAATACCGGGGCACAATCTGCCGCTTTTTGTTGACCAGTATCATGGCGGCGCCAACGGTCCGGCCCGGCCGACCACGGTTCGTGCCCCCCTGGTGCCGACCTTTATCGCTACCTATGCCGGAACCAACCACGATATGTGCAAACGCACCCCTATGCATAACGTCCAGAAACAAGACGGCGGTGTTATGCGGCGTATCGGGGTTTGGAGGCGGGCACGCTATTTTTCCCAGGACTTTAGCTGCCGGGGAGAAATTGAAAATGTCCGTTCCAATGTCGGCATGCTCGATGCATCGACACTGGGAAAGTTCAGAATCTGGGGTCCGGATGCGTTAAAGGTGCTGCAGCGGGTATATGTCAGCGATATGTCCAAAATTGCAGAGGGCAAGGTTAAATACTCGGCCATGTGCACGGATGACGGATGTATCATCGATGATGGCGTGGTGGTCAAACGCGGCGATAACGACTATTATTTTACCACTTCCACCGGCCGCGCCGGCAGCACGGTGGAGTGGTTTCGCTATCACAGCCGCTTTGACGGCTGGATTTATAACATGGTGAATTTGACCGATACTTACGGCGTCATCAACCTGGCCGGACCCAACTCACGCAAGGTGCTTGAGAAAGTCACGGCTGCGGATGTGTCCAATGACGATTTCCCCTATGCCGGCCATCGCGAATTCATGATTCAAGATAACATCCCCGTCCGGTCCATGCGGCTTGGATTCGTGGGCGAGTTGTCCTACGAGTTTCATGTTCCGTCGTCCTATATGCCGGCCCTGTGGGAGGTGCTGGCGGAAGCCGGTAAAGAATTCGGGGTTCGCAATTTCGGCCTGGAAGCCCAAAATGTTTTGCGAATGGAAAAATGCCACCTCATTATCGGTTCGGAATCCGAGCAGCGTACCACCCTGCATGATGTCGGCCTTGGATTTTTATGGAGCCGCAATAAGCCGGAGGCCAAAACCGTGGGTGCTGTGGCGCTTAAACAGACCGAAAAACAGGAGGGGCGCCTGAAGTTGGTTGGATTTAACATGGAAAACCCTTCCCGTGCGCCCAAGGACGGATCCATAATCGTGGATAATGCCATCAGGGGTTATGTGTGTATCGCCCGCCACAGCAGTACATTGAAAAAGCCTGTCGGATTGGCTCTGGTGGATGCCCCGCTGGCAGCTGAAGGCACACGGCTGCAAATTTATGAAGACGGGTGCGGAGGTCAGCATCTTTATGCCACGGTGGTGCCGACGCCGTTTTATGATAGGGAAGGTAAGCGCTTAAAAATGTAGAAGTGGCTTTAAAAGCCCATCTAAGACTCAATGGCTGCGTTGTACCACAGATTGAAATGCTCACGTACTGGCGTGTACGCTCCGCTTTCAATCTGCGGTAGGTCTTGCTCTTGAGCCTGATCTGGGCTTTTAAAACCACTTCTAAATATATTTAATTCGGGTTGAGTTTTTATCGATTATTTATAAGGTAAAGGTTATGGAAAATATAATTAGACGCTCGGCGGTGTCATTTGATGCTGTACCCTCCAAAACAGAAGAGCGGGACAACTGGTCGGTTGTGCTGGAATATGAAGACGAAGGCGCAGGACCGTATGTGGTCGATTTAAGCCACCGGGCAAGATGGGATTTGCAGGATGCGGATATCGGAGGGATTCAGTCACTGGGGATTCAGGTGCCGGATAATCCCGGTCAATGCGTATTTGAAAATGGGATTTTGATCAATCGCATGAACCGCACCCAGGCGTCTGTCTGGCATCTGTCTGGGGAAACACCGGCCTGCCCAGATAATCCCGCTTATACTGATGTAACGGATGCAACGGTTTTTTTGGCTGTGTTCGGGAAAGATCTCTTTTCGATGCTGGAGAAATTAACCTCCCTTGATTTTCTTGATCCTTCCCAACCGACGCCGTTTTTGCTGCAAGGACCCTTTTCCCATGTGCCGTGTCAAATTGTGACATTGGAAAGAACTCCGGGGAGATCCGGTATTCTCATGACCTGTTCCCGGGGATATGCCCGAGATATGGTTGGGGCGATTCTTGAAGCAGGGGCGGAAGTTAAACTGCGTCCTGCCGGTGAGCAGGCCTTTAGGGTTTGGCTCGATGCCAAAAGTTAATCGTTATTTGTTATTCGTTAATAGTTAAGGATAATTGGCAGCGATTTTCATTTTACCGATAGGGTATAAAAAGGAGACCTAAACTTTCAACCGAGAGGGTGGGAGCGGCATCTTGCCGCGATCATCAGCATTGCAATTCGACTTGCGGCAAGCAGTTCGGCTTAGAAATCACAGCTAAATCAAACAGCGAACCTGCTATGAGGAGAAACTATGACGCTTGAGGAAAAAATCATCTCTTTGATGAAAGAAAACAAAATAGCCTATGAGACTTACGAACATGAGCCGGTTTATACCAATCCGGCCATGGCCGAGGCCTTACAGGTTTCTGAAGCGGAGACGGTTAAATCACTTGTGTTAAGCACCAAAGAGGGCCGGATGATTGTTCTGGTTCTGCCCGGCAACAAGAAGGTAGACTGGAGGCAGGCCGCCGCCGGGGCCGGTACCAAAAAAGTTTCTTTTGCCAAAACGGAGGATGTCAGCCAGGCCGTCGGCTGTGAGGTGGGTTGCGTGCCGCCCTTTGGGCATTTGACGGCCCTGGACATTTATATGGATCCGGATTTGACAAAAAAGAATTTTGTCTATTTCAATCCCGGTGTTCACGATAAATCATTTAAAATAAAAGCCTGGGACTTGAAAAAACTTTGCAATCCATCCTTTATTTGAATAGTGTAACTGTATCAGGGTTCAAGGTTCAGGGTTGGAGGGTCGGAAGTTCGGATGGTTCAGAATAACCCTGAACCCAGAACCTTAGAACCTCTATGCATTCAGCAACTTAAAAATTAAAAAGCACAATATTGGATTTAGACCAATTACTATGTTCAATCACCATAAGGAGGTTTCACCATGACCAAAAAATATGACGCCATTCTTATCGGTGCGGGCGTTATTGGTAGCCCCATCGCTTATGAAATGGCCAAAATGGGTTATAAAACCCTGAACATCGATAAGCTGGCGGATGCGGGCGAAGGCTCCACCGCTGCATCCTGCGCCATTGTTCGGGCCCATTATTCCACCGAGGATGGCGTTGCCATGGCCTACGACGGATTTAAATACTGGCTGGACTGGGAAAATTATCTCGGCCACGTCAAAGATGAGAAAGGCCTTGCCCGCTATATGAACACCGGCTCCATTCTACTAAAATCCCAGGGACATGATTGGCGCAAAGTGCAAAAAAATTATGATGCCGTGGGTGTCGCCTACGAAGAGTGGAGCATAGAAAAGATCAAGGAGATGGTGCCGGTTTATGAATTACACGAATTCTGGCCAGTCAAACGACCCGAAGACCCCGATTTTTTTAACGAACCAACGAAAATGCTCGAGGGAGCGATTTTCTGTCCCGAAGGTGGGTACGTGAACGATCCGGCCCTGTCAGCCCATAATATCATGCGGGCGGCTGAAGCCCACGGCGGTGAGTTTTTGTTCAATACGGAAGTGGTTGACATCCGCAGCCAGGATAACCAGGTGCTGGGGGTAACCCTCAAAGACGGGACCCAAATTGATGCGCCGGTGGTTGTCAATGCGGCCGGTCCCCATTCTTTCAAGATCAACCAAATGGCAGAAGGCGTTTACGAAGGCTGTAACATCAAGACCAAGGCCCTGCGGCACGAGGTGATGCATGTACCGTCGCCTGAGGGATACGATTATCTCAATGACGGCTATCATACCTCCGATGGCGACATTGCCTGTTATTACCGACCGGAAGTCGGCAACATGTTTCTGATTGGCAGCGAGGACCCCGAATGTGATCCCCAGGAATGGGTGGATCCCGATGAATTTTATGCCGGCCAAGGAGAGCCCGGGCGCAACAATGAGCTTTCAGAAACCCAGTGGAAAGCCCAGACCTACCGGTGCGCCAAGCGAGTACCGACCATGCAGATACCCAACCAGCCCCGGGGAACCTGCGATCTTTACGACTGCTCCGACGATTGGATTCCGATTTATGACAAGTCCGACATGAAGGGTTTTTATATGGCCATCGGCACCAGCGGCAACCAGTACAAAAATGCACCGGTGGTCGGCGCCATGATGGCGGAATTAATCGATGCCTGTGAAAAGGGCCACGATCACGACAAGGACCCCCATCAGTTCATGCTGCGGTACATCGGCCGTAAAATCAATGTCGGCTTTTTCTCAAGGAAACGCGAAATTAATTACAACAGCAGCTTTTCGGTTAACGGTTAATCCAAAATTCAATCACCGTAAAATATGATTTAAAACTAAAAGCAGGGCTTCCTCCAATTGGGGCGTGGCCCTGTTCGTTTTTTGGATTAAATAGTTGATTGGTTGAGTTATTATACATTTGCTTTCAAATGGTGTATAAAATCGGTTGCAATTAAACCACTTTTATTGTGGGAGCGGCTTTCCAGCCGCGATGAGTTAAAT